>JBIIAI010000286.1:0-3068 GCA_044239965.1 Akkermansiaceae bacterium
CGAGACATCACCGATGCATCGCATTTTTTTGCGCAGGTCGTGACACCTACTCGATCCATGAAATCCTTTCATTTGCATGGGTTAAATGCACTCATGGCACTCTTTGTGCGTGCCAAACTCCAGAATTCTGCTTTTCTGTTTCCGCCCCATGTCGGAAACACCCACAGCGCAGACTGTTCTCATCGTCGATCAAGAAATTGAATTTCTCGATTGGGCGACCAAACACCTTGCCGCCAAAGACCTCAAAATTTTACGCACCGATAACGCCGACAATGCCATCAAGGTTGTTACCAAAACGCATGTCGATGTTGTCCTTTCCTCCATCGATCTCCAACCGTTCGACGGTATGGAGTTGCTTGGCAAAATCAAGGCGCAATCACCTGCTACCCTCGTAATCTTAATCGCAGGATTCCCGACGACTGGTCAAGTCATCGAGGCCACACAACGTGGTGCGCATGATGTGTTGCGCAAAGAATCACTCGCGTTCGAATTGCGCTCCGTTCTCGAATCCGCACTACAACTCGCCGAGGATCGCCGCTCTGCCGATACCTCATCGGCCGCTTCGCCCGCCCAAGACGGACGCGTCAAAATCATCGGCGTATCCCGTGCGCTGCAAGACGTTTTTAAAATCGTCGGTCGTGTTGCTCGCTCTGACGCACCTGTTTTGGTATCTGGCGAAAGCGGCTCGGGCAAGGAACTGATCGCCAAAGCCATTCACGAGTATTCACCGCGCCGACTCAAGGAAATGATTCCACTCAACTGCGGTGCCATCCCCGAAAACCTGTTAGAGTCTGAACTCTTCGGTCACGAAAAAGGTTCGTTCACGGGTGCCATCGCACGACGCGCAGGACGCTTTGAACAAGCCGATGGCGGCACGCTATTTCTCGATGAAATCGGCGACATGCCGCTATCAATCCAAGTAAAATTGCTGCGCGTATTGCAAGACGGAACGTTTTCCCGCGTTGGCTCGAACGAAACACAAACCAGCGATGTGCGCATCATCACCGCCACACACAAAGACCTCGCCGCAGAAGTCAGCGCCGGCCGTTTCCGCGAAGACCTTTACTACCGACTCAACGTGGTCGAGGTGCGCATCCCGCCGCTACGCGAACGCAAAGACGACATTCCCCTGCTCGCCGAATACTTCCTCCAACGCATCACGCGCAAGAACGGCATGGCACGCATCCGCCTCTCTCAAGAAGCTATCAGCGCCTTGCAAACGCACCATTGGCCAGGAAATGTGCGCGAGCTCGAAAACACCATCGCTCGTGCCTGCGCGCTCGCTTCATCTTCAGTGCTCTTGCCTGCCGATATTCCGTTAGCCTCGGCACCCATCACCTCACGCATCAAGCTTGATGACGCACTGGATCGAATGATCAATTCAGCGCCCTCAGGAAACATCATCGATTGGGTCGTTTCGCAGCTCGCCCAACGTGCTGTTGAGCTTGCCGATAACGATATCAAGAAAGCCTCGATCAATCTCGGCATCAGCCAAGAGGAACTCAAAAAACGTCTCGCGCCCTAACCAATATCATGTTTCAGGAACTCAAGCATCCGCTCATCGCCAACGAACTGGGAATCCTGCGCCAAAAAAACTGCCCGCCGCATCTGTTTCGCCAAAGCGTGCGCCGCGTCGCCACGCTCATGACGCCTTACTTGTGCGAAACATTTGGCACCGAGCATTACTCCGTCGAGACTCCGCTCGAAACAATATCCGCACAGCGACTCCAATCCCCCGTCATCCTCGTGCCGATCCTCCGTGCAGGCCTCGGCTTTCTCGATGGATTTCTCGATGTCATCCCCCAAGCCTGCGTCGCTCACATCGGACTCAAGCGCGATGAGGAAACGTTGCAGCCTAAAACCTATTACTCCAACCTTCCCGATTCCCTAGCAGAAAGTGAAATCATTTTGCTCGACCCGATGCTCGCCACTGGCGGATCAGCCATCGAAGCCGTCAAACAACTTCGCGATGCTGGCGCAAAAAACATTCGTTTCGCCTGCCTCGTCGCAGCACCCGAAGGCGTAGAACTTTTCGAAAAAGCTTGGCCCGATGTGCCGATCTACGCCGCCGCACTCGATCGTTGCCTCAACGAACACGGCTACATCCTCCCCGGCCTCGGCGATGCTGGAGACCGATTGTTCGGCACCTGATGGAAGTAATCACAAAGCTTTGTTTTCATGTTGAAGATCCCATTTCCTAACAAAATGATGCAACCATCAGCAAAGTGCATTTTCTCATTTAGCTTTGCACTATCGTTTCTCGTAAGTGGTTGCGCAACGGAATGCATAAGACAAGTTGAACCGTCTCAACTTGCCATCGGAGAAAAAGGTATCCGATCCGTCGATTTCATTGGTTTTGCTGATGATCGAGCATTTGCGATCATCGAATATGTCCCCATGTTTCCATGGTCCGCTCCCTCAAAAGTAATTCAATGGTGCCCCGTATCTGAACTAACACCTCAACAAGTTGAACGACTGAAATTACGAATGCAAAACCCCAACGGCAATCAATTCAACCAGCACAGAGGTTTCAAAGATTTTTGAATTCTGCAAAATTCTGAAATTCTGTTCTAAACGGCTCGAATGACTAACAAGCGATGATTACTCTTATGAACTCATCTGAGACGCTTGCAACCGATTGTTCGGCACGTGATGAGATCATGCCTTCCTAGTATCATACTTTGCGCGATTGGTATCGATTACTCCTCATACTGGCGATCTCTTGCGCTACTCTTCAGGCTTCTTCTTCGAGAACCAATCTCGCGAAAAACCAAAAAGCCGCTCGCGCCTAGAAAGGTCTCGAACCATAAAGTGTAACATTTTGCACAAATCGTGTAACAAGCAGCAGAAGACAAATGCCAACAATTCGTCGAATATTGGTCGTCAACCCAAACCCTCAACGCTTCCAAACAACTCGATTATGAAACCCAAGAACTCTCCTCTCTCGGCGAAATGCATTGCCGCCTCCTGCTCGCTCATCACCGCCTTGACTCCCATCATTGCGATGGCAGCTGATTACAACTGGAATGGTTCCGTCGATAGCGAATGGACCACCAATGACAACTGGA
>JBIIAI010000109.1:0-10286 GCA_044239965.1 Akkermansiaceae bacterium
ACGCCAACCTCGATGGCTGGTCCACCGATCTTGATGCCGCTATGGAAAAGGCGAAAAAAGAGAAAAAATCGATCTTGGTCGAGTTCACTGGTTCCGACTGGTGCCCGCCCTGCATCGCCATGCGCAAGAATGTTTTCTCGAAAAAAGAATTTGTCGATGCCGCATCCAAGGATTTCATTTTGGTCGAGCTGGACTTCCCGAAAGCTGACAAGGCAGTGGCCAAGAAAAATCAGCCATGGGCGAAAAAGTTCGAAATCGAAGGTTATCCCACCGTGATCTTGCTCGATCACGAAGGCAAAGAGTTCACCCGCTTCTTTGCGTCCGAGCACCCGACCACGGAAAAATTCCTCGCGCACCTCAAGGCATCTCTTGAGAAAAAAGATCTCGATTGATTTTCGATCAATCACGCCAAAAATACATGCCCCATCCTTCACTCCCGTTGCGGGAAAAGGTGGGGCATTTTTCGTTGAGGGAAACG
This sequence comes from Akkermansiaceae bacterium, assembly GCA_044239965.1. GTDB lineage: Bacteria > Verrucomicrobiota > Verrucomicrobiia > Verrucomicrobiales > Akkermansiaceae > UBA956. The sequence goes on from JBIIAI010000109.1 coordinate 479, forward strand.
TGCCGAAGCCACGAAAAAACATTGCCCTTGCGTCAATCGTGAGGAATCATCGGCGGCGATGATCGCCTACGGAGTTACTCAGTTTTACCCTGTGACAGATGAGCAATGTTTTGTCGCCTTTGAGACGGCAATGCCCACACCTGGGCCACATGATGTTTTGGTCAAAGTGCATGCCATCGCGGTGAATCCTGTGGATACCAAGGTGCGTGCGATGCAAAAAACGCCGATTGCCGAACCGAAAATCCTCGGCTGGGATGCGAGCGGAGAAGTTGTGGCCCTTGGCTCTGAAGTTACACGTTTTCGCATTGGCGATCCCGTCTACTATGCCGGTGACATCACGCGCCCTGGTTGCAACGCGCAGTATCAATGCGTTGATGAACGCATCGTTGGCCGCAAGCCGCAACGTCTTACGCATGAAGAAGCTGCTTCCTTGCCGCTGACCACGCTGACTGCTTGGGAAGGCATGATCGACCGCATGAAAGTCGAGTCAGGCAAAACCATTCTCATCATCGGCGGCGCGGGTGGTGTTGGTTCGGTGGCGATTCAACTCGCCAAACAAGCGGGTCTCACGGTGCTTGCTACTGCCTCTCGTCCTGAGACCATCGAGTGGTGTGAGCGTATGGGTGCGGACCATGTTATCAATCACTACGAAAATTTGTTAGATCAATGCGCGACTCTCGGTTTCGCACAAGTCGATTACATTGCGAACTTCGTAAATACCGATCTCTACTGGCAAGTGATGAGTGAATTGATCGCGCCGCAAGGATCCTTGTTGTTGATTGTCGAACCGCGCGAAGCCTTGCGCATCGGTGATCCGCTCAAGGCGAAATGCGTTTCCATTCACTGGGAGTTTATGTTTGCCCGCGCCAAATTCCAGACGCCCGATCTGGCGCGACAGGGGGAAATTCTCAACCAACTTGCCTCGTCCGTGGACTCAGGAATCATCCAACACACTGCCACCGCTCATCACGGTGTGCTTTCCTGCGAAAGCTTGCGTGAGGTTCATGGGATATTGGAAAATGGCCAAGCCATCGGCAAAATGGTGCTCACCGTTTCTCACGCATGATGTCATGAAAACGGCGAGCGAGCAATTTTATGTCAGCACACGCGGCAAAGGCACCTATGATATCACCGCAAAATTGTTAGCCTTAGTGGCACGCAGCGGTGTAACCGAGGGCACGATCACCGTCTTTGTCTCACACACCAGTGCCAGCCTCGTCATCATGGAAAATGCCGATCCCGAAGCCCGTCATGACCTCGAAGAATTTTTCGAACGCCTTGTTCCCGAAAACACTCCGTGGTTCACCCACACCTACGAAGGCCCCGATGACATGCCCAGTCACATTCGCATGGCTCTTACCCGAACCAGCGAAGTGATCCCGATCATCAACGGAAAAATGACCCTCGGCACTTGGCAAAGCGTCTTTCTCTTCGAGCACCGCCGCGCCCCTCATTACCGTGAAATTTCTGCTGTGGTTGTGGGTGTGTGATTTACACGATCAGACTGATCAGCCGAATCGGTCAGATCAAGCATCTACACCTCCACCGCATCATCCGCGTCAAAGCTATCACTGGCGACGAGGTTGAGGTAGCCTTCGATCTCGATGGCTGGGTCGGCGGAACGCATCAGCGACTCGCCGATTAAGACGGCATTCGCGCCGGCATCGAGCACCCGTTGCGCATCGGCGAGGGTTTTGATTCCAGACTCGGAGACTAACAGAACATCCTCTGGCACTTCATCGACGAGGGCTTCGGTGGTGGCAAGATCGATGGCGAAGGTTTTGAGATTGCGATTGTTGATGCCGATCAAATCCGCACCCAGTTCTAGCGCGCGCTCCATTTCTGGCAGATCGTGAACCTCGACGAGCACATCGAGCATCAGATCCTTGGCTGTGTGATAAAGGCGTTTCAACAGCTCGTCATCGAGCGCGGCGACGATCAATAAAATCGCATCGGCCCCAGCAATGATAGCTTCGTGAATTTGCACTTCATGAATCGTGAAATCCTTGCGCAGCAGGGGCGCTTGGGAAAACTCGGAGATGCGCGAGAGGTAGGAAAGTGAGCCCTGGAAATACTCCTCGTCGGTGAGGATCGACATGCACGAGGCACCGCCATCGAGGTAGAGCTTCGCTTGCAATACCGGATCGAACGAAGGATCGATGATGCCCACGGAAGGCGATGCTTTTTTCACTTCAGCGATCACGCCCAACTGATGTGGACCACGATCGAGAGCCGAGCGGAAGCCCCGGAATTCATTGCGTTGCAACGCGGCGGCTTTGAGCAGCGCAGCTTTCGGCATCAGAGCTTCCACTTCGCGGTGCTTGGTGGCGATGATTTGGGCGAGTTTGTCGGACATGTGCGCGCACAGGAAAGCGTGAAACCCTCGCAAAATCAAGGCATGAGAATTAAATTCATCTTTTTTCACGTTTTCGCTTGCGCATCTTCGGAAAATATGTAGATTTCGCGCACGCAAATTTTGCGTAACGCGAAAGCGGGCGTAGCTCAGTGGTAGAGCGCCACCTTGCCAAGGTGGATGTCGTGAGTTCGAATCTCATCGCCCGCTCCATTTTTTCTTATTTTTTCGTCTTTATTCCATTGCTTGTGTGATTTCCGTCCACAAGCATTTTTTATTTTCAACCTTTAGCCTAGAATCGAATCGATGTACGAGTGGTCCAAATTGTCCGGAGTTAAGTGGATGGATGCGTGGGAAGATCGTTTCCGCGGCAATCCGAATTTTGTCATCGAGATTCTCAAAGGCGGGAAGTCTTCTCGTGTGCGCGTGTTTTGCGGCACGGAAAAAGAAGCTGCTGCGATCGTCGAGCAGTTTGGCGGTTCAGTGCGGAAAATCCAGCGCGCCGAATGGGCGACCCCCGTTGTGAAAGATCAGCCCTTGCTGAAAATCCGTGACGTTTTTGGTGTCACCACCGAAGCCGATCCGAAGAAGCTGAAAAAACTTGCCGCTGAGAACCATGGCCGCGAAATCCTCTCGATCCCAGCCGAAATGGCTTTTGGCACGGGTGATCATGCTACCACTTCCACTTGCCTGCGCTTGCTCGTAGACATTGGCCGCAGTCGTCCTGAGGGCTGGTCGGTTGCCGATTTGGGCACGGGAACGGGATTGTTGGTGATCGCTGCCAAAAAAGTTGGTGCAGGAGAAGCGTATGCCTGTGACTTCGATCCCTATTCTGTGAAAGCCACCGCCGATAACCTTGTGCGCAACGGCGTCGAGGGCGTAAAGTTGGAGGAAAAAGACGTGCTCAAGTGGAAGCCTCGCAAAAAATACGACGTCGTCGTTGCGAATTTGTTTTCCACGATTTTAATCCAAGCGTTTCCCGTCATCGCCCAACTGGTCAAGCCGGGCGGGGAAGTGGTGATTTCCGGCATTCTCGCCAGCCAAGCCTGGGATGTTTTCACCGCCGCCGCGCAACACGGCTTCGGCTTCCCGACCGTCATCCGCAAAGGAAAATGGGTCACCGCACGAGGTGGCTGGATGAATGATTTGGTGGAGAAAGAGGTTTGAGGAGAAAATGGCTTTTGCCTTTCGCGTGGTTCCTCGCTTCGGTGCCGATTAGCGGCTGTTGATTAGATCATGTTAGGACAAGCTGCATGATTTCGCTTGGGAGCAGCAGCCGTCGACTTTATTCCAAGGCATTTTGGAGAGCAAAATGGCCAAGCCGCACCAGCCCGTCGAGCCGGCGAGGGTGAGGCCGCAGCCGAGAAATGCGGGAATGAGAGCGAAGTTTGCGTGCACTGTCATCGCGAGGATGGAACCGGTGAGGGCGAGAAGTCCGATGATCAATTGCACTTGACGCATCAATGGCAATACCTTGCGCTCACTGCGCTGGAGGGGAAGTCCCTTGGCTTCCCAAGCGAGCACTCCGCCATCGAGAATGGTGAGATTGCTGCAACCTGCGGCTTGCAATTTTTGATAGGCCTGTTCCGCGCGTTTTCCGCCCCGGCAGATGAGCACGCATTGCTCGGCAGCGGACGAGGCCGACTTGACGGCTGTGGGATCGAGCTGATCGAGCGGCATTAAGTGCGATCCGGCAATGTGCATTTCGTCATGCTCGACGGGCGTGCGCACATCAATGAGGCTGATGTTTTTTCCTGATTGAAGGCTGTTTTGGAGTTCTGTGGCGTTGATTTTCATAGTCTGTGCGGTTTGTGTGTGAATGAATATATTCCTATATGGTTATTCTTGCAAGTTTTATTTTTCTCTTTATAATGAGGGCATGACGAAACTGGATGCCATACAACTGGAGCGCGTGGCCAATTTGTTCCGAGCCTTTTCGGAGGCCAGCCGTTTGGCGATCGTGCAGGAGTTGAAAGCGGGCGAACGCAGCGTTTCGGACATCGTCGATGTCTTGCCCACCAGCCAGGCGAATGTTTCGAAACAACTAAAAATGCTTCACGATGCCGGGGTGGTGAGTCGCCGCAAAGAGGGCACACAGGTGCTCTATCAGATCGCCGATCCGATGGTGTTCGAGCTCTGCCGTCTGGTGTGCGACAAACTAAATCGCGATATGATGAAAACATCGCGTTTGAAATTTTGAGTATTGATCACGATCAAGTGTCCCTCGCTAGACTTTGATAAATCCGCAAACCCCCTTCATTTGCGGCAATACTTGAGTTCCAGTTGATACGTTTTTTGCGCGCTGAAACTGGCTACGTTTGTCTTTTGAAAAGCTCTGTGTTGAGAAAGAGAAGCAACAAAAGGGTATGGAGCAAATCTTTTCCCGCAACTCCGTTTTGGGCTTGCCTTGCGGCGGTGGAATGGGCAAAACGGTCGTCCGCACCGCAGGCGACGCGCGATTCCATAGTTCCGTTGCCCGTCTGAGGGGCTACTAATCACTACACCGCGCAGCCATGGAAAGCATCTCATCACGAATTCAAAAAGTTTCTCCGTCACTTACCCTATCGATCACCAATCAAGCCAAGGCCATGAAGGCACGAGGCGAAGAAGTCTACGGTTTGGCCGGTGGCGAACCCGACATGGACACTCCAGAGCATGTCAAACAAGCTGGTGCTGCCGCTTTGATGGCAGGTTTCACCAAATACACTGCCGCTTCAGGTATTCCTGAGCTCCGCGAAGCTCTCTCTGCCAAGCTCAAGGCTGACAACAATCTCTCCTACGATGCAAAAGACATTTGCGTCACCGGCGGAGCCAAAATGGCATGCTACATGGCGATCCTCGCGATGGTAGAAGAAGGCGACGAAGTCATCATTCCTGCACCGTATTGGGTCAGCTATCCTGAAATGGTCTTGCTCGCTGGCGGTGTGCCCGTGGTGATCGAAACCACCGAGGCTACGGGCTGGAAAATGACTCCCGAGCAATTCGAGGATGCCATGACCCCACGCACCAAGATGGTCATCATCAACTCTCCCGGCAACCCTACCGGTGCCATTTACACAGAAGAAGAACTGCTCGCTCTCGGCGAAGTTGCTCTTTCTGAGGACATCACGATTCTTTCCGATGAAATCTACGAGAAACTTGTTTACGGCGACGCCAAGCATGTTTCCATCGCTTCATTGAGCGACGAGCTTTACAACTGCACCATCACCGTCAATGGCTTCTCCAAAGGCTATTCGATGACTGGCTGGCGCCTCGGCTATACCGCCGCTCCTCGCGCCTTGGCCGAAGCGATCGAGAAAATCCAGAACCACACTGTTTCGAACGCATGCTCGTTTGCTCAATACGGCGCCTTGGCCGCACTCACTGGCGACCAAACATTCGTTAGCGACATGGTTGGTGAATACGACGTCCGTCGTCAGTTCATGCTCGGCCGTCTTCGTCAGATCCCGAACATCCGCGTGGTCGAGCCAGAAGGTGCGTTCTATTTCTTCGTCTACACCGGCAAGCTCGGTCTGAAATCGATGAACCTCTGCGACAAATTGCTTTCTCGCTACAAAGTCGCCGCCATCCCCGGCATCGCCTTCGGTTACGATGACGGCATCCGTCTCAGCTATTGCACCACGCTTGACGTCCTCGCCGAGGGTCTCGACCGCTTCGAGGCATTCTGCCGCGAGCATTGATTCGCGTAAAACGACGATTTCTGATTCACACGCGCATCCTCACCGATGCGCGTGTTTTTTTTATTAAAGCTGCAACAATGCATTTCTGATAATCCTCCTTGCCAAAACGCCTGCTTTCCTCCACGTTCCGCCCGTCATGTCCGAACTTCCAACTGCCGACCTCCTGTCGCTCGATACCGATGGCCTCCGTGGCCGTCTCTCGAAGCTCAGGAGGTATCTTTGACATCCCTAGCCTCGAAAACAAAATTGCTGAGCTAGAGACCTCCATGTCTCAACCTGAATTCTGGAACAACGCTGATCGCGCTCGCGAGGTCAACGGCCAAGCCAGTGCGATGAAGAAAAAAGTCAGCACTTTCCTAGAGCTGGAAACGCGCGTGGACAACATCGACGCTGCTGTCTCTCTAGCCAAGGAATTCGATGACCTCGATACCGCACGCGAAGCATCCCAGGAGTTCGCGAAATTGGACCAAGACATCATTTCCTTTGAGTTGCTGACTCTTCTTAATCAGCCGAACGATTCCGGCAACTGCTACCTCGTAATTTCCGCAGGTGCTGGCGGCACGGAGGCTTGCGATTGGGCGCAAATGCTGCACCGCATGTACACCCGCTGGGCTGAACGCAAAGGCTTTGAGGTGGAAACGCTCGACTGGCAAGACGGCGATGAAGCGGGCCTCCGCTCGGCCACCATCAAGATCACTGGCGAGTATGCATACGGCTATCTGAAAAATGAACGCGGTGTGCACCGTCTTGTGCGCATTTCGCCTTTCGATGCCGCAGGCAAGCGCCACACATCGTTCTCTTCGATCGATGCCACGCCCGAAATTTCCAAGGAAATCAAAATTGAGATCAACGAAAAAGACATAGAGATCCAGACCACGCGATCCGGCGGCAAAGGAGGCCAGAACGTGAACAAAGTGGAAACTTGCGTCATCCTGCGCCACCTTCCCACAGGCATCCTCATTCGTTCCTCCGCCTCGCGGACTCAAGGTGCGAACAAGGAGCAAGCCTATCAGATTCTCAAAGCGAAACTTTTCCAAATCGAGGAAGACAAGCAGAAAGCGGAATCCGAACGCGCCTACGGCGAAAAAGGTGACGTCTCCTGGGGCAACCAGATCCGTTCCTACGTATTCCAGCCTTATCAGAAAATTCTCGACCTCCGCACAGGGCAAGAAACAGGCAACATCCAACCTGTCATGGACGGCGATCTCGATGCCTTCATCGAGGCCAAACTCCGCGGAAAAGTCCGCGTCAAAGGCTCCAAAGACGACGAGGATTGATGGAGCGCGGACTTCAGTCCGCTTCTAACAAGTCCCTAAATGTCATGAGTTTTTTAGCCCCTGAGCATTTTCCTGAAAAATTCTCTAGCGCTCTTGCGTAGCTAAACTGTTATGACAACTATCACACGCAGAAATGCTTTAAAAACGCTCGCGGCATACGCCTCGATCCAGATTGTGCCGGGGCATGTTCTCGGCCTCAATGGTCAGACAGCCCCCTCGAACCAACTGACTCGTGGCATCATCGGTTGCGGCGGTATCAGTGCGTCCCACCTCGGTATGCCTGGTAAGTTGCTAGCCTTGTGCGATGTCGATAAAAACCATTTGGCACAGCGCATGAATGACGCGAAAGCCGAACAAAATGGCATCAAGGGCTATGAAGATTTCCGCGAAATGCTCACCCGCAAAGACATCGATATCATTCACGTCGCTACGCCGCCGCATTGGCATGCTCTGATGGCCATCGAGGCTGCCAAGGCCGGCAAAGACGTTTGGTGCGAGAAGCCCATGAGCCGCACCATCGGCGAGGGCATGGCGATGGTGAAGGCCGTGGAAAAACACAATCGCATTTTCCGCCTCAATACCTGGTTCCGCTTCAAAGATGGCTTCTACGGCATGGGCGTGCCTGTGAAACAAATCAAAAAAGCCGTCATGAACGACCTGCTTGGCTGGCCACTCAAGGTCACCGTCTCCGGTGTCACCGGTTTCGACTGGAAATTCTTCTGGGTCGGCAAAACCAATCTTCCGAAACAAGACGTTCCACCACAACTCAACTACGACATGTGGCTTGGCCCTGCGCCGATGAAAGCCTACAATGCCCACCGCACGCACGGCACCTTCCGCGGTTACTGGGACTACGATGGCGGTGGCCTCGGCGACATGGGGCAGCATTACCTCGATCCCGTGCAATACATTCTCAACAAAGACGACCAAGCGCCGATCTCAGTCGAAATCGATGCCGATCCTCAAGACGGTGATGCCATCGGCACCTGGCGTCGCATCGAGTTCACCTACGCGGATGGTTGCAAGATCATCCTCGATGGCGAAAACAAAGACAAAGACGCCGCCTACATCGAAGGTCCGAAAGGGAAAATCTTCAAAAATTTCCGCTCCGACATCCCAGATCTCGACAAGAAACTCGCCGCCCTGCCCGATCCTCCGGAGCAAATCGTCGACTTCCACGAGAGCGTGCGCACGCGCAAAAAATTCGCTCTCAACGAACAAAACGGCTTCTGGTCATGCACCATGGTCAACATGGGCGTCATGGCGCACCGTCTCAACAAGAACCTCAAGTTCGACCAAAAAACCATGACCTTCGACCTCCCCGAAGCCAACGCCCTCATGAATCAACCCATCCGCGCCCCATGGAAAATTGAGGTCTAACAAAAATCTGGTTATTTCCCTACCGTAAGCTGTCTTCCGTCTGCCATGCGGAAGACAGCATTTTTAGTCCGGGAAGAACGTCAAAAGTAAGAACCTAATGAATCCTCTCCCCATGCCTCCAGAAAATATCGACAAAAAAGACCCACTCAAAATCCATGAAGCAGCCTTAGCCTCAGTCGTCGTCGTGGGCGCATGCGCCAGCCTAGCGATCTGTTTTGTCGCCGTAGCCACATGCCAAAGCATCACAGGAGTCTTCAGTCGCTTAGTGAGAAGAGGAGGCCCCCATGTTCCATGACAAAGGAAACGGAATCTGGCATGCACTTTTCAATCTATGTGCCAACTTTCTCCAACGCCTAGCCAAAATCCTCAACCCCATCTTCCCAGGCGGAATGGACTACGTCAAAATCAACGTCATCCTCTTTTGCATCATCCTGCCTATCATTCTGATTGTTTCAATTACGCTCAACCTGTTATTTATATTTGGAATACTTTGATGGGGGAATCATCGTAGATGGATAGAAACAGATTTTGATAGGTAACTGGTTTATGCTTGCTCAACGGCTTTTTCGGAGCTCGGCAACAAAATTCCATTTACGGCTTATCGCCTCAGTTTCAAATTTTTTAGGCAGCTTGCCTTTGTGTTTCAGATAGAGCCAGAATACTTCCGCAAAATCTTCAGCTGGAGCTGTTGCTGCGTATTTCGTAACGTGATAGTAAGGATCGTATTCTAGTTGCATCACCCCTTATACACCTCAACAAAACGGCCTCTGCGAACGCTTCATCAAAACCTTCAAAGAAGAATTTGCATGGTGCAACCGCTTCCAGTCCATCCAACATGCTCGACTTAAACTCCGCGCTTGGATCGATCGTTACAACCAACACAGACCTCACCAATCTCTCAAATATCTCTCACCTCAACAATACTACCAACAACTATGCAACGCAGCCTAATTAACACTACAGGCTGTCCAATTCACAGGGGGGCACTACACTCCAGCGCCTACTACCAACAGCGCCAAGCGCAACCCCGCCCTCTTGATGAAGCTATCGTCACCCGTATCAAACTCATTCACCAGAACGAACCCGCCTGTGGCGTGCGCGGCACATGGAGCCGCTTG
>JBIIAI010000323.1:0-3041 GCA_044239965.1 Akkermansiaceae bacterium
GCCTGCGTCAGTGACAATGAATACGGCATCGACTGTGGTGACAGAGGGTGATCCCTATGGTGCTGCGAGTGCGGTGACCAAAGTGGTAGCAGCGCGCAAGTCGGCACTATTGATAAGTAGAAATGACTTCGCTTCGCACGATCCTGCCACGAGTAGTACCTGCTTTAGTTCTGCTGCGGGTAATGGTAGTTTTTTTGGCAACATTACTTTAGGTTTCTATGGCCCCGGCGCAATGGACGCCTACATGAAGGAAGATGCTGGTAATCGTGATGTCGGACATCGACGCTGGCTTATCTACACTCAGGCAACAGATTTTGCTACGGGTGATGTTCCCTACGTCAGTGAGACGTTACGTCAGGCAAACACTCTCTACGTGCGTCAGCGTAGCACGGAACTCGCTACCGTGGCTCCTCGTTTCATTCCCTGGCCGAATGCAGGTTATTGCCCATGGACACACGCGACAGAATTCTGGTCGCTGAGCTATCCAGGTGCAGGGTTTTCCGCTGCCACCGTCTCAGTAACGAAGGCAGGTGTCGCGCAAACTGTTAGTAATGTGAAGTTTAGAGAGGGTTTTGGAAACAATGCGATTGCATGGCAGGTAGAAAATTTTGCGATTGGTGGAGCGGACACCACATATCAAGTAACTGTCTCAGGAATGACGGGAACTAATGTTCCAAGCAGCCACAGCTATGAAGTGACGTTTTTTAATCCCGATCACTTGTTGACAACGCCTAAGCTAGAAGGAACCAACAATCCTCCACTAGCAGGCGCGAAATATACCCTTGCAGGGATGAATATTGCTGAAGAGTATCGTTTGGAAGTGGGTGAGAAAGCTGCACTGAGTGGCACTGAAGGCGCAGAGGATTCTACTTCGACATTTGTGATGGAAGGCCCTGTAAAAAATTATGCACAACGCGCCAGCACGTATGTGCGTAGTGGCTCCAAGGCGTTCAATTTGGCCTACACGAATGTGGCGCAGACGGAGCAGTGGATCGAGCTTGATCGCATGATTTTACCCAATGCGTCATCTACTTTGAATTACTATCGTCAAGTTGCATACATCAGCAGTAATGTAACATTTGTCTGGCAATATGTAATGAATGATAACGGCGATTGGAAAGATTTTCCAGGTTCGGCTAAGGCCGGCGCGTCTGCTCTCGCCGCACCCTACAATATTACGGAGAGTGCTTATACGGATCAGTTGAAACTTAATTTCCCTAGCGAGACTGTCGGTGTCCCTACACGCGTACGCATGTTGATTCGCAAAGCTCCAGGCACAGAACATATGGTGAATCCTCATAGTTCTGCCAATTATTCGGGTGTATTCATCGATGATATTTCTTTTACCAACTGTGATTGGCTCAGCCGTCGTGTTCTGACTTCCATTCCCGCATCGGCCAAGGAAATTTCGCTTAATACTACTACAGCGGGTAAAGCGCTCGCCAATGGCGAGCAATACACGCTCCGTGTTCAGCCACGCGTAGGCTCCAAGTGGATGACGGCGAGCCCATTGTTTGATGTTTCCGTGGGCAGCGCTCCCAATAAAGCACCTACATTGGCTGTCATAGCGGATCCCGCTGCGATCTTGGAAGATGAAGGCGAGCAAACGATATCACTCAGTGGCATCACGGCAGGTGGCGAAACGCAAGAAGTAAATGTCATCGCGCGTTCGAGCAATCCCGCGTTGATTCCTGATCCGGTCGTGGATTACACCAATCCTAACAGTACCGGACGCTTGCGCTACAAACCCATGGCCAATGCCAGTGGCTCGGCAGTGATTACCGTTACGGTCGATGATGGACAGGCGGAGAACAACCAAGTGAGCCGTAGCTTCAATGTCGCGGTGACGGCGGTGAATGATCCAGTGGGTATTGTTGGTCTACAAGACATGAGCATTTCGGAAGACACGAACACAGGACTGGTGCCATTTTCCCTAGTAGATCCTGATTCTCCGTTGACAGTAATGACGATCACCGCAACAAGCAGCAATCTTACCTTGGTTCCCGTCAAAAGCATACAGTTGGCAGGAACTGGTGCTAACCGGACAATCAAAGTCACACCAGCCTTGAATCGCAGTGGCACAGCTCTCATTACTCTCGTAGCAGCAGACAAAACCCAACGCATCACTATGCCCTTTACTCTTACAGTCAAGGAAGTGAACGATCTCCCAATTCTCGCAAAAATTGGCAAACCGAAGGCATTGAAAGAAGATGGGCCAGCATCGGTTGTGGCATTCAGTGGCCTCAGCTCTGGCGCTAATGAAGTGCAACCTTTGACCGTCACTGCGACATCGAGCAATCCATCAGTTATTCCTCATCCAGTTGTGAGCTACAATAGCCCATCAGCAGCTGGTTCATTCAGCATCGCACCCGCGCCGAATCAATCGGGCAGCGCGACTATCACTCTCACCATTTCTGATAATGGCTCCGTCAACAATACCATCACACGCACCATGGTGGTAAGTGTAGCTCCCGTCAACGACGCTCCCAATATTTCTACGATTGCACCCTGGAAGATGGTGAAAAATTCGACCAGCTCCCCTATTCCTTTCACGGTAGGTGATTTGGAAACGGCACCAGGATCGCTCACGGTGACTGCGGTGACGAGTAACAAAAAACTGTTCGCGCCAACGGGTATTGTATTCAGTGGTTCTGGAGCTAACCGTTTTATTTCACTTACACCGATTGCCAATGCCATCGGCACCGCGACGGTCACTGTGACTGTCAAAGACGAGAAGCTGACGGCAGTCCGCACTTTTGTGGTTACTGTCAATGCCTTAGAAACCTACGCGACTTGGGTTGCCAACCGCTACCCGGGATTGGTTGAGGATGGATTCGCTGGTGACTTCGATGAAGATGGTCTTACCAATGGAACTGAATATGCATTAGCATTGAATCCCACGGAAGTATCAATTCTAGGTGCACAGACACATAGCATTGATACGGGACTGTTGGAAATGACAATCCCATTGTTAGAGAAGAAAACCGACGTCGTTTATGCCGCAGAGTATTCTGCTGATGGAATGAATTGGAGCAGTGATA
>JBIIAI010000287.1:0-3035 GCA_044239965.1 Akkermansiaceae bacterium
TGAAGGCTTGGGTTTGTTTTTCCCAGAGATCAGAGAGAGTTTTGACGCGGTCGGGATGTTGACTGGCGAGGTTGTGTTGCTCGGTGCGGTCGTTGGCGAGGTTGTAGAGTTCCCAGTCGTGATCGCGGAGGGCGACCAGTTTCCAATCGCCGACGCGCGAGGCGCGATTGCCTTCGTGCAGCCACCACAGACTCTCGCGTTCGATGGTTGTGTCGTTGGCAAATGCTGCGACGAGGCTTTTCCCTGGTGCCGGTGGAACGGGAGTGCCTTGCCACTCTTGCGGTTTGGTCACGCCTGCAAGCTCAAGGATGGTCGGCACGACATCGATGACGTGGGCCGGCGTATGGCGCAGAGCGTTTTGCGATTTGATCAGTCGAGGCCAGTGCACGATGAGCGGCGTGCTGATGCCGCCTTCATGCACCCATGATTTGTGACGACGGAAGGGCGTGTTTGCCGCACTGGAAAACCCCGGGCCGAGACAGGGATAGGTGGTTGCAGTGCCGAGTTCGGCATGGGGATCGTGACCGCCATCGCGGATCATGATTTCGGCACTCGCGCCGTTGTCGGAGGCAAAAAGAATCAAGGTATTTTCATAGGCATTCATCGCTTTCAGTTGTGCGATGATGCGGCCGATTTCTTGGTCCATGCGATCGACCATCGCCGCGTGAATGGCCATTTTTGCGGCTTGGAATTGCTGTTGCGCAGGAGTGATGTCGGACCAATCGGGCGTGTTGAATACCTCATGGGGCAGCAACGGTTTTTGTGCTTCGGGAAATTTCGCGGGTGGACCGACTTGGTGTTCGAGCGCCGAAAGTTCGCTGGTGATCAGGCCGATCGATTTTTGTTTCGCGTAGCGCGACTGCCGCAGGGAGTCCCAGCCGACGACATACTTGTCGCGGTATTTGGCGATGTCCTCAGGCAAGGCGTGCAAAGGAAAATGGGGCGCGTGGAAGGCGATGTATTGAAAAAACGGCTTGTCGGGAGTTTGCGCAGCGTGATATTTCAGACACTCGATGGCAAAATTGGCGGTGGTGATCGTGATGTAGTGTTCGGGCCCTGACTTGACCGGCTTCAGCGGTTTGTCATCAATGAAAGTGCCTGCGTTAGTGAAAAAATTTCCGCCATTGACGATGTTGCACGAGCGATCAAATCCCGTCGCCAACACACTGCCATCGATGTGCCATTTTCCCGAATGATAACTACGATACCCTGCCGACTTCAAGAGCGCGGGCAACAAGGGTGCCCAAGCGGGACGTTGTTTCATCATACCACCGGCAAAGGTCGGCAAGCGATCACGGCGAATTTGTTGCGGATAATAACCCGTCAACAATGCGGCACGTGTCGGCCAACAGCGCGCGGAGTTGTAGAACTGTGAAAAGCGCAAGCCTTCCTTGGCAAGGGCATCAAGATGCGGCGTAGCGATCTCACTGCCATAACATCCGAGATCGGAATAACCGAGGTCATCGGCGAGAATGATGATCACATTCGGCTTGCTGGCGGCGGGAGATTCCGCCGCATGGCTGCTCATGATCCCCGTGAAAAGCGCGATGGTGCAGAGCAGTGATTTCATGGTGTGCCGAGTTCGTGAATGGTTCCGTGGATGATGCGATCGCCGATTTTGAGTTCGTAGCAATGCGTTGGTGCGAGGTCGGGAATGATGAGAGTCACGCTGCGATGATCGTCGCTCCATTGTGTTTGGGTGATCGAAAGATTGCGCTCGTTGAGGTGCTGCGAGCCGTAATTTTTGCTACGCAACAGCGACCAAACTTTCATGCTGCATGCGGCATCTTCGGGCATCGCTTCGCTAAACGTCACACGCATGCCGCCTTGATGGGCGCGAATGGTGAGAGGAAGTCGCGCGGGTTGATCCGAGCGGCGAAGTCGATGAAATCCACCAGGCTCGGTGGCATTTCCGGCCCAAGCAAACATGCCGCACGCATAGAGTGCGCCATCGGCCCCAAAGCGTCCGCGCATCACCCCCGTTGCAAATGCAGGCATCGGCAATTCACAGACCGCACCTTGCCATTGGCCGTTGACTTCTTCGTAAGGCACCACAAACACCTGGCCTGTGCCGTAACTGAGATTCAGCAACGCGCCGCCAAGATTGCCCCATTGATCTTTCGGCACGCGCAACAATTCCGCAGGGCTGCGATCCTTGGTATTGGTAATCCACACCATCGGTTGCTCCATCGCCCGATCCGAAATATCGGTCACATTGCTATAGCCGTACATGTTGCCATAAAAGCCACCGGCTTTGACATGGTTGATGCGATTTTTCGGCGTCCAGTGCCCTTCTTGATCGGTGACAAAAAACGAACCATCGGGCTCAAGGCAAACGCCATTCGCCGCGCGAAATCCCGTAGCCACAATGTCGGTGCGCGCACCATCGGCACTGACCCGCAACAGGGTGCCATGCTGTGGCACCACGCTATCGAGCGCATGGCGGGCTGATTTGGCGTAGTAAAAATTTCCAGCTTCATCGGTCTGCAAGCCCATCGCAAATTCATGAAAGTGCTCCGTAACTTGCGCATCGTTGTTGAAACATTCGATGAAATCGGTTTCGCCATCGCCATTGAGATCGACAAGTTTTGCGATCTGATCACGACAGGTGATGAACAATTCTTCGCCTCGAAATTTCACACCCAGCGGCTGAAACAAACCACTCGCGATGCGACGCCAGCGCAGCGTGGCAGGTGCTTTTTCCATCACACCATCGACGCGCCAAACATCACCATTCCACATCGCGACGATCGCCGCTTTGCCATCGGGTGTGAAATCAAAGCCGCCAGGACGCAACCAACTTTGCCACGGATTGGCGATCGGCAACGGAAACTCATCAGCGATGAATGCACCATCATTTTTGCCTGCGATCGATGTGGTAATGACATCCTGCGCCCAGCGCGGTGGGGCTCCTTGCAGAAAAATTTTGAGGTCCGCGCTTTGCCGGAATTGGCTTGCTGCATTCTCTAACGATTTTTGATCCGCTTGTGAAATGAAGAATCGGGCCATCGTGTTTGCCGGCAATGTCGCTACCC
>JBIIAI010000288.1:0-3029 GCA_044239965.1 Akkermansiaceae bacterium
TAAGGCGCTGCAATAGGCGAAAAACTGTGGCTTTATCACATTGATCGGTGAGTCGTTCCGACTGAGCGAGTTCGTTGAGCGTCATCGGGCGGGCATGTTCTAACAAAGTGACGAGCAGTTGCTCGAGCGCTTTGGTGCGGCGCAATCCAGTGGCGCGGCAGCGATCGATCAATTCGGTGATGGTTTTTTCAGGCATAGCGAAAATTTTTGGTTAGAACAACGGGATTTGAGGATCGGTGGACGAAGGCTTGGGCAAGGGTGCACCGATTTTCTGATAAGCGGATCCCATGGCGACGCGGCCACGTGGCGTGCGTTGAAGAAATCCTTGCATCACAAGGAAAGGCTCGTGCACTTCTTCTAAGGTCGAAGCGTCTTCACCGACGGCTACAGCAAGTGAATTCAGGCCTACGGGGCCGCCATTGAATTTGTAAATGATCGCCTCCAGAATGCGCTTGTCCATTTCGTCGAGACCATCGTTATCGATCTCGATCATCGCGAGTGCGGCATCGGCGACTGGTCCATTGATGACGGCATTGGCTTTGACTTGGGCGTAGTCGCGCACCCAGCGCAGCAAAGCATTGGCCACACGGGGTGTGCCGCGTGATCGCGAGGCGATTTCGAGGGCGCCCGCTTGATCGATTTCGACATCGAGTAGTCCCGCTGAACGTTTGATGATTTCGGCAAGTTCTTCTTTGGTGTAATAATCGAGTCGATTGAGAATGCCAAATCGTGAGCGCAGCGGTGCTGTCAACATGCCTGAGCGAGTGGTGGCACCGACCAGAGTGAAACGTGGCAGATTCAGCTGAATCGATCGCGCGGATGGGCCCGAATCAATGATGATATCAAGGCGGAAATCTTCCATCGCAGGGTAAAGATACTCTTCGATCGCAGGATGCAGGCGGTGGATTTCATCAATGAACAAAATGTCGCCTTTCTGCAAATTCGTGAGAATGCCGGCAAGGTCGCCCGCTTTTTCGATCTGCGGTCCCGAAGTCGTGTGTAAGGTGGAGCCAACGGCTTGCGAGACGATGTTGGCCAAGGTCGTTTTGCCCAATCCAGGCGGGCCCGAAAGCAGTACGTGGGTGAGCACATCGCCGCGAAGTTTGGCGGCATCCACCATCAGGATCAGCCGTTCTTTGACTTTTTCCTGACCGATGAATTCGGAAAAAGCAGGGGGGCGCAATGAGACATCGAATGTCGTTTGCGGCGCGGTTGCAGTTTGTTGGTAAAAGTTTTCCGGCATGGGAGCGTTGGGCGGCAGGCAGATTGGACTCTATTTTTGCGGGAAATGGCAGGCAAATTTTTCCGAGGAAGTGATTTTTTCATGGAATGCTGCTTCCCCTATACAAAAAATCCGCCTCCCACGGTGGTAGGAGGCGGAAATGATCAGATTCGTCTACAATTAGAAAGCGCGGACGGCATTGCGAATTCCGTGAACGTTCCAAAGTGTTTCGTTGGCGTCCCGCACGGTATCTACGGCATTTTCACGCTTCATGCTCTCGACCTGCACATTGCTAGCCTCGACACTTTTTTGCTTTTGATATTGACGGTATTCGGCATCCGATACCAAGCCGTCACGGTTGTAATCGGCGACCTGGGCGGTTTGGAAGGAGGCGCAGTTGCTGAGAGCGGCTGCTGCCACGACAATCATGGTGTATTTTGTTTTCATATGGTTGGTTGTCAAATGGGAGAGTGTTGAGCTTTGCAATCAATTACCACCAGCCGCTGCCAAAGCCGTGCCCATATCCATATGGATTGGGGTTGTAATTCGGGTGATTCACGCCGGGCACGTCGCCACGGTTCCCGTCCATAGCTTCGACGCTTTGCCCCATGCCGGGTCCCTTTGGCATGGGAGCGGTGTCGGCGCAACTGATCAAAGCTGCTGATGCTAGTAAAATGCTGAATATTTTCATAACGCGTATATTTTATCCTTAAAATAAAGAGAGACAAGGAAAAAAGAATGAGCATAGGTGTAAAATGACTGCTTTATTTATGCTCTTAAGGGATTATTTGAGGTTGGCCGCCGCCTCCTGATCAAGTTGTTCTATCACACGTATGACATCGGGAAATTTTCCGCCCTCAGGATCATATTGCCCACAGGTTTTTTGCCAGACCTTGTGAATGTCTTGGCCTGGGGAGATCACGATAGCGCATTCGCCCTCGCCTTTAACAAGCTGCTGGGTGCCGTGAGTTTCCAATGTTGATTCAAATGGAATGAGTAGTAGAGACGTTTCATCTGGTTGGGGTGACTGAAACGTTGCGCTTACATGGAGTGACCCAGGGTGATCACAAAGCATGCGGTGAATGAGTAAACCAGATTTATGATGGTAAAAAGTAACGCTACGGTAGTTCTTTGTGCTGTATTTGAGGTTACTGATGAGTCTACCAGTCGCAAAAGTATCCTCCGAGCTACCTTCAGCAGGTTCTCCGTGATCTGGCAAACGCTGTATGGTGTAGCTAGCGTGTTCGCTCCAAATGCCTTGCTTGTGATATTGGAGATGAACGCTGATGAGATTGACATTGCCGGCCAACACAATTCTTCGTTCGGCATCTAGGTCGATGATCGAACACTTTTCAGACGCAGAACTAGCAGCATGCGTTACCGAGGATGTAGCTCCAGTTTGGTCTTCTGCTTTTCTGCAGCCAGCGGTCATCCAGACAACAAAACAGGTGAGAAAAGAGAGTCCTCGGTAGTTGGCTTTGAAAATCACGTCGAAAATACGCAAAGAATGCACTACTAGAATCATAGTAATTGGGAAAATGCAGGGTGATTTTGAGTTCGAAATTGCAAAAACGAATCGGAAAAGTGGTTTTTGGGCGCGAAATGGGACGGCTTATCGCTAAAAAGGTGAAATTATTTTGCGAAAAAAACCATTGATAACACAACGTTTTCGAGGATTTTTGAAAATAATCGGAAAAAAGGTGACGAAAATCGTTGACGTTTTTTCGAAAATAGGTAGTCTTGCCCCGCCGCGGTGAACTGCCCGGCACGTGAGAGACTCTCCAGTTGATCGCGACTTTATCGGAAA
>JBIIAI010000019.1:0-30992 GCA_044239965.1 Akkermansiaceae bacterium
TCGCGCTGCGTCGTTCGCCGAAGCGAGCGCCGTTTTACGAATTCGTTGAAACGTTCGAGGATTTGTTCATCCATAGGGCGAGGGCAAGGTAACGGATTCGCGGCAAATGAAAAGAAAAAGCGCGAGGAATCTCTGGGGCAAATCAGTCGCGCCAGGAAAGCGAGACGGGGGGGAAAAGCAAAACTCCAAGAAATCTGAATTGGCGAATGAGGAAGCGTGTGTCTATCAACGCCGCCAATTAGCTTTTGGAAATTGCTTAAAAAACATCTGATATCGAAATCGCGTGAGGAAAGCCTTTTACGCGACGTAGTGCAGAGAGAAAATGATAGTAGAATCAACGAAAATCGTGTTTTCTACTCCTGCCAAGCCCACTTGATACATCAACGTGGGACCCTACTAATAAAAACTGTTATGCTAAAAAAATGATCGCGGATGATTTGGAAGCTATGTTTGCACGAGATGTTGAGATAGACATTGATGGAGTCTTGGCCGCATTCGAACGCCTCAAGGAAAAGGCTACATCCGACTCAGTTCCACAATTAGTTTCAGCAATGCACTCGCCTCGGAGCAATTTTTGGATTCGCGAACTCTTATCTGAACCTATCTGTGAACTGGGTGGATCGGATTACCTAGATGTTCTGCTTGATGCCGCTCAGTTGGGTCTGGACGAGGGGTACGACAACGACGGGTTCCATTTTCATCTCACTGAATTGGCGATATCAGACCCCGTTCTATGCCGTGCGAAACTTGAACAACTTTTGGAGCGAGAAGATTTCCGTCACCGGGAAGCGGCCCATTGGCTGCTCGACTTCTGCGTATTAGGCGAATCAGAGCCCTAGGTGTGATTCGAATCTTCTGCGAATGGTGACAATAAGCTAGAGGAGTTACGCCCTTACAGGGCTGAAAATGCTTGGTTGCTCATGATCCTCTGGGCGATGCCCAGGGCTAAAGAGTTTTGCACCTTTGGTGCGGGTCTCGTTCAAAAAAGCTCATTTGACCGATGAATTGGATGATTTTGTTAGAAAAATTGAGTTTATGTTAGCTTGGAGGCGAGACGCCTCCGCCACACACTCACAAAAAACGGCCACCCAGCGATGGGTGACCGTTTGGGAAAGAATGACTCGTTGTGAGATTAGCCTGCTTCGGCGATTGTCTTGAGAACGCGCCCAGCGATGGCGTATGGATCGCCTTGGCTGTTTGGACGACGGTCTTCAAGGTAACCTTTGTAGCCGTTGTTCACGAAGCTGTGTGGCACACGGATGGAAGCACCGCGGTCAGCAACGCCGTAGGAGAATTTGTCGATGGACTGGGTCTCATGCAGACCGGTGAGGCGCATGTGGTTGTCTGGTCCGTAAACGGCGATGTGCTCGTTGACGTTTTTCTCGAACGCAGCCATGAGTTTTTCGAAATACTCTTTGCCGCCTGTTTCACGCATGTATTCGGTGGAGAAGTTGCAGTGCATACCGGAACCATTCCAGTCGGTAGCGCCGAGTGGTTTGCAGTGGTATTCGACGTCAACGCCGTAGGTTTCGCAAACACGATTGAGGATGTAGCGAGCGACCCAGATCTCATCGGCGCAACGCTTGGAGCCTTTGCCGAAGATTTGGAATTCCCACTGACCTTTGGCCACCTCGGCATTGATGCCTTCGTGGTTGATGCCAGCTTCGAGGCAGAGGTCGAGGTGCTCCTCAACGATCTGACGAGCGATGTCGCCGACGTTGCTGTAGCCTACGCCGCAATAGTAAGGACCTTGTGGTGCGGGATAGCCGTCTTTCGGGAAACCGAGTGGACGACCATTTTGATAGAGGAAATATTCCTGTTCGAAGCCAAACCATGTACCTGCATCGTCAAGGATGGTGGCACGGGTGTTAGTTGGGTGAGGAGTCACACCATCGGGCATCATAACCTCGCACATCACCAACGCGCCATTAAGACGTGTGGAATCGGGATAAATGGCGACGGGCTTGAGAACGCAGTCCGAGCTACGGCCTTCGGCCTGTTGGGTGGAACTACCGTCGAATCCCCAGTTTGGGAGTTGCTCCAAGGTCGGAAACTCGTCGAACGACTTGATTTGTGTTTTACTACGCAGATTTGGAACGGGTGTGTAACCGTCCAGCCAGATATATTCCAGTTTGAATTTGGGCATGGTTGTAATAGTTGGTTAATTCGGGTCGCGCGGATGTTGTACATTTCTCACAGACTTGCCAGACAAATCTGTGGATGCACTCCTCACATTTTTTTAATAAGCAAAAAGCGCGCCAACTTTTCGGCAACTATGAATTTTTTTCAATTTGCCAGAGGAGCAGTTTTTTTCTATGTCTGTGGCAGCAATGATCGAAAAAAATGCCGAAAATTCATCCCCTGAAGGAACCTTGCGCTGGTCTGCGCTATCGGACGTGGGACGTTTCCGCAAAAACAATGAGGATTCTTTTTTGGCACTGACCTTTGATGCGCGCGAGTTGCGCTATTTAGGAAAAATCGGCGATGGCAATCTGCAGCAGGGCGATTTTGTGTTTGCGGTGAGTGATGGCATGGGCGGTGCCAAATCGGGTGAATTTGCCAGCAAGATCGCGGTGGAAAAAATCACTCGCTTGTTACCGAAAAGCTACGGTTTGAGTGCGCAAAAATTCGATGCCGGGTTGCCGGATGTGATGCGTGAATTATTTGAGCTAATCCATCGCTCGATGATTGAAATGGGACGCTTCTATGAGGAATGTGCGGGCATGGGTGCCACACTAAGCCTATGCTGGGTGATGCCAGATTGGGTGTATTTTGGTCACATCGGCGACAGTCGCATTTACTATTTGCCGAAAAATGGGCCAATGGTGCAGGTATCGCACGATCATTCCTACGTCGGCTGGCTGTTTCGCGAAGGAAAACTCAATGAGCGTGAAGCACGCAATCACCCGCAGCGCCACGCACTGAATCAAGCTCTGGGCGGTGGACAAAAAAACATCGATCCGCAAATTGGGCGCATTGCATGGGAAAAAGGTGATCGTTTTTTGATTTGCTCAGATGGAGTGGTCGATGGCCTGTGGGACAGAAAAATTGAGGAAATGGCACGCGCTAGCACGGCTGACGGTGAACTAAATGCCGTCGCACTCGTGAAAGAGGCCGTTGCGGATTCAGGCCGCGACAATACCACAGCACTGATGTTTGAGTTGACGTAGCATTTTTTCGACATCGTAGCCGAGTCGTCCCATGTAGGGCTCGCAGCGCAAGCCAGATGTCGATTCCATCGCGACAAAGCTTGATGATACGCTCAAGGCTCAGCGTAGCTCGTTCCGCATCCGCTCCGCGTGCAGCCTTTCCAGGCTCACAGGCGCACGAAAAATCCATCGACCTAACAAAAAACCTGCCATCGCACCACCGAAGTGGCAGGCATGCCCAATCAGAAATAGCCCCGGATAGAATGATTGCGCCACCTCACCGATGCGTGCGAGATACGGCAGGCCCAGCAAAGGATTGAGCAGACTCAACAACAACGAACTGATCAAGACACCGAGGCCAAGATTGCCCGCAGATACAGGAAGAAAAAACACCCGCGATTGCGGTGACACCGTGGTGTAGAGCAACAACAAAGCCATACACGCGCCCGAGGCACCGACCAGCAGGCCGCCCGCTGGAACAAGTATCAGATGCATCAAGCCACCGCCAATCGAGCCAACGAGCAAGCATAGAAAAAGCATATTGCGCCCGAGAATGTCCTCAATGCGCGCAGCCAAGAGCAACAATATGACAGCGTTAGTGAGCAAGTGAGACCAATTTCCATGCAGGAAAAAATGCGTGACCAATTGCCAAACGTGGCCTAACAAAAATTCATCGCGTGAGACACCAAAACGCAGAAAAATCTCTGGCCACTCGGCGAAACCTCCGCGCGATGCAACATAGGTTTGCACCAAAAACAAAACCGCGAGAACCAACCATGTCCAGCGGGCACGTCCTAACGAATGTGCGGCAGGGATCATGGGGAGAACGAAAAAAAAAAGATTACTTTTGATCTCGTGCACGCGGCTCACGGCGCACAACGTCGTCTGTGCCGCATGAGGTCACGAACGGCCCACCTTCGAGCGGAGCGACACCAGTGAACGCCACATCAGGCATATCCGAGGGGCGACCAGCCAGCGGGAAATCCTTGCGCAGTGGGAAAAACGGATAGCCTTCCCACATCAGAATGCGCTTCATGTTCGGATGCCCCGTAAAATTGATACCCATCATGTCGTAGGCTTCGCGCTCATGCCAATCGGCAGCAAGCCAGAGATCAACAGCTGATTTGACCGACTCCTCTTCGCCCACGGGAGCTTTGACACGAAGGTGTTTTTTGTCGTCAACGGTGGCGAGTTCATAGACCATCTCAAAGCGTGGATCATCACCAAAATGATCGAGGCTAGAGATATCGAGCAAGAAATTGTAGCCTAACGAATTTTTGCAATACGCAAGAACATCATACAGAGCGGCCAAGGACACCGTGATGGTGTGCTCGCCACGAAATTCCTTGGTGCCGATGACTTCGGCAGCAAACTCTTTTTTCAATACGTCGAGGTCTTCAGCGGACATGATGCGGTGTTTCTAGCAGAATTGATGGAAATAAGGTTTAAGCCAAGGCTTCGAGCAGTTCTTTTTTCTGCTCCATCACAGCGTCGGTGCCTTCAATCTTGCGCTGTAGTTTCAGTAATCCCTCGATCAAGGCCTCCGGGCGCGGTGGGCAACCGGAAATGTAAACGTCAACGGGAATCAGGCGGTCGATGCCTTGGAGCACAGCATAGCTGCGATACATGCCGCCGCTCGATGCGCAAGCTCCCATCGCGATGCACCACTTGGGCTCAGGCATTTGATCCCAAACGCGTTTGACGGCGAGTGCCATCTTATAGGTGACTGTGCCCGACACGATCATAACATCGGCCTGACGTGGAGAAAAGCGCATCACCTCCATGCCGAAACGGCTGAGGTCGAAGCGACTGCACGCAGCCGCCATCATCTCGATCGCGCAGCAAGCGAGACCCATAGGCATCGGCCACATCGAGTTTTTGCGCATCCAGTTCATCGCGGCATCTACCTTCGTGATAATCACATTGCCCTCGATCTTCGAGTCATAGGCGGCAAAGGTCTGGTTGGTATCGGTCGTTTCCATAGAAAAAATTTCGCGGTGCGCGGCACAAGGTGCACTGGTTTCCCCGATATCTCAAGCAGATTGTGAAATTTTTCACAAGCTCGGGAAAACCAACTCGCCGCGCCAATCAGACGTATTAATGATAGACCTCTAATCCCGAAAAGCGCTGCAAGTCCTACTTCTCACTCCGGCTGCTGTTGACTAATGCAGTGCAGAGTGCCGCCTTCTTCGACGAGGTCGAGGCAGTCGATGCCAACGATTTCACGATCCGGAAACACCTCGCGAATGATCGCCAAGGCCCGCTGGTCATTGGCTTTTTGGCGGAATTGCGGCACGATCACGCCGTGGTTCACCAACACATAATTCACGTAGGAGGCAGGCAGGACCGGCAAACGCCAACCTGGTACTTCGCAAGCCTGCGGCATCGGCATTTCGAGCAAATCAAAGCTGCCGCCGCTGGGCTTGCGGAAGCTTTTCAGATCAGTGAAATTTTCTGTCAGCACTCGATGATTTGGAGATGTGCTGTCTTTTTCCACACAGGCGAGCATGGCTTCGTCACTGACAAAACGCACGAGGTCGTCAATGTGACCGTCGGTATCGTCACCTTCGATGCCGCCCTTGAGCCAGAGA
Organism: Akkermansiaceae bacterium; assembly: GCA_044239965.1. GTDB lineage: Bacteria > Verrucomicrobiota > Verrucomicrobiia > Verrucomicrobiales > Akkermansiaceae > UBA956. The sequence goes on from JBIIAI010000019.1 coordinate 5,741, forward strand.
ATTTCCTTCACGCCCAGCCCTTCGCGCAAATGATGTTCGATCTCCGCACGGTCCATCTTTGGGTTACGATTCGGGTTCAATAGCACTGCCTCCGTTGTCAGCAGCTGTCCCGCAGCATTGATCTCGATCGCTCCGCCTTCTAGAATCATTCCACCATCAAAGCGCCGCATTTCTCGGCTGTGCGCGATTTTTTTCGGAATCGCATCATCCAGATCCCAGGGCGGAAATTTCCCACCCCATGCATTGAATCCCCAATCCGTGACCGCTACCTCACCACTTTCGCGATGCTTGACAAAAATCGGTCCGTGATCGCGACACCACACATCATTGTTCGGGTGATCATAGAGTTCGAGATGCCGCTCATTGACTTTGGCTCGAAGGCACAAGCTGCGGATGCGCTCGTGATTGCTGACTGGGGCATTGATGCGGACTGGTTGGAAGTGCGACATCGCGGCAGCAATCTCGGCAAACTTTTCCCCCATCAAGTCCTGCTTTTTTCCCGCCCAATGGCGTTCATCCGCCACCGGCCAAGACAGCCAAATTGCTTCTTGTCGGGTCCACTCAGCAGGCATTGCAAATCCATGTTTCGCAGCAGTCATCGCCGTCTCTGTATCTCAGAGCCTTGCGTTTGAAAATGGCAAAATCACTTGCGAAACATGAAAAACACTGCGCCCGCCAAACAGAGCCCCGCAGCCGCGTAGTTCCAGGTAATTTTCTCCTTCAGAAAAAACACAGCGAAGGGCACGAAGACCGAAAGCGAGATCACCTCTTGCAGAATTTTCAATTGCGACACCGACATCACTTGATGGCCGATGCGATTGGCCGGCACCTGAATCATGTATTCAAACAACGCAATGCCCCACGAAACAAACGCCGCAATCATCCACGGCTTGTCCTTCATGTCGCGCAAATGAGCATACCACGCAAACGTCATGAACACATTCGACAACGCTAAAAGCAAAATCGTTTTCGCATACACCATGCGGAAATTCTAGCGCATCCGGTGTGCGAGGACAAGCCGTTCAGCGCAAACAGGGCGATTTGATTTTTCCGATGTAGGAGGATTTGAGATCCGCACAGGCGAATACCGATGCCGCAAATAGCGCGTTTTTTTCCGAAGTAATGCGAGCAAAAAATCAGCAACTATTGATTCTTGTTTCGCATCAACTGCTGAGCGATTTCCCCCTCAAAAGAGCCGAATTGCAACGAGCTGCGAGTTTGCGTTCATTTTTCCGCTCTATGCTTGACTCATTTGCCAATTTTTGCCATTCATCCGCCCGCCATGCTGAGTGACTACCTACCTGTATTGTTCCAAATGATTATCGCCATCGGATTTGCTGCGGTGGTTCTATCACTCAGTGTCGTATTCGGAAAATCCGCTCGCACGAACGTGACCAAAGATAGCGCCTACGAGTGCGGCATGCTTCCTGTTGGTGATGGAGCTCCGCGTTTTTCTGTCAAATTCTACATCGTGGCGATGCTTTTTGTGATTTTCGACATTGAGGTCGTCTTCATGTATCCATGGGCCGTGCAGTTCCGCGACATGGTTCAGGTTTCCACGGTCCCCCTCTTGAGCATCGCCGGATTTGCTGGCATTCTCGCTCTCGCCTATGTTTATGCGCTGAAAAAAGGTGCGCTCAACTGGAAATCGTAATTCATGATCCATCACGTCGTATTTTTTCAACTCCAGCCACACGTCGATCCCCCCAAGCTCGAGGAGATGGTACGTACCACCCGCAGTCTGCTGCTAAAAATCCCCGAAGTTCTCTCGGTAAAATCAGGTCGCAACGTTGACCCATCTTCGCAGTGGCCGTTCTTCGTGGCTATCGAATGTGAATCGCTCGACAAGCTAAAAATCACGATGGAGGAAGCCGTGCATTTGAAATTTGTCGAAACCGTGATCAAGCCGAACACCACTGCACATTTCAGCATGGACTTCGAGATGGATCCCTCGAAGGATCTCAAATATTCCTGAAACATTTCCGGGAATTAGCCATGAGATCAACATCCACTGTACCCTAGAAAGGGTATAGCCAAATGGCAAATTTCTGCAATCATCACGGCATGCAAAAATTTGCTCGTCGCCCACTGGTCTCACTCCTGACAACACTCGCAGCACTGGTCCCGAGTTTTTGTCTTGCCGATGATGCAGTCAAAAAATTCGCTTTCACCGCGCCCATCGCCGAGGGATTTCAGTTGGTCAAAAGTGAAGATGCATATCAATCCGAGCGCGGTTTTGGCTTTGACGCTGGAACAGAAAACGTCCGCTTTTTTTCCGTCAAGGTTCCCGAGGGCAATCACCGCGTCACCATCACTCTCGGCTCGGAAACTATAGCCACCAATACCACCATCAAGGCTGAATTGCGGCGATTGAAGTTAGAAAACATCAGCACAGAAGTGGGTGAAGTCGTGAGCCACAGCTTCATCGTCAATACCCGCACGCCGCTGATTGAAGGCTCAAGCAAAGTCTTGCTGAAGCAACCACGTGAGGCCATCGACGAGGCCTGGGCCTGGGATGACCGCCTCACGCTGGAAATCAACGGCAGCAATCCCGTGGTGCGCAGCATCGTGATCGAACCCGCAAACGTGCCGACACTTTATCTCTGCGGCGATTCGACCTCGTGCGATCAAGCTAAAGAACCATTCAATAGCTGGGGCCAGATGATTACGCGCTTCTTCCAACCGAGCATCGCCGTAGCCAACCATGGAGAATCTGGCGAGTCCGTCGCATCATCACTGCGTGCCCGCCGTTTCGAGAAGGTCTATCAATTGCTCAAGCCTGGCGATTTTGTGATGATACAATTCGGTCACAACGACATGAAAAACGGCAACAGCGAGACCTACCGCGCCCACCTAACACAAATCGCCACGGAAGTAAAAAAGCGCGGTGCTGAGATCATCCTCATTACATCGATGGAGCGCATGTCAGGCATCACGAAGAACACTTTGTTAGATTTCCCCGAGCAAGTGCGCCACGTCGCCGCACAACAACGAGTCACATTGATCGACCTCCAAGCCCTGAGCCAAACGCTCTATCAGACCATTGGCGAAAAAGATCTCGCGAAACTTTTTGCCTTCGCAGATGGCAAGCAAGACGGCACCCATCACAACAACTACGGCAGCTATCAACTCGCGCAATGTGTGCTGCATTCGCTGCAAAAACAAAAGCATCCGCTAGCAAAGCATATCATCGAGCACTTCGCCTACGATCCCACACAACCCACACCGATGGAGCATTTCGAAGTGCCTCTTAGCCCTGCTCCGCAAAAGGTTGAACGCCCCGCTGGCGACGATGATCATCCGTAATTGGGCGACCCATCATCGCCGATGTTCCGAAGGCCGCCAACCGACCCATTTAGTAAATGTGTTAGAGAACGCAAAGGCGCTCTCGTAGCCCACGGCGTGAGCGATGGTTTCGACTTTATCCTGAGTCTCGCGCAGGAGCTTTCGTGCTTGTTGCATGCGCAAAAATGTCAAGTGCTGCATCGGACTGCGGCCTAGATGTTTTTGGCACAATCGGCGTAGGTGTTCATCGCTGACATATGCGATGTTGGCAAAATCTCCCAACGTCCATTGCCGTGCGAGGTCTTTTTGCACCGCGGTCCATAAACCAACGAGCCGTTCATCGTAGTGATGAGGCTGAGCGAATTGCATAACGTAGCCGTGGATCAGTTGTGACCATTGCTCAGTCATCGCGATGGTATTTCCGTGTGAACATTCGGCATGCAGACCATGAATCGCGTGCGTGAGCATGGCGTGTTCATAGTCACCGAGCACCGGTGTATTAGCGGAAATGATCGGTGCTCGCTCGCGACTTTCCAAGTAGCGCACCCAACTAAACGACCAGGTTTTTCCGGCAATGCAGCGAAACGAATTTTTCACAAACGGCGGCAGCAAGCAGGCTTGTCCAGCACCCAGAGTTTCCCATTTGCCATCGACCATCACCAAGCCCTCGCCTTGCTGGCATGCCATCATGAATGTTCCTGATTGATCAACGCGACTGATATGAAATGGAGCCTGAGCGTGCATTATACCTACATGAGAAATATGATACTTAGCTAACAGAGCACATGTTGGCATACTTCTCAACCAATCTCTATCATCAAGATCGATGCTACGCACAGCCTGGTATACTGACTTACCTAAGATTTGGATATCATTACTAATCATAAAATGGGTTTGCGATATGATACTGATTCACCAGACCATATCTGTCACGCATTACTTAATATTGTAAAAACCATTCAGCATGCTCAAAACACACATAATTGCTGCTTGCATTTCAGACATGCAGAAGTGGATCAAGACTATGGCACAAAAGCACTCACAGCTTATAATGAGCACCCCACAAACGTAAAATCTAATCTTATGAAAAACAAAAAACACCTGCTTACAGCATTAACTCTACTGACTCCCATGGTACATGCTACAGTAACCTCTCTGGGAGTAGACACTACAACTCAAGCAAATTGGAGAACGGCTGCGAATGCATCATATGCCCCTGACAACCAATACGGAACAAGTGGCTACGTGGTGTTCGGTCTCAACACAGCGACCTCAGTTTTTCTTTACAATTTCGACATCAGCGTCGCGAATGCGAACAACGCCTCCAGCCTTCCGAGCGGGATCTCACTGACGACCGCTGACTCGAACATCGGGATGTGGTCGGGCAACGGCAACTTTGGGAATTTGCAAGACCCGGGCAACGGCAACGCGCTCACTCCGGCACCGCTGCTTGCCAACTCGGCCGGGCCGAAGCGGTTCACCATCAGCCGCTCGCACACGACCCCCATGCGGCTCACCCTGATGACGGCATCCGGTGACGGTGCGGGCGCGACCTATTCCCCGAGCGTGAATGACGGTTCTGGAGCCGTTAGTACCAGCCATACCCACACCGTCAACGGAGTGGTCTACCATGTCTTCGACATTTCCAGCGGGTCCAGTGACATCGTGATCAACATCACCAGCTCGCCAAACTGGAGTCTTACCGGAATGGCCTTTGACGACGTTCTTGCTCCTCCGGTGACGGTCAACTGGATCACCGACGGCAATGGCAATTGGAGCAGTCCCGCCAACTGGGACGCGGCCGTGCCGAATGCGGTGCAAGCCCGTGCCGTTTTGGCCAGCCCACCGCTCACCGGGCCCGCCACGCTTACGCTCGATGTCCCGGTGACCCTGGGGCTTCTTGGTATCAGCGGCTTCGAGACCTACACCTTGGCAGGTGCCGACTCCCTGACCCTGGACAACGGCGGGCTCAGCTCCGTGATCACCGTGGCCGACGGCCTGCATGAAATCTCCGCCCCAGTGATACTTGCTGGCAACAACACCGTGGAGCTGGCTACCGGGTCCGAACTGACATTGAGCGGCACCTTGACAGGGAGTTCCACCTTCGGTATCGCGGGACCTGGGACGATGAAGCTGAGTGGGAATTTCACGGGCTTTACCGGTGGCTTCGCCATCAACAATTCGGGCGCACTAGAGATCAGTCCCTCGACCCCATTGACCTTCACCAACCTGCTCTCCGGAAGCGGGTCTTTGAGGCATAGCGGCACTGGTGAGGTGACCATTTCCGGTTTGAATACTTGGACCGGCGGTCTGGTTGTCACCGGCGGTGGATCGGTCAGCGCAAGTTCCTCGGCCGCCCTCGGCACAGGGCCGATCACCCTAGCTAACGGGACCTTGACCATCACCGGCGAGTCCAACCTCGGCAACCGCAGCCTGCCGATCGGCAGCGGCGATGGAGCGCTGGTGATCCCGACCGGCATCACCGTCACCTCACGCGCTCCCGGGCCGGCCGGTGGCGGCGAGTTGGTGAAAAGAGGGACCGGGGCCTGGGCAATCCCGCTGGGAGTCGGGACGAACACATTCCGCCTTGATGTTAGCGAGGGCTCTGCGGATCTCAGTGCCGTCGATGCCTATGGCGCGGCCGCCTTTTCGGACCTGACGCTCCGCATTGGTCCTGGATCGCTGGTTACGAACGGGGCCGCGGCTCCTGCTTTCCAAGGCTTCAACGCCATGACGGCGCTCGAACTCGAAGGCGGTGAACTGCGGGCGACGAACGGAATCTCAGTCGTCAATCCGTTCTTGGAATCCGGGCTTTTCGAGGCCTACGGAATCCGCAATTCCATCGTGGTCACCGGAACCGCTCCGTCGCTCATTTCCGACGTCGGGCAGGCAGAGGGCGCGATCAACATCGGCGGCGTCGTGGACGTCGGGGATGGCTTCAACTCCCCACTGAATATCGATGTCGAAGACGTGACAACCAGCACGGCGTCCGACCTCATCGTTTCCGCCAAGCTCCAGGACAATGGCACCGCGGGCTTCGCACGGCTGAAGAGCGGCATTGTCAAATCGGGTACGGGCACCCTGGAGCTATCCGGCCTCAATATCTTCACCGGCAATACCCAAGTCGACGAGGGAGCCCTAGTCCTCGCTGCGAGCGGCCGGATGCTGTTCGTGCTGGGCGCGAGCAGCGGCACTTCCAACCAACTCTCGGGAGCGGGGGCGGTGACAATCGAAGGTGACTTTGCGATTGAGACCGCCGCGGCCGCAGCCTTGACCAGCGGAACGTGGACCTTGGAGAACGTGCCTTCTCTGGCGGGTCCTTACGGTGCGGGATTCGAGGTGACCAATCCCGATGGCTCTCCCTGGACGGATGCCGGTGGCAACAAGTGGACAAAAGACGGCGGAGAGGGCAAGACTTGGACTTTCAACGAAACTACCGGGATTCTTGAGCTGACTTCTGGAGGCAACTTCGCCTCGTGGGCGCTTACCAATAGCGTGACTGGCGGAGCCGATGGCGACTCGGACAACGATGGCATCCCGAACCTGGTCGAATACGCGCTCAATCTGAATCCAGCCGGGTCGGATAGCTTCGCGGGAACTCTCACAGCTGGACTACTCAGCTTCACCAAGCGGGCCGATGCGGTGACGAATGGCGACGTCACTTATACTATTGAAGAATCTGATGACCTAGGGATTAATGATCCATGGCAGGCGGTTACACCAACTACAAATGATGCAGGCATCATCTCGTATCAACTCCCGAGCGGCGCTACGAGAAAATTTGCTCGATTTGTCACAACCCAAAACCCGTAAACAACAATTTAGCAAAATTCTATTGGCCAAACTAGATTATGAAACCATTTCTTCATTACCGCTATCATTAGATGCGTTCACCCTTGCTTATTTTAATAGTGCTGTTGGTATCGGAATGAATAACTAGCAATAGTTCTACTTATACTGTTATGACAATGATCATCGGAACTGTGGCAGATAGATTAAACTCCGCCGAATGGGCGGCGGAGGCAAATAATGGCTGCCAAACTGTCGAAACTATCGACGGAAGCGGCGATAGTGGTATCATTTCTCTGCGCTCAGGCGGTTCTGGCGACGGGACCCCCGAGATGTATTTCTTTGATCTCACTAATGTCAACTCTGGTGATCGTTTTATAATCAACGCACTCAACAATGTAAGCGGTGCAGGAGCTACGCAAGCTGGCTATTTAGGTCCTGTATCGTTCGATCTTTTCACGACGATACCTGAGCCATCTGCTACACTATTTGGCGCGATAGGATTTTTAGCATTGCTGAAACGCAAGCGTATCTAATACCGCAATCATCTCCTCCCTCCAAAATACAAGACAATGAAAGAAACGTACAATCGTAATAACAACAACAAATCATCTACAAATAATGGGTTTACTCTCATTATTACCATTTCGATGATGATGCTCATTGTTATGATATCACTTGGTTTTCTTTCATTGTCTTCGGTTGTCATCAGGCAAACAGGCCATTCGGCAGCAATGTCTGTTGCGAGAAGCAATGCGCGTCTCGCGCTAATGATGGCAATTTCAGAACTGCAAAGGGAGGCAGGTCCAGATCAAAGGATCACGGCTCGCTCGTCGATATTGGACACTGATCCGAAGTCTAATAAAATCACAGGCGTGACCTCCCCCTCATGGCTGGGTGTTTGGAACGCACATACAGAGTGGTTAAATCCAGAAGGTGGAACAAACCTTATCGCCAACACATACACTAAAGGTCGCGAATCATCATTTCGCCGCTGGCTCGTTTCCTCTGAAAACACCGAGGATTTGACAAACTTTAAGGCTGCAACTGGAGAAATGTCATCAAAAGCGGTCGTCATGCTTCCGAGAGACCAGCAAGGAAACCCACAGGTCCTAGCTGGGCTCCTGCGAAACCCTAGTGGTGCTCACGCCTGGTGGATTCAAGGAGAAAACCAAAAATTTCACATTGGCATGCAAGATTCAGCTGCCGCTGATGACTCAGCAAAGGTGGTAGCCAGAAACTTCCCATTAACTGCCAACTTACCTATCGTAGGAATCGCAAAATTATCAGACGAAAAAACATTGAAACTGGCATCTATTGAAACGCTAGAACTAGCATCAGAAATCAATCAGATAGCAACAACTGATGGCGAAGGATCTGCATGCATGACGGTTGACTCATTATCGGTGCTGACAAATGTGCGCAAAGGTGGATTGAAAACTGATTTTAATTTGGCAATGGAACTAAAAACATTACCGCCTCAGCTTACTAGTAAAGCTCTACGCGACGAAACAGCTTCAACATTACCGAAACCACAATACAGCACAGGTATTAATTTCCCGAGTTGGTATAAGCTTTCACAATTTTATCGTCAACAAAGTCAACTATCCGACGGCGGCGGACTGGATAAGAACCGTCATCTCACGTCTTCGCATTATTGGTCTCCAGGTAATCTGAATGCAACGGGTTATGATCGGACACCAATTACCACACGCGCCATGATCATGATGTTTGCTCACAAAAAAGCCGGATCCGTGCCAAACACAAGCACCTATCTCTTAGGATTGAATCCTGTTTTGGTGGTATGGAATCCCTACTCGATGCAACTCAACTGTCCGCGGATTGCATTTTTCGTTTACCCATACAGCCTGGAATACCGCGTCTATAAAAACAACGCTGCTGGCAGCTGGAGTAAATTACCGACCGCGCAACATCAGGTATCGATCGCTTCGACTTTTTCACTATCTGCTGGTGAGACAAGAATTTTTTCTGCTGCTAATGGAACCACTTCACTCATCCCAGGTTTTCGCTCGCCTAATACGGGTGCCGGATTCGATGTCAGTCCTGCTGAATTGCAGGATGTTCCCAACGCAACGAGCGTCGAAATCGCTTTGCGAATGAGTGATCAAATCGGACAAGATTTCAACGGTGGTAAATTCCAACTATACTGGACAATGACCAATGCTGATGACAATGGCCAGCGCTTCAATGAAATGGCGCTCAACCCCTGTGAACCTGGCAAACCTATGCCTATCATTGAAGATAAAAATGGTGAGCGAGTGATTTTAAGTACAATGGGAATTGGTTCACGTACAAACATTGCAAATTTTCAATTTATCCTAAAAACGGCGGAAGATTTACGCAACCCCGCACCATACAACATGGAAGATCTGCGCTGCAAAAATTTCCTCCATGCAGATCCTACAACCAACCGCGCCATGTATGGAACATCAGTTGCCTCAGTAAAAAAACTCGCTCAGTATATGTTCTGGGTGCAACGCGGCACTGGCAATGCCTTAAATCCTGATTGGGACCCGAAAACAAATCGGGCTTACTTCGGGTCAGGAATCAGCACCGCTAGTGGACAATCCGTTGTGCCACTCATTGAAATATCCCCTGTTGCCATTACCTCACTTGCCGCACTGAGGCATTTCAAATTGGGTTTAGGTCGCACTGCATGGAGCTCAAGTCAGCACAATTGGGAGTTGGCCGCAAATCAGGCGCAGGGATTTGCGAATTCATTTGCTCACCCAATGATACCTAGCAAAGGTATTTACGCCAACGCCCCTGAAACGGCGAACCTGAATGCAGGATTGCAATTCAAACTAATAGCAGATCAGTGGGATCGCGCATTTCTGTGCAATGACGGACTGTGGGATGATTGGTTCTGCAGTGGTATTGCCAATCAATCGTTGGGCCCGTATGCAGGAAAAGCCAGACCGAAACAGTTAGTAAGCGACTGGCTAAACTACCTCAAACCATTACCAAACGAACAATTACTACCGTATTTTTACGGAGCGCATGATGTGAATTACGTTACGTCTCGAATACTAAATGGAAACTCACCGGCCTCCAATAGTTGGCGTGAAGCGGCGCGTTACATGATGCTGAGAGGAGGCTTCAATATCAACAGCACCTCGGTTGAAGCATGGAAACTATTTCTATCTTCATCCGCTGGTGGCGAATTCATTTACCAAGGCCCTAGAGGACCAGCAACGGCAAAAATACCAGAGCAACATGTTCTGCTAAGCCGCCATGCAGTGCCCGTTGCCGCAGGTGAAGGTGCTGGACCTCAAGACCCACTTGCTTGGACAGGAGTGCGATTTCTCTCCCCACCTCAAATTGGAAAATTAGCCGAGGAGTGCGTGCATCAAGTGAAACTCCGCGGGCCATTTCTCAATCTTTCTGATTTTATCAATCGACGATTATCAACGGACGAATTAGCCCTTTGCGGTGCACTACAAGCGGCAATCGATTGGGATGAATACAATGGTAATTCCCCATCCCCCTCTGACCCTCTGTCAATTAATGGAAGATTTAAGCATACGCAAGATTATATAAATGAGCCTATGAGTGGAGCGCGCTTCCCCGCTGCCGGAAAAGGTTCTCGTCATGCTGGCATACCAGGATACGTTACACAAGGTGATTTGCTGGCAAAGATCGGCAATCAAATCGTTGTGCGTGATGACACTTTTCGCATAAAAGCGTATGGTGAAGCACATGATACTAATGGCAACATAATTGCTAGAGCTTGGTGCACCGCAGTGCTGCAACGCCTAACAGAATACATGGATCAGGCTGACCGTTCTGAGTCGACTTTTCTTACGCTAAAATCGCCAATAAACAAGCGCTTTGGCAGAAGATTCTCTTTACTACAATTTCAATGGTTATAATCTTTTCAGTTCAATAAATGATACGATTACTCTCAACTTTTATGCTCAGTCTGATGTTCACATGCGGATATTCATCTGCGAACGCAAAAGACAAAACAGCCGAACGCCACATTCGAGTTGCCGCCATTGCAATCGTCGAGGGTTTATCAGCACCTTGCATCACCGCTGCGAATGGATCAATCATCGAATGCTCTTTAAACACACGCACCCTAAGCGAAGCCCAGAAAATAAAAGCTCCTGATGGCGTGATCCACGTTTATGCAGACAAAATGGATGCTTCGAAAAATCCGCCAGCAAAACCAATGCAGATCATTAATTTGGGTTCAGCCACGAACATAATTCTAATTTTTATACCTACCGAACGAAATTACAAGATAATGCAAATTCAAGATAATGCTGTCCCCTTTGGCGCCATCGGTCTCATGAATGGCACCACAAGTAAAATCATTTATAAGAAAGGAACGGAACAATCGACACTGCTAAAAAGTGGAATGCTAGGAATCATCAAATGCCAGAATAATGATGGCTTTGAAATGATGATCAGCGCTCAAAACGATGAAGGAAAAATGAAATTAATTCGCAATACGATATGGCAAATCAGCAATGAACAACGCGAATTCGTTTTTATCTATGGAGCTGCACCAGACGCTAAATTTCATCATATAGTAGATTTCAAAAAAGACATAAACTGATCTCATGATCTAGCCCTCAATCTTATCAATGCCTCATTTTCCGTGAAATATTTCTAAAAAAATTAACGTATCTAAATCCTCTAAACACAAGACAATGCCCAATCCATGGACCGGAGTAGGAAATCCCTACACAAGACAGGAAGTTCTCGACCGACTTCACGACACTTTATCAAAAGGAGAATCGATCATCGCTGCTGGCGCTGGCACTGGGATCAGTGCGAAGTTTATCGAAAAAGGCGGAGCTGATTTGATCATCATTTACAATTCCGGCCGATATCGGATGTCGGGTCATGGCTCGACAGCTGGCCTTATGTCGTACGGTGATGCCAATGCCATCGCGATGGAAATTGGCGAATTCGAAGTATTGCCCGTAGTGGTGGAAACTCCCGTGATTTGTGGCGTGCATGCCACCGATCCTCGCCGCCGCATGTGGCATTGGCTCGGCAAGGTCAAAGACATGGGCTTCAGTGGCGTGAACAATTTTCCCACGCACTGCATCGTCGATGGAAAGTTCCGCCAAATTCTCGAAGAAACAGGAATGAGCGTGAAGAAGGAATTTGAAATGGTCGCGCTCGCGAGACGCATGGATCTTTTCTCGATCGTATATGTCGATGCGCCCGAAGAAGCCATCGCCATGGCCGAGGCTGGAGCTGATGTGATCATCGCCCACGTCGGTACCACGGTGGGTGGATCAATTGGTGTGGTCGATGCCACCATGTCGCTGCCAGAGGCAGCAAAACGCACCCAAACGATCATCGACGCGGCTAGCACGGTGCGCAAGGACATCATTTTCCTCAGCCACGGCGGACCGATCAATACGCCCGCAGATGCCGCCTATATTAACGAGCACACTGATGCAGTTGGTTTCGTCGGCGCCTCCAGTCTGGAGCGCATGGCGGTGGAGAATTCACTGGTCGATCTGACCCGTCAGTTCAAAGCGATTCCTGTGAAGAGAAAACACTAACCCTTTTCCTGCAAGAAAATGTCTACCATCGCCGTCATCGGAACTCTCGACTCAAAAGGTCACGAGCATGCTTTTGTCGCGGACTTGATTCGTCAACGCGGTCATATCCCCTTGCTGATCGATCTCGGCACGGGGGAAGCACCCGTAATCACGCCCGACATTTCTCGCTATGAAGTAGCCGCAGCAGCAGGTCTTGATCTACAGCCTTTGTTGGATCGGCATGATCGCGGCGAATGTGTAGTCGCGATGTCCCAAGCGATTCCAGTTTTGTTAGAAAAACTCGCCAGCGAAGGAAAAATTCACGGCGTGATTTCGTTAGGTGGCGGTGGCGGCACAGCACTCGCCACAGCTGGCATGCGTGCTCTGCCTTTGGGTTTTCCCAAGCTGATGGTATCGACGCTCGCCAGCGGCAATACAGCGCATTATCTCGGCACCAAAGACATTGCCATGATGGCAGCCATCGTCGATGTTGCAGGATTGAATCGGATTTCCCGCATGGTCTTTTCTCGCGCTGCTGCAGCGATCTGTGCGATGGTAGAAACCGACATTGCGACCGAAGACAGCAAGCCGATCATTGCAGCCAGCATGTTTGGCAACACCACCGAATGCATCAACATCGCCAAGCAAGTGTTAGAAGATGCGGGTTACGAGGTGTTAGTTTTTCACGCCACTGGATCGGGTGGCAAAGCCATGGAAGACCTCATTGCCAGCGGCATGGTCAGTGGTGTGCTGGATGTCACTACGACAGAATGGGCGGATGAACTCGTGGGCGGCACACTCGGTGCTGGGCCATCTCGACTCGATGCCGCAGCCAAAGCCGGTATCCCCGCCGTGATCGCTCCAGGTTGTCTCGACATGGTCAACTTCGGAGCCAAAGAAACCGTGCCCGATTCCTTTGCGGGGCGGAATTTCTACATTCACAATCCGCAAGTCACCCTGATGCGCACCAATGCTGAAGAATGTGCACAGCTTGGAAAAATCATTGCCGAAAAAGCCAACAGCTATTTAGCCCCGGTGACTCTCATGATCCCCGAAAAAGCGATCAGCATCATCGCCGCCGAAGGCCAACCGTTTCATGATCCTGCTGCCGACGAAGCACTCTTCACAGCTCTGAAACATCACGCAACAGTTCCCGTCATTTCTGTTCCCGAAACCATCAATAGCCAAGCCTTTGCCCAAGCAGCCGCGATGCAGTTGTTAGAAAACATCAGCCTAAACAAAAAAACTCAACACAAAAATTTATGACTCGCGCAGAGACACAAAGACGCAGAGATTTTTTGAATTTTTCAACGTATCTTACCTATGACCCACAATCAAATCTCCGAAACTGTAGTCGACTGCGCCATCAAATTGCACACGGATTTGGGGCCTGGGCTTTATGAGTTAGTTTACGAAGCAGCTCTTTTTCACCTTCTACTCAAACGAGGATTGCATTGCAAACGACAGGTTCCCATCACATTTACTTACGATGGAGTTACATTCGATGAGGGCTTTCGGGCTGATATCATTGTAAATGACCTAGTCCTATTAGAAATAAAATCTGTAGAAAGCTTACATGCTGCTCATCGCAAACAAATTCAAACTTACCTTAAACTCAGCACGTTGAAATTGGGACTAATCCTCAACTTCGGACAAGCATTTCTCAAAGACGGCATCGTGCGTGCTGTCAACAATCTCTAATTTTATAGCCAAAAATCACAACATTCAAAATCTCCTCTTTCTCTGCGCCTCTGCGCCTCTGCGCGAAAACTTCCTTCCTCATTCATCTGCTGCAAAATACACTATCAACATTGAAACAACGATGCATCTCGAAAACTTAGTCACACATTTTAATCTCGCGCAGAGACGCAAAGGCGCAGAGATTTTTTGAATTTTTCAACATCTATAACCGAGAATCACAACATTCAAAACCTCCTCTTTCTCTGCTTCTCTGCGCCTCTGCGCGAAATAATCTTCATTCAATAAACCAACCCACATCACACTATGGTCAGACACTACGGCGTATTCCAGTTTAAACCCGAAATCACACAAGAACAAATCGACGAATGCTTCCGTGAAATGGTTGGCATGGTCGGACAAATACCCGGCCTGCTCAGCATGGAGCACGGCCCCTACGAAAGCAGCGAAGGCCTCAATGATGGCTACACGCACGGCTTTCTCATGAGCTTCGATAACGCAGAGAGTCGCGATGCATATCTCCCCCACCCCGAGCACGAACGCGTGCGCCAAATTGTGGCACCACGCCTCGAACGCCTCGTTGTTTTTGATTTCGTTTCCTAACATTTTTTTATCGATCATCCCATGAAAACTCTTTTTCTACTACTTTTCACCGCTGCATCCATCAGCGCACAAACCGCTCTCTTCAATGGCAAAAACTTCGATGGTTGGGGCATTCGCAAGGGCGAGGAAAAATGGTGGCGTGTCGAAGATGGCATGATCGTCGGCGGATCGCTCACGGAAAAAGTTCCCTACAACACCTTTTTATCGACGAGCAAAACCTATCAGAATTTTGAGCTAACGCTAAAAATCAAGCTCACGCAGGGCGAAGGATTCATGAACTCTGGCGTGCAAATCCGCAGCACGCGTGTGCCTAACAATTCGGAAATGTGCGGCTACCAAGTCGATGCTGGCAAGGACTGGTGGGGCAAGCTTTATGATGAATCTCGGCGCAACAAAGTCGTCGGCGAGCCAATCAATCCCGCCGCTCTCAAAGCAAACGACTGGGACTGGAATGACTACCGCATTCTCTGCGAAGGTCGCCGCATTCGCAGTTGGATCAATGGTGTGCCCGCACTCGATTACACCGAGGCGGATCCGAGCATTCCCATCGATGGCATGATCGGCCTACAAACCCATGGCGGCGGAAAATTTCTTGTTCAGTTCAAAGATGTGATGATCAAGGAACTGCCTGCCACTGTGGTCTATCAAGGTGCCGCAGATCCGAAAATGGAAGCGATCGAACACGCCAAAGCCAAAACGCCCGAGGAACAAAAAGCAGCCTTTCATTTACCTCCAGGCTTTGAGATCGAACTCGTAGCGGCCGAAGATCCAGAAAAAAGAGTCGGAAAATTCATCTCGGTCTATTTCGATCAACGCGGTCGCATGTGGACACAAACAGCGCTCGAATACCCCGTCGATGCCAACGAAAACGCCTCGATTGCCGACGCTCTCTATGCCAGCAAAGCGAAAGATCAGATTCTCATCTACAATCGCGAAAACGTTTTTGGAAAACCACTGCCTGCTGGTGGACTCAAGCCCGACCATACCTTTGCCGATGGTCTTGCCATTCCGTTAGGGATTTTGCCATGGGGCGATGGTTCTTCATGCTATGCCCAACACGGTCGTGATATCGTATTGCTCACCGATACCAACAAAGACAATGTCGCCGACAAACGCGAAGTAGTTCTGGAAGGTTTTGGCGTACAGGATTCGCACCTTTTCCCGCATCAATTCACACGAGCTCCCGGTGGTTGGATTTGGATGGCGCAGGGTGCGTTCAACTACAGCAATGTCAAACGCCCCAGCGATCCTGCGGACAAAGCCATCAAGTTTGATCAAACACGCATGTGTAAATTCCGCCCTGACGGTAGCGAATTTGAAATCACCTCGAACGGCCCCTGCAACATCTGGGGACTCGTGATTGATCGCAATGGCGAATCGTTCATCCAAGAGGCGAACGACATGGGCTATGGAGTGATGCCATTTCACGATTACGGCAACTACCCCGGTTGCTCGGATGGTCAGTGGAAAAGCTATGCTCCTGAGTTTCCGGGAACTTTTGTGAAACAACGCTTCGGCGGCACGGGCTTGAGCGGACTTTGTCTCACCGATGCCAAAGGCGCATTCCCCGAACCTTATGGCAACATCATGCTTGTCGCCAACCCGATCACCAGTCGCATCAATGCCGTGGAAATGCGTCGCGATCAACCATCACCCGATCATTATCTCACGGATTGGCAGTTCGACCGCTTGGCCGATTTTGTCACCTGTGATGACCCATGGTTCCGCCCTGTCGCCATGACACTTGGACCCGATGGCTGCGTTTACATCGTCGATTGGTATAACAAAATCATCAGCCACAACGAAGTGCCACGCGCCCACCCCGATCGTGATAAAATGCGCGGTCGCATTTGGCGCATCAAGCACAGCAAACAAAAGCCATTTTCTGTGCCGGACTTCACCAAGCTTAGCGACAAAGAGCTAACAGAAAAACTCAAGTCCCCTGCTCTCGCGCAAGTTCATATGGCGGCACAGACTCTCAGCGATCGGAAAATTGCAGCATCCAGCATCGATTCCGTTGCTCACCTTTGGGCTCATCAACCGACCGCTGAAACGCTGACGTCTCTCACCAAAAACCCCTCCGCTGACATTCGTCGCGAGGCCGCTCGTGCGATGGCGAATCTCGATGCACTCAGCCCCGCCTTGCTCACCCTGCGTCATGATGCCGTGAAAAACGTGCGCCGCGAGGCACTCAACAGTCTCGGTTATCTGCTAGGAAAACTCCCCAACAAAAATCCAGTTTTTGCGGGATTGTTAGACTTCGATGCCTCATCGCTCGCAGAACCTAAGGCACCCAGCACGCGCAATGGCAAACCCATCCGCGTGCGCGAGGCATACGATCGCGAATACGAACGCTACCTCGTCCGACTTTTCTGCGAACGTTATCCCGCCGAGTTGGCTAGCTTTCTCGCGACCGACGAAGCAAAAAAACTTGGCGTCGAGAGTCAATTGCTCGCCGCACTAGCCCTGCCCGCAGAACAAGGCGCTGCCACCATTGCGGCTCAACTCGGCCAACTCAAGCGTTCACCCAACGATGAAGAAGTGCTGCGTTTGGTGCAAGCCATCGACCAACCTGCCATCCAAGAATCGCTGCGCGCTGGCATCGAAAACACCGCCACCAGCCAAACCATCATTGATGCTTTGTTAAAGAACAAGAGCCGCATTTCTCCTGCTAGCATTGAAAAATTGTTAGGCGATACTGTTGCCAATCTTTTTCAAGGAAATGCCGCAGACCTACGCCGTGGGATCGAGCTTAGTGCCGCTTTCTCCCTCACCGATAGCTCACAGCGTCTCCACGAAATCGCCACGACCTCAGCAGATCAAGCGACTGCCTTAGCCGCACTCGATGCTATCGCTAGCCAGCAAAATGCTATTCCAGCTACGCTTGCTCCATTGTTAGAGAAAAAAGAAGAAACGATCAAACTCGCAGCACTCCGCGCCATAGCTTCCTCACGCCAAGCGGGCGCAGGTGAACTCGCACTGAAGTCATTGCCACAAGTCCCTAGCCATTTGAAAGCGCAGATCATCGAAGCACTCTGCACGCACAAAGAAGGCGCCAAAGCACTCGTGCAAGCTTGCCTCGATAGCAAAACTATCAGCCACACCGAGCTCAGCACCATGGCGATCAATCGCCTACAAACCGTGCTCGGCAACGATCCACAGCTTGGCGAGCTATTGACCAAACTAGGCGACAAATACCGCGCCATACTGAACTTGAACGGCGGCGATGAATTCATCGCGACCACCATTTCGTTAGAGGGAGCATTTACCATCGAGACTTGGGTGAAACTGAGAGCAGGCATCGACAATCGCGATAGCGTCGGCGGAGCACCCGACCAACTCGACCTCAACTTTGCTGGCGAACTCTTCCGCGTGTATGTCGGTTCTCATGGCAACGATGCCTTGATTGCGAAGAAAAAAATCGCCCCGGAACTCTGGACCCACGTGGCCGCCACGCGCGATGCTCAAGGTAAATTCAAAATCTACATCAACGGCGAGCTCGATAGCGTCAGCGACATGGCGGCACCACATCGCATCGAAAATTTCCGCATCGGTTGGAGCACTCCCGGCGCCGGCACCGATGGGCAATTGGCTGAATACCGGATCTGGAAACGCGAGCGCAGCAGTGAAGAAATTCGTGCCAACTTTGATCGCTCTTTGCCGACCAATGATCCCGCATTGCTCTACAATGGCAGCGGCGACAATGGATGGGGGGCATTGCCAAAAGCATTCACACTGCCGCGCAGCACAGATTTGCCGCCAGTAATGAGCCTAGAACAAGCCGCTGCCTTTGATCAAAAATACCAACAATTTCTCGCCCTCGCCAAAGCAGGAGGCAATGCCGCCGATGGAAAAAATCTCGCCGCTCTGTGCGCTGCTTGCCATCAATTCGGCAACACTGGTGGTAACATGGGGCCGAATTTGAGCAGCGTCGGAGCGATGGGACCTGAGGCGATTGTGCGCAATATTCTCACTCCCAATGCCGCCATTGAACCAGGCTATCGCATCTTCCGCGTTGCCCTAAAAGATGGATCCTTGCTTGATGCTTTTTTCGTGAGCGAAGACAAAGACGCCGTCGTCGTGCGCCAAATGGGTGCTGGTGACAAGCGGATCGAACGCAAAGACATTGCTTCTACCCAATACCTGCGTCAGTCACTCATGCCCGAGGGCCTAATCGATGGACTAAGTGATCAACAGCGCAAAGATCTCTTTGCCTATCTGATGTCATTGAAATAACGAACGCACCACGCCATTCATGCGGAAAACCCTTGCATCACCAAGGTTTTCCGCTTTATAGTGGCGCAGATGAATGCATGTTTATGTCCTCGACCGATGCTCTCCCCGCGGAGATCACTCGCGTTGTGCGTAAGTATGTGGGGACTTTTATTGCCTCAAGTTCACGCGCAAGCAAGTGCTCCAAGCAGGACGGAAATGGAGCAACAAGGTCTCAAGGCACTCGCAGATTTCTTGCCCGATGTCGCCGCTTCGCGCTTTCAGTCAGCCCTAGCGGAAAAAGAGCTAACTAATACCGATCAGATACGCATACGCCTGTTGCTTGCCGAGTCACTCATTCGCTCGAATCAACCCGATGAGGCGACGAAAATCCTTAATGATCCATCACTCAAGGACCAAGCCAGCGCGCTATTTTGGAAAGCCCAGGCGCTGCGTGCCCAGGGAAAATTTGCCGAAGCCATCGCATTATTCGATCTAGCGATCGACACCAAAAACTTTCCCTACTACGGTGAATCCGTCATTACTCGCAGTCGCCTGCTATCCGCATTGGGAAGCCATCGAGATGCCATCGCAGGGCTCAATCTGCTGACCTCATCCAACTCGCCGCTGGCAATCCGCGCCAAGTTGGATCAAACGCATTTGCTATGTCTCACGGGAAAATATTCCGAGGCGCGTAAAGCATTACCCGCATTGAAATCCCTGCGCGGAAATGAGTTGCTCGAAGCACGACTGCTTGACGGCAAGCTGCTTCAAGCGGAATCTCAATTCACCAAAGCTGCGGCATTGTTCACTGCCATCTTGCAAGAATTCCAGCGCGATGCCGAGACGCTTCCGCCAATCATTCACCCAGCAGTCATCGGACAAGCGCGGGCCATGGCTTCGCTTAACCGTCGTGCCGATGCGGCCGATGTCATTCTCGCATTTGTCCAAGCACACCCTACCTCGCCAGAACTCGCCGATGCATTTGTTTTGCTTCACTACTTGCAAACAAATGTTCCCGCCGCCGAGGACCCCGTGCAAAATTTGATTCAGCAACGTCTCACTGACTGGTCGAGCACCCCGATCGCCGCCCATTCTCCGATGATCGCCGATCCCGGAGATAGCACCATTTCCTCCTATCCCTGGCTTCAAGAGCTTGATCACCCTGAACTGCACGCCCAAGCTCTCTACACGCGCATCCTAGCGCTCTCTGAAGCAAAAGAACCCGAGCAACGAGCTCAATTGCGACAATTAGCCACGCAGCTCAACTTGCTCCACCCCGGACACTCGCTCGCCACTGCTGCCACGATCGAACTGGCGCGCAATGAATTTCAGAATCAGCAAGGTGAGAAGGCAGGCAATCTTCTCGATTCGTTGCTTTCCCTTGATCAAAGCAGCGATAACTTCGTTGCCGCAAATCTCCTTTTGGCGAACGAATGTTTTGAGAAAAAAGATTTCGCACGAGCATCGTTGTATTTTGAAAAAGCCGCTGCTCGCCTCAGTGCGGCACCGCGTAGTTCTGCACTTTTCAATGCCGGCATAGCATCTCTCTTGATCAACGATGATGCCTCATGGGATCGATTGCTCAAAGAAGCGAGCCCTAAGCTCAGCGTGAGTCTGACACTTGAACGCGCACTTCACACCATCAAGCAATCCCCCGAGGCCGCCATGCCCTTGCTTGAGAAATTTATCATTGATCACCCTGAGCACGCCCGCATCGGCGAAGCCCGTCTCGCCATGGCATACTGCGCGCTTAAGCTGCAATTGCCCGACCTCTCCATGGCCAAGGCACAACTGGATTCCATCAACGCAAGCGTGGTTTCGGCGGAAAGTCTTCTTGCTACCAAAATTCTACTCGCTCAGGCTCAACAAGACCAAAGCACGGTCATCACTCTGAGTCGCTCCTTCATTGCGCAATACCCAGATTCACTCGCAGTGGCCGAGATGACTCTCAATCTGGGTATGGCTCTCTATCAAAATGGAGACATGAATGATGCACGCCAAGTGTTGCAGAAACTCGAAAAATCACACCCTACACAAGCCGGCCCCTCTCTGCTCATCGCCGCGCGTGCCGCAGCCCGCACGGGCACACCACAATCTCTCGCCGAGGCCATTTCTATCTTCAATAAAATTATTGCCGCTGACTCGCCGCTATCCGCATTTGCAGTGCTAGAAAAAGCACGCACACTGATCGACGCGAAGTCTCCTAGCTATCTCGTTCAAGCCCGCGAGGATTTGCAAAAACTGTTTCACAAAATCACCGCAGATTCACCACTACACACGCCCACGGGACTTTTGTTGATCGAGATTCTCTACGCACAAGGAGGTTCAGACCCGACTCAATATGAAGCATCGCTGAAAGTGCAGGATGTTTTGTTAGAGAAAAAACAAACAAGCACTGTCGAGACTCATCGCATCAATTACTACCGTGGGCTGACCTTGGAACAACTCAACAAACCTGACGAGGCCTTAGACGTTTACTACCAAGTCATCGAGTCTGCAAGTAAAGAAGCCCCAGCGGACTGGGATTACCTTGAGCGTTGCGGCTTCAATGCCATTGCTTTGTTAGAGAAATCAGAGCGTTGGGAACCGGCCATTGCCCTTGCCAAAAAACTTTCCAGCTACCCCACACCACGCGCCAAAGAGGCCGCGGAAAGAGCCAAGAACCTTGGTCTTGAGCACATGATCATGGATGAATGATTTGGCTCTCGGAGAATGTAAGCACCTCAACGAGGCTCCATCATTTCATTCTCAGAAATTACGGAGCAACAAGTCGGAAAAAGCGCTTCGGTTGAGCAGAGGTGTTTACGGGAACATTGGCCTCATAACGATCTGTGTCTTCATCTAACAAGAAAGTCACCCCTGAGACATCACTAAACGAACCACTGGTCAAGGTAGTCGATGCTTGCAATTTCAAAGGTAGTGGTTGCTGACTTGCATAACTCAAGCGAATCGCTTGGTTGGCAAGTTGCTCCACCTTAAGTTGAGGAATACTAACCGTCGAAGGATCGGCAATCGGAAAATCATCTGTCATCGATGCCACATCACTCACCCACGCATTAGCGCCATTGACAAGTTCACTGCGCTCGATCGTGATCCGTACAACGTAATCGACACTTGCCAATAAAGCGCCAGCTGGAGTCAAGGTGACATTCGTATTCTTGGTGATCGCAGGGGTCCCCGTGAAATGCGTGATCGGGAACTCAGAGGACAATACAAATGTTTTTCCGTTAGAAAGGAGCACAGGTGCTGAAGAAGCCCCTAAGAGTTGCGCTTTGACACGAAAAATGTTCGAACCATACGTTTGGGTCGATTTATTAACATAAGTAGAACCTACTGTGAACTTGAAGGCATTCGCGTCAACGATGCCACTCTCTGTGGTAGCATCCGAGGAATAGAACAATGATCCAGTGGAAAAAAACGAGTCATTCTTTCGCACACCCGTAGCTACGGTAGCCGTGACAAGCTCGGCGGCGTAACTAAAGGCTGTAGCGACAAAAATCGAGGTAATGACAAAAAACTTCATAGAATAAAAGTGAGGGGGGAAGCTTTGGTTTATCGACCAAACAAACGATTCATCGGATCAGCCGCAGAACGAACCGCTTTTGCTTTCGGAGCACCCTCTACATTGACTTCTTCCGATTTCAGCGAAACAGGTTTGCTGATTTTCTTCGGTGCTTCTTTTTTGGCGGGAGCTTTCATTTCGGCAGGCATCGGATCGGACTCTTTAGTGTCATCAATATCGCCTACAGGAGGCAAAGGCAGTACTCCTGGTCCATCGAAGGCACGAACTTCGTCCGACATCTTATAGCGGCGATCCATGTCACGGTTAGCGGCATCCATGGAGCGCTCATCGCGGATAATCTTTGGCTGAATAAAGATGATCAATTCGTTACGATTAATTTTATCCTTTGTCGTTGAGAACAACTTACCCAGACCGGGAATCGAGCTAAGAATCGGAACGCCGGTAACACTCTTTGAATTTTCTTCTGTGATCAAACCACCAAGAACCACAGTTTGGTTGTTAGGAACCGTCACAGTTGTGAGCAATTCACGGCTAATGATGTCAGGCACAGAGTATGCGTTATCGTTACTTCCAATAGTACGGTTTTCACCAACACCTTGGCTAACAAGTGAGATTTGCAATGTCACCTCATCTTCGGAATTGACGAGAGGAATCACCTCCAAGGCGAGAACCACGTCACGGTATTCAATATTTGTACTTTGGCCACCACCGTTGATGCCAGCATAGCTGTTGGAAGGAACGGCAATTTGTTGACCGCTCGAAATCATACCCTTCTGGTTGTTGGCCGTGAAGATCGTTGGGCGGGAAATTACATTAAAATCTCCTGTTTTCTGAAGTGCGGTGAGATAACCTGTTAGATGCTCACCAATTGTTCCATAAACACCCAATCCTCCGTTGCTGATAGCATTGACTGCTGGAAGTGCGCCACCGATCGAACCTGTAATCGAACCATCACCCGTGGTATCAAGACTACGTAACCAATCGATACCGAACTCTGTTTCATCTCCCAGAGTCAACTGACCGAATACTGTAGAAATCATCACCTGATCGGCTTTGACGTCGATTTCATCGAGAAGATTGTTGATGATCTCTACTCCTGCTGGTGGACCTTGCACTACGATGGAGTTAGTAATATTGTCAGCAACAAGCAAGGTGCGCCCAACGAGAACTGAAACAGGTTTGGTATCGACGGATGGATCACCCAGACCACCACCTGCGGAAATCCCGCCACCGCCGCCTCCTCCGAAGCCACCTTGGCTGCCTCCAAATTGGTTCGATTGATTGCCTCCAAATTGGCTAGAGGCACCAGCACGGCTGGATGTGCCAGTCGAGCGTCCTGCTGTGGTGCTAGTTTGCGAGCGACCACCACCGCCTGCCGCACCTGCGCCACCACCCTCAGCGGAGCCACCAAATGCACGGCTGAGCGCGTCACTAGCAACGTCGAGGAAATCGCTTACGGCTAAGAATTTCAGTTTGCGACGAAGGAAGTTGCGGGTATCGGATGGCGAATCAAATTCTTTGATCAAAGTTTCGATGAAAACCAAATCCAGAGGGCGCGCCATCACGAAAATGCGGTTGGTGCGCAGATCGGGAATGATTTGAACAGGTGGAGCCTCACCTGCGCCACTGGATCCAGCACTGCCACCTTGCACCCCGGCGAGGTTCGGCATGCCGTTAAGCTGCGGCTGGACACGCTGCACACCAGCGGTAGCTTGTGTGGATGCTTGCGCGGTGAAAATTTCATTCAGAGTCGCGGATAGTTCTTCGACATCGCCATATTGCACCTTGATGAATTTTTGGTCGATGTTCGAGGAGGGAACATCGATTTTTGCTTGGAGATCGATCAAGGTACGGATCAATGAGGTATTTTCCGTAATGATCAAGGCCGATGCATTCGGCACGGAAACGACGGAACCATAGCTGTTAAACTGTGATACCACCGAGGTGAAAACGCGCGAAACTTCATCAGGCTTCATGTGCTTGAGGGTCATCACGTAGCGCACGACTTGATCGCCATCTGGCAAGCCGAGTGGGCTAGTGACGAGTGGGATGTCGCTGGTTTGCGGCTTAGTTCCGGCATTCGCAGTGGTCAGTTTGTCCCAACCATCGCCGCCTGCGGCAAATACAAAACCGTGCATCAAGCAGGAGGCTTTGAGGAGATCGATGGCTTCCCCATACGTGATCGGAGGTGGTTGAACGAAGTAAATTTCCAGATCCTTGACCTCAGCCGTCATCACTACGCGACGTCCAGTGAGTTGGCGGTAAAGCATACCCAATCCCTCGGCGTTGAGCTTGGGCATGTTGAAAGTGATGTCACAAACTTCATTAGCAGCAGGAGGTCTAACGGCGCGGTTATCTTCACCAGCGGGAATAGTAGGAGCTTTCCCATCTGCTGAAAAACCATTGGCCTCTGGTGATGCAGGATTGCTTGCCCCGGGATTTGCGCCTGGAGCAATTGGAACACCAGGTGTCGGGCGAGCACCTGGCACAGACGGAGTGGGCGGGACCAACACGCGAGGTTGGGCGGCAGGTGTAGGAGCTTGGTTCGGGGTTTGACCCACCACCCAGAACAAGAGCAGCGATCCGAGGCCGGAATAATAAAGAGCGCGTT
>JBIIAI010000250.1:0-3761 GCA_044239965.1 Akkermansiaceae bacterium
GGCACAGACGGAGTGGGCGGGACCAACACGCGAGGTTGGGCGGCAGGTGTAGGAGCTTGGTTCGGGGTTTGACCCACCACCCAGAACAAGAGCAGCGATCCGAGGCCGGAATAATAAAGAGCGCGTTTAGACATAAAGATTAGGGAAAAGAAGTTGCGATGGTTTTGCGAAAATGAGTTTTACTGAGGTGGCAGATTTTGTTGTTGCTGCTGTTGCAGTTGCTGGAGCTGTTGTTGTTGAAGCAATTGTTGCTGCTGCATTTGCAATTGAATCTGCTGTTGTTGCAATTGCTGCTCAATGGCTTGTTGCTGAACTTGGGGCTGAGCGGGCGTCTGAGGCTGGCCAGGTGCGGGAACATTAGTCCGCAGACGGGGTTGGCGATCATTGCCAATGCCCCGATTGTTGCTCACTTGCAGGCCCGGAGCTGCCGGCTGAACGCCTGGCTGAGCACCTGCTGCGGGAGCAGGATTACTGATGGTGAGCATTTTGGAGTCAAATTCGACGATTCCTTGTTTGTCACCATTTTGCAGGGTAACGGTCGTCGCAGTGTAGTCCATGCCGCCATCTTTGACACTGAGGACTTTGAACTCCGAGTGCACGCCTGGCTGGATGATCTTTTTCTCATCAGGCTTTTTCTTATTGAGCAGGATCACAAAGTAGCCGTCAGGAAATTTCGTAACGCCGCCGAGCGCCCACTCATCCATCGGATTGATCTCCGGGCCTCTGTCACCAATGTCAGGAGGAGCTGGAGTCGTAAAAGGCGAGCTGGTATAGAGAGGCATGTAACGCGATGGCAGCGGCTTTTTCGGCGCATCTGCCAAGAGCGGAGCAGTCAAAGAAATCAGCAAAAGGAATGTTTTCATAACGAGGAGATGTTATAGTTCAGGAGGGAGTGGAACGAACCACTGATCAAAGGTGACAATGCAATCAATCAGCGAATCTTTCTCTTTGTTCGGGCTCATGACGATTTCAGAAATCACGCGAAAGTCATCAGGCGAGTGCATGCGATCAAACCAAGCATAGAGATTTTTTTCTTCACCGGTGACGGTAAATTTTACTTGTGCCACCCCGTAGCGATTAGTCGCAGTTTCCTCTGCTGGCGGAGTGTCGAGGATATCCATTTTTTTCACAGTCATGCTCGCACGTGTCGCCTCAGAGGAAGCTAGCTGCTGCAATTTCGTGGGCACCTGCTCGCTTGCCTGTGGCTCAGGTTCGTGCTCGGCCAGCCAATCGATTTCATCTTGTACAGCATCACGGGATTTCAAATACAGCTCAGCATCGCGCAGGGTTGTTTCCGCTGCGGCACGATTGGCTTTGATTTCCAAACTCTTATTGACGTAGGACTTATAGCCCCACAGGCAAAAGAGAATGACACCAGCAGCGGCGAACATTCCTAATAATTTTTTTTCTCGTTCTGACATGGAAAATGACTGATTTGCTAAACTTGCTTATATTACTAAAACCACCGTAGTTGATTTCTGTTCCCAAAATGGGGAAATATCTAAGAATTTTCGTGGATTTTATTGCGCTTCTTGCGGCACAGCACCCTGAATGGTAAATTCCCAACCTTTGGAAGTATTATTCGGAGGAGGAGCAACAAACTTGTAACGACTCAGCTCCTCGTTTTTATTGATCGCAAAGCTAAATTGTCCAATCGGCGGAGCGTTGTCAGCATTGCCTTTGATGCGGATTTCGTTCGCATTGATGGTAGCTTCCGTAAAACGCACGACTCCCTTAGGCTGCGGCATGCTGCGGGTGATGCGCAAAAGGTTTTCTACAGGCCATTGATCTTGATCAACTACGGGGCCTAGCTCATTCCATTTTGCCTTGTGGTCCTGAAATGCTAGCACCTCTGGCTCGACTGCTTTGGCTCGGGCCATCAGCGCTTTCGTGGCGTTGATGTCCTGGTAAAACTTCCAGCCAACCCAGCCCAGCAGCCCGACGACGACCAGTGCGACTAGAGACAACGCTGCAGTCAATTGCTGCTTCTTCGCTCTTTCACGGCGCTCCGCGTGAACATCGGCAGGCAATAGCTTGCTGGGCTCCATCGATAAAGTAGGATCGGGACGACGACCGACCGATGCCGGAAAACCGTAAGCATTCGCCAGCGCGCCAGCTTCACCGAGTTCTCCATCGGGATGCCAGACGAGAATTTTATCGGGCGTAAACTGGATGCCTTGGAAGGTCAATTGCACTTGCGCGAGTCGCATATCGCGCAACAAGGTCTCATCAGGATGCTCAGCATCGTTGGATGTCGATTGCGCATAGAGCATTTTTCCCTTTTGATAAAAAGCAAACACCCAGTGGCCCAATTCTTTCCAGGTTGCGATGCCATCGCCATCGAAGTGATACGCACGCGGTGCGTAGTCGAACTCCTTCGGGCTGCGCAAGGGCAAATCTCCATCCACAGGGGCGCGAAGCACCACGGTCGTAAGCACCGCGCTGTCTTCTGCCTTTTCCATGACAAATTGATCGATCAACTGCCCAGCACCAGGATCGATGCGCACTCCCATGCGCTCACTGTGCATCAGGGCCAAGTCGGCAAAAAGACTTTCATCTGCTGTCGTCGTTTTGAACGGCATCACGGTCGCATCTTTGACCGGGAAAAAGAACACCACATCCTGAGCAGGCAAGCCCTCTAGGTCACCCGCACGCGGCACCAAAGTGACTTCTTTGCGCAGCAATCCCGATGGTGGTGGACCTTCCCAGATTTCCCATCCGGCGACTCCCGGAACCAATACAATCACATCTCCTTTGTTACTCACGGTGCTACTTCTTCGGTTTTTTCTAAAATGGCGGGCTTGCCGGTGCGATTGCGCACGACAAGAATAATTTTGCGTTTGGTATCACCAGCGGTACCAGTGCTCTCAATGCGGGTCGTTTGATCATTCACTGCCAGACGCGGCGTGATCACTGGAGCATAAAATTCAGGAACGCGCAAGATGTCCAGCACACCATTTCCGCCTTGTCCTCCTGCTAGGCCTTGAAATGGCGCATCATCCTCTGTGCCACGGATGCCATCCGCACCACGCACGATCTCCACCAGCGAGTCTGCATCATCGCGATTGCACTCGGCGGCGATCGAAATTTTTTCTGCGTCAGCTTCATTGACGTCAAGACCCGCCGCACTCCAGACCGTAAACCATTCACGCCAATCTGGCTTGACCCGCTCGACAAGCTCCATGCCCTTGACCAGGCGCATTTCCTCTAGCGAATAAAAGGGCCGATTGAAGGGCTGATTGATGCGGCCCAGCTCCTCATAGTATTCTTTTTCCGCACCGTTCAATTGAATTTCGTCGTTCGAGTCCACCCAATCATACATCGCATCGGCGATCTCTTGAGCGATGTCTTCATCGATGCCCCAGTAAATGAAAATTTCCTTCACCAGCTTCTTATCATTCGTCGTCAAGAGAAGATGATTGATGTTAAAACGATCCCCCTCTGAGCGGAGCTCCACACGATAGCTCGCACCATCCTCACCGCTCGCCAACAAAATCGGATCATCACGCTTCACTGCTGGATTCGCTCCCACTGCAATCCCCATTTCCGCCGCCTGACGAGCACGGAAACCATTGATCTGTGAGTCTGCCACATTCAACTCAAACGACAGCAACTGCACCGCCGTCAGCGCCGCAAAAGAAATCACCGCAATCAACCACAGCACCGCGATCAGCGCCATGCCACGATTGTTTTTCGATTTCTGAAATGCTTTGTTTTTCATCGTAGTTTTCAGCTTATTGTTGCGGGCCTCCGCCTTGGCC
>JBIIAI010000290.1:0-3008 GCA_044239965.1 Akkermansiaceae bacterium
ATCCAGTCCGCCTATCCGCACATTGAGGACAATGCGATGCTGGACTCGAACAACGACCAGCGCCCCGTCACCTATCAAGCCGTGGAGACCAATGATGAGCGCCAAATGGAAGGCATCATCAAAATTCTCGATCACGAAAACTACCCAGGCTCCACTGCGGATCTCGGTCTTGATGATCGCGTGGTAGTCTCTTCACTCTTGGCCGATCAATTTCGTTGGAAGCTCGGTGATAAGATCAATCTCTACTCGACGCGCAATTTCCGCGAGGTGCTCAAGGCATACAAAAGTACCGAAAATCTGCTCGTGCGCGATCGCTTTCCGGAGCAAATCACCGCGTTAAAAAAACTCCTGCGCGAGGAGTGGAAGGAAACACCTGATGGCTACACGATCTCTCGCGCGCAAGCCAATGTGATCAATGCGCTCTACGATATCTACGAGCTCACTGACCTGCGTCCCGTGGAAAAAGATTCGCTGCAAGCTTTACTCGAACTTTTCGACCAAGCCACGCATGATGCCGCCAAAGATACGTTTCACTTTGATACGGGTGCTCAAGCAGAATTGGATCAACATCTCACCGATCTATTAGAAAATCAGCAAGACAAAATCGATGCCGATGTGCTAAAAGGCATCAAGGGATTAGTCTTACCGCGCGAGGCAGAAATCGTCGGTGTCTATCAAGCATCGATGATGGTGAAAATGCCCGACATTTTCATGCCGATGTCGATGGCACAAGGTTTGTCTGGACTTGGCGAAGGAGTGCAGGGCATTGCCCTGCGCATCGACGATGCATACATGGCTGATAAGTTTGTCGCCAAGGTTCTTCCTCAGCTCGACGAAAACTGGTTTCTCACTACTTGGTCGGAGCAGTATGCGTCCTTTTTCGCCATCATCAATCAACAGCGAGTGATGATGTATTTCGTGCTCAGCTTCATCGTCTTGATCTCCGCGTTTTCGATGATGGCCGTGATGTTCACCGTGACGATTCAGAAGAAAAAAGAAATCGGTGTAATGAAAGCCCTAGGCGCTACCCCCGGCCAAATCACCCGCGTATTTCTCTACCAAGGCACCATCCTCGGATTCGCCGGATCATTGCTGGGTGTCCTTCTCGGCAATCTCATCATTTACTTCCGCGGCGGTGTGCAAGAGCTATTCCGCCACGCAGGATTTGATCCCTTTAGCAAAGTCACTGGCTCGAATGTCTTGCCCGCGCACATCGACTTGCAAGAGCAATTTTTCATCGCACTTATGGGCTTGATCCTGTGCGTGTTCGCCTCCTTTGTGCCCGCCTTTTTCGCCTCCCGCAGCGATGCTGCAAAATCCCTGCGCAACCTGTAACACCATGAGAACCTGGATCATCATCGACGGTGAAAAAACCGGCCCCTTCGACATCGCACAAGTCGCCCGACGCATCGAATCCGGCGAACTCAAACCCGAGCAATACGGCTGGATCGAGGGCATGAGAGAATGGCAACCACTTTCACAAATGCCGCAATTCAGCGATGCCGTAGCCAGCGTGAGCGGCAAAGCCACCCCGTCAACGGAGGAAACTTCGCTAGAAGTGCAACCACCTCCCTTGCCCTCTAGCACAAACACACAAGCTCCCCCATCGCGCGCCGCAGCTTGGAACATTCCCCCATTCACCCCACGCGAAAAAACCATCGAAATCGTCCGCCGCTTTTTCGCACGCTGGTTTGATTTCATGCTCATCACGAATTCGATTTTCGTGGCGATCATCATCGCTGGAGAAAACCTCAAAGCTTTGTTCGTTAATCCATGGTTCCAGTATTCGATCATGGTCGCCTGGATTTTGTTAGACAGCGCTACGGTTCACATTTGGAAAACATCCCCTGGCAAGTTTTTGTTAGGTTTGCGCGTGCATCGCGCCGATGGATCACGCCTCAGTGCAGGCGCATCGATTTTGCGTGCTGCACGAGTTTTTGTGATGGGCATGGGCATGGTGCACCCGATCTTACTACCTCTTTGCCACGGTTTTTCTTGGTGGTTCACCAAAAAATTCGGTGCCTCGTTGTGGGATGGACCAGCAGGCAATCGGATCACCACTCTCCCCATTTCGGTATGGCGCTGGGCACTTTTCATTCTCGTCGCATTCACCGTCGTCAATGTCAGTGGAATATTCCTTGAGCCAATCACCCGTGAGATGTTTCTTGAGATGTTTCCTGATAAAGCTCATCTCCTTCCACCTCCTCGCACCGCACCATGAAAATTCTCGCTCTTATTTTCACCGCAGCACTGGGTATTTTGGCCCAAGGACAAGGCCTCAGCAAAGCCGAAGCCTCCAAACTGGCTGAAGAAAAATGGACCTCACTCCGCAAGCAAATCGCCGGAGATCGCGCTGCAGAAATGAAAGAGCGCTCGATCACTATCGACGGAAAAACCATGCGCTTTTTGGAGAAAACCTTTGGCGAGGCACCTGAGGATGGCCGTCCCCTCTTCATCTCCATGCACGGTGGCGGCAATGCTCCCGCTCAGGTCAATGACCAGCAGTGGCAAAATCAAATTCGTCTCTATCAACCCGAGGGCTCCCTCTACATCGCTCCCCGCGCACCGACCGATACCTGGAATCTGTGGCACGAGGCTCACATCGATGGATTGTTTGATCGGCTCATCGCCAATTGCATCGCCATTCACAAGATCAACCCCAACAAAGTGTATGTCATGGGTTACTCCGCTGGTGGTGATGGCGTCTATCAGATCGGCCCGCGCATGGCCGACCGATGGGCTGCCGCGGCGATGATGGCCGGGCATCCGAATGAGTCCAAGCCCGACAGCTTGCGCAATCTGCCTTTTGCCCTTCAAGTCGGAGGAAAAGACACAGCCTACCAGCGCAATACGATTGCCGCCGAGTGGGCCGCTCAACTCGATACACTCGAAAAAGCCAACCCTGGCTCCTACCAACACTTTTTCCGCAGCTATCCCGAATGCGGTCACTGGATGGAACTCAAAGACGCCGTCGCTGTTCCTTGGATGCTCAAGCACACGCGCAATCC
>JBIIAI010000110.1:0-10103 GCA_044239965.1 Akkermansiaceae bacterium
GCACCAGTAATCCTCACTCACCATCCCGCAGATTCAACAACCCATGCACCGCCAGTAGCAATGCGCATGGCGGGTGAGAATTTTTGGGCGTGAGGAATTTTTCCTTCGATCCAATCACACTGGGTCTTTTGCAGAGCTGCGGGCAAGGGTGTGCCGGATTGTATTTCGGCATAGAGTTGGCGCATGAAATACTGCATGTCATCATCGACGATTTCCCACTGCGCCGCTGCGACGTGCGAGGCTCCAGCCGCCAAAAAGGCTCGCCGCAAAGATGACCAGTTTTCTAGACCGGCATGATTGCTCAATCCACCGCGACACAGCGAAAGCACCACATCATGCACATCGTCGAGCGGCAAATACGCAGCATCACCAACATAAAGAAGCCCCTTTTCCCTCTTGCCATAATCGTGAAACACCAGACCTGACTGTCGCAGCACCGCCGCGCCATCTTGCAAGGGGTCATCCGAGGGCACAACAAATCCATGACCGGAAATGTGCAACATCGAGGAAGACAGCACCACGGGATCTCGAAATGCCGCAGCTGTCATTTTGGCATTCTGATGGATGGGCTTGAGGCCTGTGGATTCGATCGCCGCAAACTCACGCAGCACCCCCGGCAAGTCAGGAAATGTTTCGCTCTGCAACAAATAACGTTGCTCTCCCGAAGCAACATCTTGCTGTGCCGCGACACCTAACAAGGACAAGTGCAACGACGAGGCTGGTGGCTTGGCGAGATGTTGGGAACACGCAACCACCCGCAGCGAGCGATATTGTTGGCAAAGATATCCAGCATCCGCCGCTGCACCCGCTTGATGCAAGATCGACCACGGAACGAACTGCAACATACCAGCTGGGCGAATGATTACCTCTTGCGCTCTGATCTGCAACGGTGACCACAGAAGCGCATGCAATGCGTCACACAGCACCAAGGGCGAGGTTCCTTGATAGGCGGCATCGGTTGCCTGTTTTTCACTCGTCGTCAACAAGGCCCGCACGCGACTGTGAATCACATCTGCCGACCCGAGCTCAACACAGCGCGATGGTTGATCGCGTTGAAAGACGATCGCGGCATAGTGATTTTCTTGTTTTTCATTCCGATAAATGAAATAATGCACCAATGCCCCACTCTCAGGAACTTGATCTATCACCTTTTCCGAATGAGGATACAGTTTGGACCACTGTTGAAATTGATCGACGATGTTTTGCGTGCGATCTGATGTTTCGCTAAGGAACAGTTGGCGCATGGCATCGCGTTGCGGCCCTTGATGCAACCTGCGCCGCAACTGAATCCACTGCGACAATCCAGCATCATTGTTTTCTAACAAACATTGTTGGACGATTTCGGCACGATCTTGAGGCCGCGTGTAGAGCATCAACGGTGAAATCAAATCGACCGAATTTTCCAAGCCTATCATGTTTTCGGCGAGCCCAAAAATGCGACTTCGCTGCAACCAACGTTGTCCCGACTTCGCAGATTCGATGGCCTCGTGTTGCGCTTGTTCATGCTGACCTTGATGAAACAAGGCCGCCGCGCGGTAACGATGAAGCAAGGAGCGAAACGAATCAACATTGGGCAAACGTTTGTCGAGATGATCACACCATCGCAGTGCGGCAGCATATTCCTTCGCATCCAGAGCCAAACTAGCGAGCTTCACTTGTGCAGAAATGATCGTGCCCATGGCAACAAATTCGGGATCATCTTTGCATCGACCAAAGACCTCGACCATTTGCTGATAGATGAGCATGCTTTCGGCATCGGATAATTCCGCTTCAAGCACCGCGAGCGACCAGCGCACGGAAGCAGTGAGATTTTCATCCCCTATGATTTGGGCAAGTTTTTTGGCATCCTGCCCATGGGCACTTCCCTCATCTTTGCGATTCAACCGTTGCGCCAAGGCACAAGATTCCATCGCCAATACCAAGCCGGTTTGTGGGTTTTGATCGGTGGTCTTTTGCCATCGCTGATTCGCATCACGCAGCCACTGATAGGCCTCGGCGTAACTTCCTGATGCGAACGAAACCTTGGAGCGAACGGAAAACCAATGAATCGCAACATCAACGCTCAAAGACTGAGGTGGCTGCCCATGAAGCCATTTCCACGCGGCAGAGACATCGCCCATTTTCAATAAGCCTTCAGCCAATTCCGCTTGTAAGCCGAAGATCGTATTATTGTCAAGCTGCGATGTGGCGAGCGCAATGGCTTTTTCATACGATGCCACGGCCTGCTTGCTATGTGGTGTCAGTAGCTGCGCCCGCGCCATGCGCAAATGCGTTTCTAACAAAAGTTGTGGTGCGGCAGAAATTGCCTCGCGAATTTTCAGACATTGAGCAAAGGATTCGACCGCATTATCGGGCCGTTGCATCTTCAGCAACAACTCACCTTGATAGGAAAACAACTGCGCCCGATTCAGTGTGTTTTCCTCCGCCGATGTAGCTAACTCTTTTTCCACGAGAGCAATGGCCTGCTCCAATTTGTTTTCTCTGACCAGTGCCGTCAATTCTTCCCGCTCAATGGCAGTGGCACAAAGGGTCAGCAACGCAAAAATGAAGGCGCAATGTTTCATGGAGTGAAGCACAAGCGAAAGAACATTTTCGGTGGTAATGCCTCAGAAGGCAAAAGCGGCAACGCAGCCGTGGCTTGGTGCATTTCGCCATCACCCGCCGCCTGGCAGGGATCCATCGGAGTAAGCAGGCTAGTGGGATGAGTGCTCCAGTTCACCAAGTCGGTCGATTTTTGCAACACCCACTTCGGCAACGTGGCTGTGCATTGATAACAGGCTTTCGGCATTTTGATGGTTAGCGTATGAGTGCTCAGATCGATGATGATTTTCGGTGCGATCGCAACATCGGGAAAACGAGGATCCATGCCACAGTAGTATTCGATCAAATTCGCAATGCCATCACAATCAGGGTCAGCAAAGTAACCACCGCGGCCCATATCAAAGTATTCACCATCCAGATAGACTTCTGGTGCGATCATTGCATAGCGCGCAATCCAATTTTCATACTCTAAGCAAAAATCCTCGTCTTCCAAGACCAAGGGCACGTTGAGACGTTGACCACCCGCCACTGTTGTCGCAGAAGCTGCTAACACAGATCGCACTTGCGCTGGGCTGGCCCATGGCTTTTCGACCAATACGCGAGCCACCGCAGCAGCCACATAGGCCGCCGAATACGATGTTCCCGAGCCGTGAGTAGATACCGTCGAATACGCATACGAGTAGCCCTCTGCCAAAAGATCGCGACGAGCAATCGGCAACGATGATCCCGGAGCAACGATGTTTACTCGATTCACGGCGATCGACTCCGCAGTGTATGGATGCGCCACAGTACCATTGAAGTTGGAGTCACCGCGAAGATTGCTCATGTTTGATGCGAGTGCGCCCACACACCAGTGGTAATTGTTCGCGGGATTGGCAATGTAACCATGGGTGCCAGGAAGGGAAAATGATCCGAGTGCAGGCCACGTAGGTGGTGGCCAATATTGCGTCGTGCTCACGGGTGGAGTGAGTCCTCCTAATGTCAACACGGAGTAACCTGCTCCAGCGGGTGAAGTGCGAGCGGCAATGCTCGATGTATTTCCTGCCGACATCACAGTGCAAAAACCTTTGTTCCAGGCGCCATCCAGAGTTCTTTCCAAATCGCCAATGCGCATGTTCACCGCAGCAGCACTGTGGGCGAAAACGATGACCGCCGCATGATTGCGCAGATACGGTGTTGCATTGCGATGAATCAAATGCGCGTTCACGGTTTTTTCCAAAGCAAGAATGCAGTCACTCGCGTAGGTTGAAGGAAAAGTGGCCCCAGGCGGCAACTCACTGCCGTAGCATAATACACTGCGCAATCGATATGCGGAATAAGGCACAAATTTTGGCAACAACCCCGTAGCCACACCACCGACACAACCAGCGATGCCATGCTCATGATCCCAGTGATCTTGATAGGGGTTCACCGATGGATAAACACTCAAGCCCGGTGTCACAAATTGCACCGGACCAAATTCCGCAGCGTGCGCAGCACCAATGCCCGTGCCTACAATGTTGATCACGGGTTTGCCACGACAACAAGACTCAGGCAATGTCCAAGCCACTGGCGGCTTAAGCAAATCCAATGCCGGATTGCTTACAGCAGGTGTGTAACTCAAGCCCGTCGATTGATTCGGCCGACACAGCGGATCCAACGCAAAGTTGTATTGCGGAAATGAGGTGACCAAGTTATCGATCTGCGTCGGCGATGCAATGATCGCTACGGCACTCAGTTGCAAGGGTTCACTAAAGATATCGCGCACAATCGTAACTCCTGCCGCAGTCATGTCATTGACCAAGGTCGAATGATCCGAATTGGCGGAAGAGCTACTAGAAACATAGTAACGCAAATCAGGAACGCCTTGCCCAAATCCCCTCAAGGTCAGCCATACAAAAAAGAACAGTGTTAGATATTTTTTCATATTCCATTCCCCCATCAAAAACTCCATCGCAATGTCCCATAACACGTGCTCTCGCCACCCAAAGCCCATGCTTGAGATAGGTCAGCACGCAAATGATCCATAGCAAACAAATGCAAGCCCAGCCCAAGTGAGTGCTCCGACTCGTTCGAGTGCTCTTCGCTATTGTGCGCTAAACCACCATCGAAGTAGACCGATGCCGCAAACTCACAAGGCACCGCTTTGATCTTCCACGAACCGCTGCGCACTTCGCTCCCATAGCGGATTACCTGATCGCCCAACAAGGAGTTTTCGGGCAATGCTCGCACAGCGTTCATCCCACCCAAGGCCATCTGATCATGCGGCAATACCGGAGCACTGGCGAGCTGCGTTGTCGCATAGGCTGCCCAACGCCAGTCACCCTTCAGCGCTCGCACATGTTGCAGTGAGCTACGCAACATGACGTAATCATTTTCCGCAGCCGCCCGAAAAATTTCGTGATCGGCTTGATCGTTGTTGCCGCCGATGTCTCCGGGGCTGATCAACAATTCACAGGCGATGCGCGATTCACTGCGCTCCCGTTTTTTCCATAAATTCCAGCCGATGCCGAAAAACACCGAATCGACCAAACCCGTGCTCACAGTATCACCCGCTTCGAGTGCATTATCTGTCGATCGATAATACAAAGCCACATGTTTGTCTTGTGACCATCCGGACAATTCTTCGCCAGGGATCACATACTTGCCCGATGCCTGCCACGTTTGGCCATCGATCTGTTGCGGGACTTCGCAAGAACAATCGTCCAGAAATGAAATGCCCGTCCAAGAAAAGGATGTCCGCCACTCATGTCGCCACGGCAGATACATCGTCGTATCCCAGCGCAGCGAAGAAAAT
Organism: Akkermansiaceae bacterium; assembly: GCA_044239965.1. Taxonomy (GTDB): domain Bacteria; phylum Verrucomicrobiota; class Verrucomicrobiia; order Verrucomicrobiales; family Akkermansiaceae; genus UBA956. The sequence continues at coordinate 5,318 of JBIIAI010000110.1, forward strand.
TCGTTAGGATCAAGTGCCGTCACCCATTGCAGCGACATCACCGAACTGTGCCCCGCAAAATCTCCGAGTGTGGCATCGACAAAAAAACGCTCGCGACTCAATGGCGCAACGCCTTGATTGTTCGCGCCAAGATTCGCCCGCCAGCGCCTGAACGGTGCCGCTTGCCACAAGCTATCGACTCCCCCTTCGCTGCTGCTCGGAGCAAAAGTCGGAGCTACCGCATGAAAAGGATTGCGATGAAGCCAATCTAACAAGTCTGCCAATTCGGACTTGCGCACGATCCGACCTTGCCACGGCTGCAACTGACGAGCCAGGGCCTGATTGACCGCTGGTGATGGCCCATCGACGACCATTGCCTCATGATAACCGCGGCGGATGCTCATAACGTAATGCTCACCTAGCCCAGCGCTTTGCACATCACATACCGCATCATCTGAGGCGGCCATGCGCAGTAACACACGATCTGATAGTTCATCGAGCGAGGCTCCCTCACGTGCGCTTTTTTGCAAGTCTTGCCACCACAACGTGTCGTGCGTGAGTTCATCAGCTTCGCCCGAATAGGCATCGACCAGCTCAAGCGCAACACAAGGTGTCGCGATGCAACTCAAGCAGGTCAATGCCATCATCGAGTGTTTCATGGTGCCATGAGTTCATCAACTGCCATCGATAAATCCAACAAATCATCAGATGGAAAATCCACTTCACGCTCGATAAATCCATCGCGAATCAACAGAATTTTTTTGGTCGAAAAATCCAGTAACACCACGGGAGCATTGCCCATCTCCGCTAACACTTCCTCTCGTGATTCATAGCGCGCCGGTGCCTTGCCACTGCGCAGCGAACGGAATTCATCATAGACTGAAGTTTCCGCAATCAAAGCAAGTTGGAATACAGAAAGCACTTTTCTTCCCTCTCCTCCACGCGTGATTCTTCCCTCATCAACTTTCGGTTGGCTCAACATCACAGCCATGACCACGATCGCTGCCGTGGCCAATCCGCTGATCCAAAACTTCGGTGCATGCCACCATTCACTCAGGCGTTGCCAAAGGTTCATTGATTGCTCGCGTTTCACCCCAGACGTCACCGCTTGCTGACGGGCCAATTCGCGCAGCCATTGATCGCGCAATTCCTCGGGCAATGGCGGCACCGCATCCTCGGAACCAGGCTGCTCCTTTTCGGCAGCCTTAGACAAGACGTCGAGCGCACGTTTCATCGCTGATTGAGTGCTATCATCCTGCCGCTGAAATTCTGGTTCATCAAGATTCATTGTGTGGTGTGGGGTCGTTCCATGAGTTCTATCGCAATTTGATCAGGCCAATGTCAAAATTTTCACAAATCCGTGTCCTGCATCGCTTTACCCAAGCGCGCAAGAGCATCAGCCAACAAGGTGTTGAGTTGGCGTTGACGCGTCGACAAAGAAGCCTCCGCATCGATGCCAAGCCATTCCTGCATCTCGGGATCGTCAACCATTTGATTGCGCGTGTGTGACTGCTTCACGTAAATGGCATCTAGCAAAAACCATTCGGCGTCCGATAACACATCGCCGCAAGCGTCGCGGATTTCGTCAAAGTTGAGTTGTGACCACTCGCTCCTTGTCGTCGAAGAAAGCGAGCGCGCCACACCAGTGTCTTCGTCATCGATCGACACCGCGTGCGATCGATGGTTGGGCCGATTTTTCATCGCCGTCTGTTTGCGAATCCACGAAATACCTCGGCGCTCCGCCACGGTCGAAAACAAGCGCGGGAGCTCCTCGAAAAGATCCATCGTCGCCAACGGACAGCCTTCCGTTCTCGGCTTCAGAAAATCGGCCAAGGTTTCCATATACACATCGCGAGCATCGTCATCGCGGATGCTGAGTTTTTTCCAAATTGGCACACTGCGCTGCCACAAAATTGGCTCGGCACTATCCCACTCTTTGGAGGCCAGGGCACCATCCGCAGAGCGCTGACGCAAACGTGTGAACCATGGATTCTTGGCCCAAAGTGTTAATGCTCGATCACGCGCATGATCTTGATCCTGCGTTTGATCACGATGTCCACAAAGCCAGGCCTTGGACTCTTTCGCGGCCACCTGCTGCAAACGCGCAATGGCATTATCTAATTGAGGGCACTCACTGAGAAAATCAAATTGCGATTGCAAGGTCTGCGCCGCAAGCTGCGTGCACTCATCGGCCCCGAGCAAAATCCCCGCGAGAGGTCGATGCGTTTTACGCCACACATGCGGCCACACCAGCTCCAACCAATTTTCGCGTTTTTCCATTTGTACTTTCCGATATTTCGCGTTTGGCGCTTGCCAACATCAGTTTGACAACTATACCTAATGTGTTCGCATAAAAAGAAAAAAGTCAGCGTATTTTGACATTTCGCCCAAAAAATCGCGATCCATCCTATCATGAAAATCTTCCTGCCAGTCATGTTCTGCCAAGCTGCATTTGCGGCCTGTCCGGCGAATCTGCCACCAGGAGTCACATGCACCAGTAGCGGACTCAGCACCGACATCACACTGTCCCAGCCCGCTCTATTGACTTGGTCCAACTTTCAAGTCGGTGCTGGCGAGCAACTCAATTTTCACGGTGACTTCGCTGTGGTCAATCAATCGAGTAATCCCGCTCAGATTGCCGGTTCGGTCACCGCCGCATCCGCCTTTGGCTTGATTTCGCCAAAAGGGATCCAAGTCGATGCCACTGGCTCAATCACCGCATCCCAAATCGCCCTCAGCACCTTGCGCAGCTCGGCTCCCGCCGAAATGTGGTCGGGTCAACCGCTCTACACTCTGCCCAATTCCCCCGCCCTCACCCAGCTCGCTGGCCAACTCTCCGCAACCCAAGGCGACCTCGTTTTGTTAGGCCACAAAATCACCAACGACCCTGGAAGCCTCGCCCAAGCAACGGGACACCTGCAACTGTTGACGACCCGACCTAATCAAAGCATCCAAAAAAACAGCACAGGAGCCTATCAGAAAATCGCCGCAACAAGCAGCAACGATACAGAGGAAAAAATTATCAACAACGGCACGCTGCGCGGGAACCGCATCACGATTCTCTCTGAAGGCTACCTCAGCAATGCGGGCGAAATCCGCAGCAGCGGACCCAACAATTCCGTGCACATGCAAGCCGGTGTCTTGGTTCACGAAAACAAACCCGGCGCGCTCATCAGTAGCTCCCAATTCACCTACAGTGCCAATGCCGTCGTTCTCGCAGGTCCAATCGTTGATCCCGATGAAGGAGCCAATCCCGGCACGATTTCCACGTCCATCGAACTCTCCGATCTCAGTAAAGACGACTACAACGGCAAGCCCAAAGTCACGCTGCAACCCTCGCAATACGCCTCCCGCAGCAAAGACCGCATCACCATCCCCTCGGCAGTGCCGAAAAAAAACGCACCAGTTCTAGCCTCGCGCTCGACAACCTCATCGCGCACGAGTGCACAAAAAATGAGTCAGGCGCCGCAAAAGAAAAAATCTCTTTTCTTTGGTCGGGTGATTGAGAAGTGATGCGGATTTAGATGATTTTCAGGCGCAGCAGTTTGACAAAAATCTCTTGCCACGTTGATGAAAATCGAGTTTTCTAACAAGGTCAACGTTTGCAAAAGACTTTTGCTAATTGTTTCGGCTTAGAACTTTAGAAAACAACGTTAACGATCATGCCAATCCCAGATTTCCAATCTCTGATGCGACCACTACTAGAAGCTCATGCTGATGGAAAAGAGCATCTCAATCGTGATTTGGTTGAGCAACTCGGATTGCAATTTCGACTTACTGAAGAAGAGCGACGAGAAATGTTGCCTAGTGGAGGAGCACGTTTGTTCGACAATCGCATTGGATGGGCAAAGTCGCACATTCTGCAAGCAGGCTTGATAATTGCCCCTAGAAGAGCCATTTCGATCATCACAGATCGAGGCCGAGAAGCGTTGCGAGCTCATCTTGACCATATCGATCTACGCATTCTGAACGGATTTGAAGAATATCGTCAATTTCGAAATCGAAAGAAAACAACAGAGGAGGATGAAAATGACACTCCTGAAGAAAACATTCAAGAGGCTCAAACACCTGAAGAGTTGCTAGAAAATGCCTATTTGCAAGTACGCAGACAGATCGAGAGTGAGTTGCTTTCGCAAATCAAGAGTTCACCTCCTGACTTACTAGAAAGGGTCGTGGTCGATCTAGTAGTGCGTATGGGATACGGAGGCAGCCGCAAAGATGCAGGCGAGGCACTCGGAAGATCTGGTGACGAGGGTATTGATGGAATCATCAAAGAAGATCCACTTGGCTTGGATATCATCTACTTGCAGGCGAAACGCTGGGAGGGATCCGTGGGACGTCCCGAAATTCAAAAGTTTGCTGGCGCATTGCAGGGACAGAGAGCGAGAAAGGGAATTTTTATCACAACATCTACCTTTACTGCCGATGCTCTCGAATACACATCTCGAATTGAAACAAAAATTATTTTGATCGACGGTTCACGACTAGCTAAATTGATGTTTGATCATGGCGTCGGTGTGGCAACAGCATCAAATTATGAAGTTAAGCGGATTGATTCAGACTACTTCACTGACACATAATCTCAGACCTAAATTGCCACTCCAAACAGAAATAGCCCGGGACCATTTCTGGTTCCGGGCTACTGGTTTTTTGGTTTCTCTGTTGTTTTTGTTTTTGCTTACCCCATGGATAAGGAATCTTAGCGCGGCTTCAGGGTGAAGAAGCCTTTTTTCGCTGTCGGCGCAGGGTTGGGAATGGTCTGGTTGTGCGCTTGATTTTGCGCAGGCACTTGGGTGACGAAGGTCCA
>JBIIAI010000111.1:0-10033 GCA_044239965.1 Akkermansiaceae bacterium
GGGCGAGTTTGGTCGATAGCAAGGTTTGTCGCACGCGGCGGATGACGCCAGCTTCAAGCATCGCCTTGATCCGCTCGATGACGGTGTCAAAAGGAACGCCTGATTTTTCGGCAATCAGTTCGAAGGGGTGTGCTTGGAAACCTGAGATCAGGTCTTCTGAAACGGCGAGAATTTGCGCGTTGATGGGGTCGTTGTGTTCCGTAGGGATCATCAGTGGGAAGCTTTCAGATTTTCGTTTGTGCGGAAGATGCGTAGTGTATTATTGAGCAGCTTTTACCAAAGTGATCGACTCGATGACCACGTTCGCGGTGGGGACATCGGGGCTGGGCTGGGTGATTTTTTCGCCAGTGGTGGGGTGAATCATGGTCAGGGGAGTCATGCCGGTGGGGACTGCTTTGATTTTGTCCACGACATCCATGCCTTCGACGACTTTTCCAAAAACAGCGTAGCCGTGACCATCGGGGCTTGGCGCATTGAGCATGGCGTTGTCAACGGTGTTGATGAAGAACTGCGCGGTGGCGGAATTCGGATCACCAGTGCGGGCCATGGCGATGGTGCCACGGTCATTTTTGAGGCCATTCTTGGCTTCGTTGGCAATGCCCTTGCCTGTAGCTTTTTCGACAAGGCTGCCTTTTTCCGCGGTAAATCCACCGCCTTGAATCATGAAGTTGCCGATGACGCGGTGGAATACTGTGTTATCGAAGTGTTTTTTCTCCACGTAGCTGAGGAAATTGGCCACGGTGACGGGTGCTTTTTCCTTGTTGAGCTCAACGACGATGGAGCCGTGATTGGTTTTGATGCTGATTTTGGGCGCAGCTTCGGCGGTCTCCGCGGCGGCAGGAGCTTTGCTTTCAGCGGGTTTTTCTTGAGCTGTTTCCTTGCTGTTGCAGGAAAATAGGGTCATAGCGGAAATGATAAGTGTGGCAAGACGTTGTTTCATCGTGTAGAAACGCTAGCCCAAGAATGGGCGACTGACAAGAACGAGGTGCGGAAAATTATACACATCGATATGGACTGCTTTTACGCGGCCATCGAAGAGCGCGAAAACCCATCGTTGCGGGGTAAACCTGTGGCCGTGGGGGGCAATGGGCGGCGTGGTGTCTTGACCACGGCGAATTACGTGGCGCGCACGTATGGCTGTCGCTCGGCGATGCCTGTTTTCAAGGCCTTGGCGCTTTGTCCGCAGCTGGAGCTGATCCCCGTGCGTTTTGAACTCTATCGGGCAGTGAGTTCGCAAATCCGTGCGATTTTTGGTCGATTTACCGAAAAAATCGAACCGCTATCGCTCGATGAGGCCTACTTGGATGTGAGCGAGTGGCAGACATCGGGTGCCGCGATCGCTCGCGAAATCCGTGCGCAGATATTCGAGGAAACTCGATTGACTGCATCGGCAGGCATTGGCCCTAACAAATTGATCGCGAAAATCGCCAGTGATTGGCAGAAACCGAATGGTCAGTATGAGGTGAAGCTCGATCAAGCTGCGGAATTCATGGGTTGCTTACCCGTGGAAAAACTCTGGGGCGTGGGCAAAAAAATGAGCGAGCGTATGGCGGCTGTGGGTGTGCGAACTTGCGCTGATCTGAGGCGCATGGACCGCGCAGACTTGGTCAAACGATTTGGCAATGCTGGGATTGATCTGTGGGACATGTGCCGTGGTATCGATGCTCGTGAGGTCGAATCGGAACGCCTGCGTAAGTCGCTCAGCGAGGAGAAGACCTTCTTGGATTCCATCGAGACCTTGCCGGCGTTACGATCATTGCTTGGGGCGATGATTGCCAGTTTGCGCGATGATTTTCAGCGGCATCACAGTGATCGGGCGATACGCGGCGTGGTGGTGAAGTTGAAATTCGCCGACTTCCAGCGGACTACCGCCGAGCGTGCGGCGACGCACATGGATGAAGCGATGTATGATGAACTGCTCGAAGAAGCTTGGCGGCGGGGAAATGGTCGCGCGGTGAGACTTTTAGGCGTAGGTTTGCGATTTGCTGATGAAGCGGATCAGCAACAGATGGAATTTTTGCTAGCAGAGGAGTGACCGATTAGTATGTGGGCGCTCCGTAAGGATCGTAGCTCTCGCCACCACCGCTGTTGTTGCGGGATTCTTGGATTTTATTTTTTGTCCAAATGAAGCCTTGCTTGCCATCGCGATAGATCCCGATGGCGGTGTTGCAGGAAACGAGGCTGAGTGCAGCGGCGCAGAGCAAAATGTATTTCATACGTGTTAAGCACTAGCATATGTTGACAATCTGGCAAGCGAAATTTTGTTTTTTTGTAACGATGTAAGTCTTTTATCACGTCGGGATAAAGGACTTGAACTGTTACGCTAAAAAATCCTCAAGCGTAGGAAGTATCCGCAAGATGCTCAATGCAGTGTTGCGACCAGGTTTCGAGCCGGTCAAACATTTCCCCGCGCAGTGTGGCAAGCGGCGTGAAGGCGAGATCGGTGAGGGCGTCTTCACGTGATTGCACATCGGTGTTTTCGAGATCAACGAGATGAACGACGCCGAGGTGCACTTGGCCGACGGGATTGCTATCGTCATTGAGTAGAGCAATGATGCGCGTGGTGCGATGACTGCCGATGATGAGTTCTTCTTCTAGTTCACGAGTCACGGCGGCAAAGTAGGCTTCGGGTCCCACGCGGCCATTTCCTGTATCGATCGGATTGATGTGGCCGCCAACACCGACGGAAATTTTCGCATGAAGTCGACTTTCGCCACCGGATTTACCGCGCGTGTAATGCAGGATCTGATCGCCACAGCGAAAGACACAATAGGGGATCAATTGCTTGTGGCTCGGGTCCTCCTCGGCAGCGGCCCGATCCATGAAAAAGTGATTTTGTGGATCAAGTAAGCGCGCCATGGCGGCATCGATGCCTTCGGTGATGATGCCATGAAACATACCGATTTCCTCAAGGAGGGAGCGACGGACTACGAGAACTTCTTCACCAGCGTATTTAGACATGATAGAGGTTGCCTCGCTTGGTTGGATCAGCAGCGGGCGCGACGCAGCCTAGTGCGCGCAACTCACATGCGGCAAGCGGCATTTTCGGCACGGATGATTTTTTTCATGAATCTCACATCATTCTCTTGTCAAACCCATGGGGCAGGGGTAGATAACGCGCATGTCTCTATTATCCGATGACTCCGCTGTGATGGTAAAAACCCGCGAGCTTTGTGCTACGATTGCGGAAGATGCCACATTCCAAGCTCTCACCGATCGCGTGGAAGCATTTCTTGAAAACGATGAAGCGCGCTTGCAATACCAAGCCGTGAATGAAAAAGGCGAGGAACTGCATCAAAAGCAGCATTCTGGCATCGAGCTCTCCGCTCGCGAAATCAAAGAGTTCGAAGAAGCTCGCGATGCTCTGCTCGCCAACAATGTTGCTCGTAGCTTCCTCGAGGCTCAACGCGAACTTGAAACCCTGCAACGCTCGATCGGCAAATATGTGGGTCTCACGCTTGAACTCGGTCACGTGCCAACAGCAGAAGATTTCGCTGAAGCACAAGGCGGTGGTTGCTGCGGTGGCAGTGGCGGCGGCGGCTGCGGTTGCTAAGTTGTCAATGGTTTATGGCGGCAGAACGTTTATCGATTCCTCAGTATGCGATGGCACTGGCTCATGTGGCGAGTCTGCGCTCTGAGGACCCTTTCCGCAAGGTAGGGGCTGCCGCATTGGATCACGATAACCGGGTGATTGCCACGGCCTACAATGGTCTGGCCCCCGGTTTCGTGGCTCCTCTCGGCTTCTGGGAAGATCGGGAAAAACGGCAAAAATTCATGCTCCATGCTGAAGTGAATCTTTGCAGTCTATTCAAACGTGGAGAAGCGAAAATCGTAGCTACCACCACCATGCCTTGCACTGCATGCATGCAAACACTGTGTGCCTATGGCATCAAGGAGGTGTATTATCGAGATGTTTATCAACAATCCGATGCACCAGAGATCGCTGAAACCTACGGCGTGAAGCTGATGCAAGTCGCTGATTTTCCTCACGCGTAAGAGGAAAAGCTTCCACTTTTGTTGGCAACGTCTGTGATCAAATCACGCCAAGGTCTTTACCGGCCTTCACAAAGGCATCAATTCCTTTGTCGAGTTGCTCGCGAGTGTGTGCGGCGCTGATTTGAGTGCGAATGCGAGCTTTTCCTTGGGGTACAACAGGATAAAAGAAGCCGATGGCGTAGACTCCGTAGTCTAGCAATTTTTCAGAAAAACGTTGAGACAAAGAGGCATCGCCGAGCATCACAGGAGTGATCGGGTGATCTTTTCCTGCGATGGTAAATCCTGTTTGCTCCATGGCTCTGCGGAAGTATGCGCTATTCTCCTTCACGCGATCAGCCAGTTCGGTCGATTCCTCTAAGAGGTCAAAAACAGCTAGGGATGCCGCTGCGATTACCGGGGCGACACTGTTGGAGAATAAGTATGGTCGAGAGCGCTGACGCAAAAGCTCGATGATTTCTTTTTTGCCGGAGGTGTAACCACCTGATGCACCGCCGAGGGCCTTGCCGAGTGTACCAGTGGTAAGGTCGATTTTGCCAAACAGTCCGCAATGCTCATGAGTGCCGCGACCTTTTGCACCCAAAAAGCCAGTGGAGTGACAATCATCAAAATGAACAATCGCGTTGTATTTGTCGGCGAGAGCATGCACCTGATCAAGTTGCGCAATGATGCCATCCATGGAAAATACTCCATCGGTGGTGATGAGCTTGAAGCGGGCGCCATCGGCATCAGCTTGCTGCAATTGCTTTTCTAGATCGGCCATGTCGTTGTTCGCGTAACGATAGCGCTTGGCCTTGCACAAACGCACGCCATCGATGATCGAGGCGTGATTGAGCGAGTCGGAAATCACTGCATCGGCTTCGGTCAACAATACCTCAAACAATCCGCCGTTGGCGTCGAAACAACTCGGGTAGAGAATGGTGTCCTCGGTGCCGAGAAATTGGGAAATCCGATCTTCGAGTTGCTTGTGCTGACTTTGTGTTCCGCAAATGAAACGCACTGAAGCCATGCCAAAACCCCAGCGGGCAAGGGATTTTGCAGCTGCTTCGACTACTTTTGGATGATCGGCGAGTCCGAGGTAGTTATTGGCGCACATGTTGATCACCTCGCGACCATCTTGCAGGGTGATGCTTGCGTTTTGTGAACTCGCGATCGAGCGTTCTGACTTGTAGAGCCCGTCTGCTTGAATCTGCGTGAGAATATCCTGATAATGTCCGAGTTGCTGCGCTGTGATCACGCGCAAAGCTAGAAGACAATGCCCAAAGAATCAAAGAAAAAATATCAATTCGTGCACTTTTTTCTAGTACAATCAGATTACTCGATGGTCACAGGTGTGCCGACTTTGACCTTGCTGTAAACTTCGGGCATAGCCTTGTAGTAGCCACGAATGCAGCCGTGTGATGCTGGATAACGAGGCACGGTGCCGATGTGGTGTCCAATGCCATCCCAGGTGAAGCGCATCCAGTATTTCATTGGAGCACCTGCGAAACGACCGCCCTCTGGCACGGTGTCCTTGCGGCTGTCGGCATCGCTGCGTATAAGATCGCCAGAGGCATCGTAGATCTTGCCGTAAGTGACTGATTTTTTGTCTACGATTTTTTCGAGCACCATAAATCGACCACGTGGAGTGGGGTGTGAGCTACGACCGCTCGAAATCGGGTAATCCACTACCACGGTATCGCCATTCATGAGTTTGCCGCGCTGCTTGCCAAGATTGAGAACGAGGCGTGAATTGGATGCATCCGTTGCCGCGAAAAGCTCTTGGTTTTTATAAATGTTGTAGGTTTTAGGATACGATGGCTCAGCAGTGAAATGCTCGTAGGTCCCAGCTGGAAAGGGATTCACGAATTGTGGCTTTTCCGTGCTTTTTTTGGTTTCTTCTTCCTTTTTGGCATCCTTGCCACAGCTTGAAAGGCCAATCATGATTGCCATCATGGAACTCAGGGGGAATACAAGTCGTGTGATCATGCGTGCAGAACCGTTATCTACTCAATGAGCGTTTTGCAAGAAAAAGTTCGCGCAAAAAGTGCGCAAGATTTGCCTGAATGAAGGCCGATTCGATGAAAAATTGGCGAAGCCATTTGACAAAGTAATGTGGGTCGTTATGCTCGGTCTGTAATCACATTATCTATGGATCTTAATTTACTCAAAGTTGTTCATCTTGCAGGCGCGTTTGGCGTTTTTATGGCCCTCGGTGCCATTTATTTCGGTGCGCAGGAGAGCTGCCGCAAATGCGCTTCCATGCTGCACGGCATCTCGCTGCTGCTGTTGTTTCTTGTGGGCTTCGCTTCGCTTGGTAAACCGCCGATGGAATTGCATTATTGGAAAATTAAGATTGTGTTGTGGCTTTTCCTCGGTGTCGCGCCTGTTTTGGCACGCAAAAAGACCATGCCGATGTCGGCATTGTTGGTGCTGACTTTGCTCACCGGTGTATTCGCGGCCTACTTGGGCGTGATGAAGCCTTTCTGAGCCAACTGTGGAAAAATCCGCAAGAAATGGTTTGCAAAGTTTAACTTTTGCCGTAAAAAGCTTCTCGCCGAAATACTTCGCTGCTTTTCATTTACCCCATCATGGACTTAGACCTTATAGACGTTCACTTCGATCTGCGCGACATCAAGCCGCGTGAGCTAGAGGAGATTTTGGAAGATCCTTTCGGCGTTCGCTTTTTGCCCGATGTCGAGCGCACTGATGGCGAATCACGCTATTATGCTCTGGGTCGCACGGTGGGTGGTCGGCAACTTTTTGTGTGCTTCTGGACCGATGGCAAGACCACACGTGTCATTGCCGCCCGCGAAATGACGGAAAACGAGGTTCGTTTCTACGAGCGTCGTTATGCAGCTATCAAATGATTTTCCTATGAACTCGATATCCAATTGGTCACAAATTCCGGTTTTTGCCGATGAACAAGCCGAAGCGAAGTTTTGGGATACCCACGAACTCGATGCTCGTCTCATGCAGGCCTGCGTTCATGAGCCTGATTCGCGTGAATCAACAACGATCACGCTGCGTTTCGACCCTCGCATGCTTTCGCGCATCAAACGCGTGGCACGCTCGCGCTACTTAAATTATCAATCGATGATGAAACAATGGCTTGCTGAGCGCTTGGAGGAAGAAATTCGTCGCCAAGATTCAGTGAACCGCTGATTTTCTCTTTCCCCATGAAAATCCCTGCTGCCGCACGTTCACCTTGGTTGTGGCTGACAGCATACCTGCTGTGGTTTTCGACATTGTGGTATATGTCATCGGGACCTGTTGCGATAAAAACGGGGGTGGAAATTCCTCATCTCGATAAAGTATCACACTTTGGCTATTTTTTTGGCGGCTCTGGTTTGCTGTCGGCATTTTTGTTTCGCAGACAAGCCAGTGCGCCAGACTGGTTGCGCATTTTCACTATCGTGATCTTGTTGATGACAGCCGTTGGTTGTCTCGATGAGTTTCATCAATCATGGATACCCGAACGCACGGGTAATGACTCGCAAGATCTCACCGCAGATATTCTTGGCAGCATTGCGGGATTTTACGTCTTCAAGCGTTTGCATCGCTTGTTAGCTTAGTCAGGCGAGTGTTTCAAGAGTTCTGCCAGAAACGGAGCGGTGCGTGATGTTTTTGACCGAGCAACGAGTTCTGGCGGGCCTTGGGCGACGATCTCTCCACCATCGGCGCCTGCCTCAGGGCCGACATCGATGATCCAGTCAGCTTCGGCGGCAACGGCCATGTGATGCTCGATGACGACCACCGTGTGCCCTTCATCGACCATGCGGTGAAGCACATCAATCAGGCGTCGCACATCTTCAAGGTGCAAGCCCACTGTCGGTTCCTCGATCAGATACAAGTTGCCCTTGGCATTTTTCAGGTTGGCCATGCGCTTGCGCAGTGAGCGACCGCGAGCGATTTCGCTGATGAGCTTGATGCGCTGGGCTTCACCACCCGATAGAGTGGGGGAGGCTTGTCCAAGTGTCAGATAGCCGAGTCCCGTTTCATTGAGCAGACGCAAGGGTTCAGCAAGTCGGCTATGAGTTTCGAAAAATCGCGCGGCTTCTTCGATTGGCATGGCGAGCACATCGGCGATGGATTGGTCCTTGTACGTGACTTCTAGCGTAGCGCTGTTGTAGCGTTTCCCTTGGCAGATCTCGCACGGAATCCAGGCCGATGGTAAAAAGTCCATCTCTAACTTAATGCGACCATTGCCCTTGCATTCCTCGCAGCGTCCTCCCTCGGTATTGAAGGAAAATCGCGTGGCTTCAAATCCGCGTGCGCGGGCTTCGGGAAGTTGCGCGAACACTTTGCGGATCTCATCAAAAATGCCGACATAGGTGGCGGGACAAGAGCGCGATGTTTTGCCGATTGGTGATTGATCAACTTCATAAACGGCATCGATGAGCTCCATGTTGAGTGCTTTGGTGTAGCCAGCGTGACCTTTTTTGTTAGACTTGTCGTTTCGAGCCGCAGGCGAAAGGCAGCCGTGCATCAGTGAAGATTTTCCTGATCCGGAGACACCTGTGAGCACAGTCAAACAGCCAATTGGGATCGATACGGAAACTTGCTTGAGATTGTTGACCGAGCAACCGCTAAGCGAGAGAAACGCTTGTTTTTTGTCCACGGGGCGACGTTTGCCACGGCTTGGGTGATTGATTTCCATCGACATCGCGCGCAAGGTAGGCGAATGATCGATGCTCTTGGCTGAGTGCTTTTGCCCAAGGCGTGGTGGTTTGCCTTCATAGACGATTTGGCCACCGAGTCTTCCAGCGGCAGGGCCTAAATCGATCAACCAATCCGCGCGGGCGATGGTGTCTTCATCATGCTCAACAACGACTAACGAATTTCCGCGGTCGCGTAACGATACGAGTGTATCGAGCAGCGCAGCATTGTCGCGCGGATGCAAGCCGATGGTCGGTTCATCTAACACATAAAGCACGCCGCGCAAGTTCGAGCCAAGTTGTGCCGCAAGACGAATGCGCTGACTTTCTCCGCCAGAAAGGGTGCGTGCCGAGCGGCTGAGTTGCAGGTAACCAAGGCCGACTTTGCTCAGGAATTGCAAGCGTTGATGAATCTCGGGGATGATGTCACGAGCGATCATCTGCTGCCGTTTTTCAGGGAATTTCAGTGCCGAAAAATGCTCGGCGGCATCTTGGATCGAGCGCTGCGCGATGGCTTCGATGGCCACATCCGAGACTTGCACTTGGCGCGAATGCAAGTGCAAACGCGCGCCATCACATGTCGGGCAGGTGATGAGATCTTCGGGATCCATGCGCTCTAACGAACGCTCTTCATCGACTTCGGCGGCGAGTAGGGAATCAAAACGTGAGAGATCTAAGGCATGACGTTTGCGTGGCACTAGGCCGTAGCCTCGGCAATCGGTGCACCAACCATGTGGTGAGTTGAATGAGAAATGTCGAGGGTCGAGATCTTCGTAGGATGTGCCACATGTTGCGCACGATTGTGACGAGGAAAGGATGTGGAATTTTTTCTCCGCAGTAAGGATGCGAACAGAACCTTTGCCGATTTTGAGTGCTTCTTCGAGCTTCGCTCCAATCGGATCTTTGGCGGAGGAAAACTCAAAGATCATCACATCGACATCGTGCTCTTTGAAGCGTTCCAATCGCTGGAAATTTTCCGCAGGGATCAAGCGTTTGTCAGCAAGCATCATGGTGTAGCCATGCTTGAGCGCCCACTCAGCTACTTCATTGTGATAACCCTTGCGGCCGCGGATGAGTGGCGCGAAAAGTTTCACTGGCCCCTTGCTAAGCGCGCTGCGGATGCTCTGCTCCATCGAGCTGAGCGATTGTTTTTCGACAGGTTTGCCACAGCAATATCGAATGCCGAGTTTTGCATAGAGGAGACGAATGAAGTTCCAGACCTCGGTGATGGTGGCAACGGTGGACTTTCCGCCGCCCTGAGAAATGCGTTGCTCGATGGCCACCGTGGGCGGCAATCCGCTCAAGTGATCAATCTCTGGCTTCTCTAACTGATCCGCAAATTGCCGCGCATAAGCTGACATCGAGTCGAGGAAACGACGTTGTCCTTCGGCGAAGAGAATGTC
>JBIIAI010000013.1:0-34242 GCA_044239965.1 Akkermansiaceae bacterium
CCGTAGCGCACGCCATCGAAGCGTGAAAGGTTCGAAGAAGCCTCTGCGGGAGCAACGATGTAATACGTCGCCACGGCATACTCGGTGTGCGGCAGAGAAATTTCGTGAACTGTGGCACCCTGCGCTTCCAGTTGGCGGATCGCCGCCTCAGTAGCAGCGCGCACTGCGGGGTCGAGCCCCTCGGCAAAATATTCCTTCGGCATGCCAATGCGCAGCCCTTTGACACCTTGCTTCAGACCACTCAAGTAATCGTCCACTGCCACAGGCAAACTGGTCGAATCTAACGCATCATGGCCCGCGATGTGTTGCAGCAACAATGCGGCATCTTCCACGCTACGAGTCATCGGCCCGATCTGATCGAGCGAGGAAGCAAACGCCACCAGACCATAACGTGAGACACGACCATAGGATGGCTTCATGCCGACGATGCCACAGTGCGAGGCGGGTTGGCGAATCGAGCCACCCGTATCAGAACCAAGAGCCGCAGGCGCAAAGTGTGCTGCAACAGCAGCTGCCGAGCCACCCGATGATCCACCAGGAATGTGCCCCGGAGCCGCAGGATTCTGTGTTTTTTGCAGAGCGGAATTTTCCGTAGCCGAGCCCATGGCAAACTCATCCATGTTGGTGCGCCCAAAAAACACCACGCCTGCCTCACGCAAGCGACGAGTGACGCCCGCATCGTAGGGCGAGCGATATTTTTCGGCGAGAAACTTGGAGCCACAGGTGCAAGGCTCGCCCTTGACGTTGATGTTGTCCTTCATCGCAATCGGGACACCACCGAGGGGCAGGCTAAGATCGGCAGCGTCTGCGGCTTGGCGAATGGCATCGCGATCGAGCGAGATAAAGGCTCCGATCTCTTGCTCGCGGGAGGAAATTTCCGCAAACAAATCATCGAGAATCTCGGACGGTTTGATCTCGCCTTTGACGAGGAGGGCGCGCAGGGCGGTGACGGATTGTTGGGCTAGGCTCATGAAATTTTTTCTAACGAAATAAGTGATCGATTACGCATCGGCGACGACTTTGGGCACACGCACTTGTCCCTGCGCCTGCTCGGGAGCATTTTGCAGGAAATCGGCCGTGGGAATGCTCTGCCATGGCGTGTCATCGCGCATCGGAGCAGGAATGGGCATCGGATAGGCTGTTGGCTCAATGCCAGTCACATCCAGTTGAGAAAGTTGTTCGATGTGGCCGAGAATGGCATCGAGCTGACCCGTAAACGAAGAAATTTCCTCGTCCGATAACTCCAATCGAGCGAGTGTGGCGATGCGGCGGACATCCATGTGAGGCTGTGACATGCGCGGACAGTAATGAATGCGCGGAAAAAATGCCACTGATTTTCCCCGCATGGCGGATTTTTTCCATGGCGGAGTCGGGAAAAATCACCGATACTGCCGCCGTGCAACGATTGGCTGTATTGAACATTGTCGGATTATCCCCGCGTCACCTCGGCGCGCACACACCGCGCCTGCGTGCCTTTGCTGATGAGCACGGGCTCCAATCCTTCGTGCCCGCGTTCCCCGCCGTCACCTGCACGGCACAATCTCACATGCTGACCGGCACCGATGCCAGCACCCACGGCATCGTCGCCAATGGCTGGCTCGACCGCGAAAACGCTGAGGTTCGATTTTGGAAACAAAGCAACCGACTCGTGCGTGGCGAAAAAATCTGGCACATACTGCGCCGCAGTAATCCTGATTTCACCTGCGCAAATTTGTTTTGGTGGTACAATATGGCGACCGATGCCGACATCGCCATCACCCCGCGCCCCTTGTATTTGGCCGACGGCAAAAAATCCTTCGACATCCACACCCAGCCCATGGCGCTGCGCGAAAGCATCAAGGCCGACCTTGGCGAGTTCCCCTTCCCTTCCTTCTGGGGCCCCGCTGCCGGCATCGCTTGCTCGCAATGGATCGCTCGCTCAGCGCGCTGGACCGAGGAAAAACACCAACCTCACCTGAGCCTCGTCTATCTTCCGCACCTCGATTACGGATTGCAAAAATACGGCCCCGATGCCCCCGAGATCGCACAGGAACTCCGCGACATCGATGCCGTCTTCGGCGATCTGTTAGATTTTTACAACGCGCAAAACGTGCGCGTGCTCGTCGTCTCCGAGTATGGCATTTCCGCCGTGCATACGCCGATTCATCTCAATCGCACGCTGCGCCGCGCGGGACTTCTCTCGATCAAAGACGAACTCGGGCGCGATGGCTTTGATCCCTTTGGCTCCACCGCGCTCGCCGTGGCCGATCACCAAGTGGCTCACGTGTACGTCAATGACCCCACGCGCATCGATGAAGTCAAAGCCTTGCTCGAAGCCGTGGCTGGTGTAGAAAAAGTCCAATACGCACACGAAGTTTGGCAGCCAGGCATCGCTCACGATCGCGGAGGCGACCTCATCTGCACTGCTGCTGAAGGTCACTGGTTCACCTACTACTTCTGGGAAGACGATGCCCGTGCGCCCGACTACGCCCGGACCGTGGACATCCACCGCAAGCCCGGCTACGATCCCGGCGAACTGTTTCTCGATCCCAGCATCTCGATGCCGAAACTCAAAATCGCCGCCTTTTTGCTCAAGAAAAAACTCGGCCTGCGCGCCTTGATGGAAGTGATTCCGTTAGACGCCAGCCTCGTCAAAGGATCGCACGGTCGCAGCGATGTTCCGCCCGCAGAACAAGCACTTTGCCTCGGCGCCCGCCACCCCATCACCCGCGCCGAAGATGTTTTTGGAGAAATGCGATCACACTTCGCCAAGCCCAAGTCATAAGCAAAGGATAACTTGGTCCACGGTCCTTGGACTGACAGCCTTCTTCTCTTCACGAATTGCTTGTCACCACGCAACCAACCCGCTATGGCTTGTGCATGCCTGCGAAGACCAGCAAACGCCAGCCTGCCCGCGAATTGTTATTCGGCGATTTGTGGGAGTATGATCCCGCGCCGGAGACCGCGTCGCCGCAGTTGCAATCACGCTATCAGCTTTTCATCGACGGGAAATTCACCGCGCCTAAGACCAAGAAGTATTTCCCCAGCATCAGCCCGCGCAATGAGGAAACACTTGCCGAAATTGCTCTCGCAGGTGCGGCAGATGTGGACGCAGCCTACGCCGCTGCCGCTAAGGCATTTCCCGCATGGAGCAAATTACCCGGTGCAGAGCGTGGAAAGTATCTCTATCGCATCGCCCGCTTGCTGCAAGATCGGGCGCGCGAATTTGCCGTGGCCGAGACGCTTGATGGTGGGAAGCCGATCAAGGAATCGCGCGACTTCGATGTGCCGATGGCGGCCGCTCATTTTTTCTATCACGCTGGTTGGGCGGACAAGTTAGACTGCGTCACACCGGGCAAAACCCTCGCACCGCTGGGGGTGGTCGGGCAGATCATTCCGTGGAATTTTCCTCTGTTGATGCTTGCGTGGAAGCTGGCCCCAGCACTGGCCTGCGGCAATACGGTAGTGCTCAAGCCCGCGGAAACGACATCGATCACTTGCATGAAGTTTGCCACCTTGCTGCTGGAAGCCGGACTGCCTCCCGGCGTGGTGAATTTCGTCACTGGCGCGGGTGAAACCGGAGCCGCCGTGGTGCAACATCCGACGGCAAAAAAAATTGCCTTCACCGGATCGACAGCTGTGGGCAAGGGCATTCAACATGTTCTCGCCGGCACGGATAAAAAACTCACACTCGAACTCGGAGGAAAAGCTGCGAACATTGTCTTCGAGGACGCCGCAATCGATCAAGCGGTGGAAGGCATCATCAATGGCATATTTTTCAATCAAGGTCATGTGTGCTGCGCGGGCTCAAGACTGCTCGTGCAGGAGTCGATCGCCGATCGTGTGCTCGCAAAAATCAAAATCCGCCTGCGTAGCTTACGTGTTGGCGATCCTCTGGATAAGAACACAGACATCGGTGCGATCAACTCGCAGAAGCAGTTAGAAAAAATTCGCGAACTGGTGGATGCAGGCGTGAACGAAGGCGCAGAGCTCTATCAACCATCGTGCAACCTGCCAAGCAAGGGCTTCTACTATCCTCCTAGTATTTTCTCGGGAGTCAGCTTGAGCCAACGCATCGCGCGCGAAGAAATTTTCGGACCCGTGCTCTCGATTCTCACCTTCCGCACACCAGAAGAGGCCATCGAAAAAGCCAACAACACAGCCTTCGGCCTCAGTGCTGGCGTATGGACCGATAAAGGATCACTGATCCTGAAAATGTCCACCGAACTCAAAGCGGGCGTGGTATGGGCAAACACCTACAACAAGTTCGATCCCACATCGCCCTTCGGTGGCTTCAAGGAATCAGGCTTCGGACGCGAAGGTGGCAAGCAGGGCTTGTTAGAATATGCGCAGTTGATTTGAGCAAAGATCGGCGCCATACCAAACTGCAACTCGGCGTTCCCAGCCTCCATTCTTTCTCTGCGTCTCTGCATCTCTGCGCGAAATAATCGAACAAGGCCGCATTCGAGTCAAGCAGCCATCGATTTCACAAGCTCAGCGTGCTGCTTTTTCTAGCTCCGCGAAACGCTTGCGCATAGCACTGATTTTGCTCGCATAGGAAGGATCGGCGATGCGATTGATTTCTTCGAGCGGGTCTTTGGAGAGATCAAAAAACTGCTCCACCTTGAAGTCAGGCCAGAACATGTATTTTTCGTTGTGACGAACCAGAGCCTGTGAGGCTGGGATGAATTCCTTGCGCTGAATGATCGCGTGCTCATAGAAAAACTCACTGCGCCAGGGAGCCTTTGCGTCGCTCAACAAGGGCGTGAGACTTTTGCCTTGCATGCTCTTAGGCGCATCAATTCCAGCGGCATCGAGGATGGTCGGAGCAAGGTCGACGTTGAGAGCTAGAGCATCGTTCGTGCGCACTTGTCGCGCAGTGCCAATCCGTGGATCGCGCACAATCAGGGGAACGCGAATGCTTTCCTCGTGCGGATACCATTTATCGGCAAGACCGTGCTCACCGTGGAAGTAGCCATTGTCAGTCGTAAAAATCACCAAGGTATTTTCCCACAAACCGCGAGCCTTGAGTTCGGCCACCACCGCACCGCAAACCTCATCAACTTCGCTGGCAAGACGATAGTAATTTTTCATCATCGTCTGATATTTTTCGGGAGTGTCAAAGCGCCAGGTATAGCGGTTGCGACTTTCATTTTTTTCGCTCACGAGAAATGACGGCAGCTTACGCCATGCGGCATCGTTGGCGGTACGCGGCACAGGGATGGCGTCATTCTGATAGAGCGCCATGCTTTTTTCTTGCGGTAAAAATTGCTTCGGATTGCCATCTTCGGCGTGTGTGGCGAAAAAGGCGAGGGTGAGACAAAACGGCTTATCCTTGGGACTGGTGCGAAGAAATTCGAGCGCGTCGTTGTGATTTTTCTGCGTCACATGAATGCGTTTCCCATCGGCATCTTTCATCCAATGGGTGCCCGAATAAGAGCGCCCAAAGTCAAAATTTTTCTGCGGAAATGCTCCATTGTGCCACTTGCCGATGTGACCGACGTGATATCCGTTAGACCGTAACAAACCCGGATAGGTTTCCGCCCAAGGAGTTTTGAAAGCCGTAAATCCCTTGTTGCCATGGCGCGACATCCACTGCCCCGTGAACAATGTCGCCCGACTCACGCCGCAGATCGAAGTGGTGACGCTGGCATGGGTGAAGCGCGTGCCTTCTTGCGCGAGAGCATCAATGTTCGGTGTTTTGACAATCGGATGCCCTGCACAACCGAGAGTATCATGCCGCCAGTCATCGGCGTAGAGCACCACCACATTCAAAGGTTTGGCTTCAGCCGAAAATAAGGCAGAAGCGAGTGTCAAAAATCCAAGAAAGTAGCGCATTAGAGGGAAAATACGCCAATACGCATCGTTTCTTTCAGGGAAATGCCCCGCATCCCGACTCAACCAAATGAGCCACTGATGTATTGCTCCGTTTGCTTTTCCTTCGGATTGGAGAAAATGCTCATTGTATCATCAAACTCGATCAATTTGCCCAGATACATGAATGCCGTTTTGTCCGAGCAACGACTCGCTTGGGCCATGTTGTGCGTGACGATGACGATGGTGAATTTTTTCTTCAGGTCCTGGATGAGCTCCTCAATCTTCAAGGTCGCAAGAGGATCGAGTGCCGCACAGGGTTCATCCATCAACAAAATTTCCGGCTGATTGGCGATCGCACGAGCAATGCACAATCGCTGCTGCTGGCCGCCCGAAAGGCCGAAGGCGCTTTCATGCAAACGATCTTTTACATCATCCCACAAAGCCGCATCGCGCAGCGATTTTTCCACCGTATCTGCGAGCACCGACTTGTCTTTGATTCCTGCAATGCGCGAGCTGTAGGCGACATTCTCGAAAATCGATTTCGCAAAGGGATTGTATTTCTGGAACACCATGCCGACGTGACGGCGCAGTTGCAGCAAGTCGATGTCGCGGCGCATCACATCGATGCCGTGAATCTTGACTGCTCCCGACGTCACGCGTGCAGCGGGAATGCGATCATTGATACGGTTGATGCAGCGCAGCAAAGTCGATTTCCCACAGCCCGAGGGCCCAATCAGCGCGGTGACCTCATTGGCGGGGATGTCCATGTTTACGTCAAAAAGCGCCTGCTTGGTGCCATAAGAAAAGCACAGGTTTTCAATCTGGATCGCGTGATTCATGTGAAGAGAAAAAATTTACCATTTGAGTTTCGCGCGCATTTTGGCACGCAGGACCATCGAACTAATCGAGAGGATGGCGACGAGAAGGAGGAAGACAAACACCGAGCCATACTGGGCCTGTTGGGTGTATTCCGAGTTCGGAATCCGTGCGGCCAAGGTGTAGATGTGATAGGGCAATGCTTGCACTTGTGACGAAAGAACATCCAAGGGACCATCGGCACCTTCCCATGGCAAATCATCTTTCGCGGCAACCGCAGCCGTAAACATGATCGGCGCCGTTTCCCCAGCAACACGAGTGATCGCTAGAAGCGAAGAGGTGAGAATGCCCGGCATCGAATACGGCAACACACAGCGGCGAATCGTCTGCCAGCGAGTAGCGCCCAGTGCAAGGGAAGCATCGCGGAAACCCTGTGGCACCGCCTTCAATGATTCCTCGGATGCGGTGATAATCACCGGAAGAATCATACACGCGAGCGTAGCACATCCTGCCATCAACGAAGAATTCCATCCTTGGAAACTCATCACGTAATCGCCAAAGAAAAGTGGAATCGTGAGCAACGAGCGCGACGATGGATCAGCGGTAATGACGGGCACGGCCAACACAAAAACCGAGAAACCGAAGAGGCCGAAGACGATGGATGGCACGCCTGCGAGATTGAGAATCGCCAGTCGCACCGCATGAATGAACGGACTTTCCTTGGCATACTCGGACAAATAAATCGCAGCACTGACACCGAAGAATAAGGCTAACAAAATCGAACCTATGGTTAGCATCAGAGTGCCCACAATCGGACCAACGATCCCACCGCCCGAATACGAAAAGCTGTGGTGATTGTAGATCGAGTCCTCACCATTCTGTTTGATGAACTCGGCATACTTCGATGCGGGTAATTTATGGCGCACACCTTGCGCGTCATCGAACACGTGCAGCGTTTCATTTTTATCGAGCAAAAAGGAAACGTTGATGAACGGGGCCTCTGAGGTGAACAAGGTTGGCGCGCCGTCTTTAACGATTTTGCCAAACAACAACAGCGCGACGAGCACGATGGCATAAGTCACGCCCGCAAAAGCCGAGCGCACGAGGCGATCGATGACTTTGCCACGTTTTCCTTCCTTGCCGGATTTTCGGATGAGAGTTTCTTCGGAGATCATAAACGCTTAGTTTTTCATTTTGCGGGTGAAGTGATGAGCCAAGGCATTGATGCCGAGAACGATCGTGAAAAGTAAAATACCGACCACGAAGAGCGCACGATAGTGAACGCTGCCTTGTGGCACCTCACCGAGTTCTTGTGCGATGATGCCAGTCATGGTGTGAGCAGGTTGGAAAAAGGCACCGATGCCTGCCGAGAAGTCGGGAATCTTGATGCGATTTCCCGCGACGAGGAGCACCACCATCGTCTCGCCGATTACTCGACCAAATCCTAACAAAACCGCAGCAAGGATACCCGAAAATGCGGCGGGCACCACCACGCGGAAGGTCGTTTGTAGCTTGGAGGCACCTAGTGCTTCTGAGGCCTCAGAATAGGCACCAGGGACGTTGTTGATCGCGTCTTCTGCGAGAGAAAAAATCGTTGGGATACTCATCAAGGCAAGCAAGCAGCCTGCGGTGAAAATGTTGAGTCGCTCGTCCATCGGGAAGCCGGGAAACCAACTGAGTGAAGGCGAGGTCGAAAGTTCACGCAAAGCATTTCCTAACACAAAAATCCCGATGAACCCAAGCACCACGGAAGGAATCGCTTGGATGAATTCAATCACCGGCTTGATGATTTTTTGCTCGCGTTCCGAGGCAAATTGATTGGTGTAAATTGCTGCCCCAATTCCTGCTGGCACTGCCAAAATCAAGGCAACGACAGCAATCATCAACGAGCCAATAAACAACGGTAAGATGCCATAGAAATCCTGCCACTCTCCACCAGTGATCCAGTCTTTTCCCGTGAGGAAGGACGAAATCGCCGTACTGAGTTTCACCGGTTTTTCTGCATCCCAAGTCGCGAGTGTTTCTGGCGTGACGGATAACTCCTGCAAATACACGGGTATGCTTTTCTCGGCCACTTGTGCGAGTCGTTGCGCTTCCGTCTGCGTCACCGTGAACTTCGCTTTGCTACTCCATTCGGTGATTTTCTCATGCATGCTGCGATGCAAGGTCTGGCAGTCCTCGCGCCCTGAGAGCAACTCTTTGAGTGGCGTCGCGGTATCGGGGACGGTAGCGATGGCGGTCTGCGCTTCCGCCATCAAACGAGCTCGCTCTTCGGGAGTTTTAGCCGACTCCGCCGCAGAGAGCAAGGTCTTGCGATCGCGTTCGATGATATCCGCATTCGTGAGCTCCGCTTTGATGACTTGCACCTTGGAAGACATCTCGCTGACACGCGTGCTAAGATCTGCACCAAGGGCTTCAAATTCATCAATCGCCGCGCGCATAGGCTCCAGTGGAGTGGCGAACTTTGCGCGCACGGTGGCATACTCGGTGGCGAGTTGATTGACCAATTCTGGGGTGTCTTCATTATCAATCGGCCGTGCCGACATGGCATCGATAATTTGCTGGCGCTCAGCGGCACTCAAATGTGGCGTCAGTGGCAAATCTTTCATGGCCAGCGGCAAGAGTGCTGCATACTTCTGCTTGGCACTCTCGATCAATGCTGGAGCTGGATTGGCGTCCTCAATGGTTTCGAAGTATTGGTCACGCGCACTGGCGGTAAAGTCATCGATGTGCGAAATCAACGCAGAGGCCTCGGTGGAGCGCTGCAATTCTCGATCCGCGAGTCCATTGATCTCGGCAAAATACGCACGATTCATCACCGAGGTCAGCTGCTCGTGAGAGGTGAGATTTTTCCGCGAAATGTCGATGTATTCCATTCCCGTGATGCGGTAAATTTGCAATTCGCGTTGGTAGCCGGGGAAGAATCCCAAGCCCTCCTTGAGCAAGAAGCCGATGATCAGCAGCAAGATCACGATGGTGAGGCCTGCGTTCGACGCGAAGAAGTACTTGAAGATCCGATCAAACGAAAATCCCTTGCGGGAAAAGGCCGAGGGAGCTGTCGGTGTGGTGTTTTTTGGCATGAAATCGAGCGGTAGATGAAAAGAAACGCACCAGAGGCGCGGGCAGTCTAAAAATTGCGCGCCGCAGCACAATCCCAGAATGTGACGTCAATGTGACGAAATTGTCACATTTGATCTGAGCGCAAAAAAACACCGCAGCGAAAATTGCTGCGGTGCCATGGAAAAAACCGAGCAGGGCGAATTATTTCGCGTGGATGAAGCCTGTGGTATCAACGATTTTCTGAGCAGGCTCGGAGTGTACGAACTCGATGAACGACTTCACCTCGGCGCTGGCGTTTGCAGGAACATACAAGAAACACTCGCGGGAATAAGCGTAAGTTTTCTTGTTATCAGCCACAGGAGCAATGCCATCGATGCTCACTGCCTTGACGCCGCGGGTTTTCGAGTAAGCCAGACCGACATAGCCGATGCCGCTTTTGTTTTTCGCCACTTCTTGGGCGATTTGCTCATTACCAGCCATTTTCAGTGAGCTTGCTGGGTAGTCGCGACCGTCCATGGCCAGCTTCTGCCAGTCTTTGTAGGTGCCGGATGAAGTATTGCGGGTATAGACCGAGATCGGGCCAGGAGTGCCGCCGATTTCCGACCAATCCTTGACTTGGCCGGTGAAAATTTTTGCCACTTGTGCTTTGGTGAGATTCGCCACAGGGCTGTTTTTGTTCACGATCACGCTGAGCATGTCGTAGCAAACGATGTGCTCTTCCAGCGTGATGCCCTTAGTTTTGCACTCGGTCGTTTCCTCTTCTTTGATCTTGCGGGAAGACATGCCGATCTGCGCGGTGCCGTTGGCAAGAGCTGGGAACGCTGTTGAGGACCCCTCAGCGGCGATCTCAAATTTGACGTCCGCATGGCCGTCAGCCTTGTATTTCTCGGCCATTTGGGGAATCAGCTTGGCACCCAAGGTGTCGCTACCCTTGAGGCTGATCGTTTGTGCGGATGCCACGGCGGTAAGCAGCGCGGCGAGAAGGATGTTTTGCATGGTTTTCATGTCAATCGTGTCTTGTTGTAGGTTGTCTTGGGGAGTGACTGCTTGGCAGGCACGACGGATGGATAATCGCATCGAGACACATTGCCAACTGGACCTGTGTGACGAGTTTGTCACATTGCGCTACTCGCAATCCTGGAGAAGTGCGTTTTTAGCAAATCCCAACTGTCAAACTTTTACGGCAATTCATTTGCCAGTTGAGCAAAACTCGTTATTCTGCACCTTCCTTTGACCCACAGTCTATGAGCGAATTGAAACATGTAGCGATCGTTGGCGCCACCGGTGCCGTTGGTGAAGAAATGCGTCTCTGCCTAGAGGAAAGAAATTTCCCCATCGGCAAACTCACGCTATTGGCCTCGAAACGCTCGGTGGGAAAAACCTTTCCGTTTCGCGGTGAAGAGATCGCAGTGCAAGAACTCACGCACGATAGCTTCGCCGGCATCGACATCGCGCTGTTTAGCGCTGGTGGCTCGATTTCCAAAGAATTCGGACCCTCCGCCGCCGCAGCCGGATGCGTAGTCATCGATAACTCATCGGCCTTCCGCATGGATGAAGGAGTGCCGCTCGTCGTGCCCGAGATCAATCCCGCCGCCGCTCGCAATCACCCGAAAAACATCATCGCCAATCCGAACTGCACCACCATCATTTCCTTGATGGCGCTGGCCCCACTGCATGAAGTCTTTGGACTGAAATCCATCATCGCCTCCTCCTACCAAGCCGTTTCCGGCAGCGGAGCCCAAGGCATCGCCGAGCTCGAACAGCAAGTCCACGCCATCACTCACGGCCTGCCCTTGGAACAAAAAGTCTATTCGCGCCAGATCGCCTTCAACGTCATCCCCCAAGTCGATGTCTTTACCGAAAACGGCTACACCAAGGAGGAATTGAAAATGCTGCACGAGGGCCGAAAAATCCTCGACCTCCCCGACCTTAAAGTTTCCTGCACCTGCGTGCGCGTTCCCGTTTATCGCTCGCATTCGGTATCGATCACCGCCGTTTTTGACAAGCCGATCACCCCTGAGGCCGCACGCGCTGCTTACGCAGGCAAAAAAGGCATCCAACTCTGTGATGACCCAGCCAACGGCATTTTCCCCGTGCCTCTCGACACCACTGGCCAAGACGATTGCCGCGTCGGACGCATCCGCCAAAACCTCGTGCTGGAAAACGCGCTCGATCTTTGGGTCGTAGGCGACCAAGTCCGCAAAGGTGCCGCACTCAACGCCGTGCAAATTGCCGAAATCCTCTAACAAAACGAGTATGGCCACTGCCGAATTCACGAAATATCTCAAGACCACTGCGGCCGAGGTCGATCGCGCATTAGACAAATTTCTCCCCGCCGAGAAAATCGCGCCCCAGACGATTCACAAGGCCATGCGCTACTCAGTCTTTGCCGGAGGAAAACGCCTGCGCCCGATCCTTTGTCTCGCTGCGGCTGAGGCCTGCGGTGGTGATCCGGAGAAAGCCATGGCCGCCGCTTGTGCCGTCGAAGTGCTGCATACGTATTCGCTGGTCCACGATGACCTCCCCTGCATGGACGACGACGACCTACGCCGTGGCCGCCCCACCTGCCACAAGGTTTTTGGCGATGGCATGGCCGTGCTCTGCGGTGATGCGCTACTCACCGAAGCATTTCTCATCCTCGCTCAAACACCCGGCACACCTCGCTACAAAGCCGATTCCTTCATCAAAGAACTCGCCCTCACCAGCGGCAGTCGCCACCTCATCGGCGGACAAGTCATGGACCTCGAAGGCGAAGGCAAGGATCTCAGTAAAGCCCAGCTCG
The DNA here is from genome assembly GCA_044239965.1 of Akkermansiaceae bacterium. Lineage (GTDB taxonomy): Bacteria > Verrucomicrobiota > Verrucomicrobiia > Verrucomicrobiales > Akkermansiaceae > UBA956. The sequence continues at coordinate 12,455 of JBIIAI010000013.1, forward strand.
TGCTCATCCACAAAGCCAAAACTGCCGCCCTGCTCACAACCTCACTGCGTCTCGGAGCCATGGCCGTCAATGCCACACCCGCCAAGCTAGAGGCACTGAGCACCTTCGGCCAATGCCTCGGACTCGCCTTTCAAATCATCGACGACATCCTCGACGTCACCCAAAGCACTGAAGTCCTCGGCAAAACCGCAGGCAAAGATGCCAACGTCGCCAAGGCCACCTACCCCGCCATCGTGGGCCTTGAAAAGTCGCGCAAAGAAGCCGCCGCACTGACCAAAAAAGCCATGGCCGCGCTCGAAGTTTTTGGCAAAAAAGCCGACCGCCTTCACCAAATCGCCGACTTCCTCGTCGTGCGGGAGTATTGAGGTGGAGAAACAAGATTTGCAGACGTAAGACATCAGACTTGAGCTGATGCGGTAAACATTTCCTCCGAAAAACCAAAAAAGATTGCTTTACAAAGCCCCGCCCTGCCGATAATTTTCGCGCCCGCAAGGGAATCAAGGAGAGGTGGCTGAGTGGTCTAAGGCACCCGATTCGAAATCGGACGTGGGGTAATACTCACCGTGGGTTCAAATCCCACCTTCTCCGCCATTCTATAAAACGCATACGGGATTCTGTCCGCAAACCATCTCACCTGAATAGGCCAGACATTACGCATAGATCCTCCAGTTGATATCACAGCCGGGAAAATTTTACTACGGCAGCACCAGTGATCTCAAAAAGCGAGTTGAAGTCCACAACCGTGGAGGGAATGTATCAACTAAACCGTATTCTCAAAAAACACCATAAGCGTGATTTTAGACACCTTAAAGAGATAAGAAAGATATGACTTCAGTCATTATTCTCACTTTGATGTAACTCCTTTCAACCCTACGAAATATGGCACTACTTCACAGTCCCGTGTCCCGCTCAACGCGATAAAATGCCCTCGTTGTGCCAGCATTGGGATCTGTTAGATAAAGCTGTCCGTCGATTTCTGCGCGCACCGCATTAGTCACTTCTTGCCATGAGCCATCAGCGAGAGAGTTCGATTTCCACAGAGTAAAATTATGCCCAGGTTGTGCGGGTATCGCGAGCGAGAATTGATTGCCCTGCTTCAGAAATCCATCAACACGCAACAAAGATGGATCATAGGGGTTAAGTGTTTCTGTTAGATTAACCACATAACTGGTGATCGAGTTTTTGGAAATCGTCTGATTGTTGGCGATATTGATAGTACCTAACGAATTGTAGGGAAAGCCGCCAATGTCAAACTGCCTCGTGCGGAAAGCGGTGACGGAACCGACAGGTAAGCCAGGAAAACGCAGCGAGATCACATCGTCCGTGCCGCCGGTATTGAGGACAATGAGGTTGATTTTGTTCCCTGCAACATTCAGATAACCAGAGACGCGGAGATTGGCGTTGGTGCCGGAGTTTGTCACCTCGATGCGTTGATCACCGCTTGAGATATGCTTCGCGAAGTGCTTCACGGAATAAAACGAATTCTGGACTTGGTATTGTCCATTTTCCACGCCGATCATCGCCCAAACCTGGCCCGTATTGTTGCCATGGACCATCCGCCACGCAAGGTAGGCCGAGGCATTTGCGTTCACCAGCGTTTCGTTAATATTTGTCGCGAGAACCAACCAGTTGTCCAAAATATCAGGATCAGCCCCCCATTCCGTCATCCATCCTCGATTGCCATTATACCTTGATTTGACCCCGGCGAAGTCATTGGTGCCGTAGTTGTGGAATCCCAGATGGTTTACATAGGAGAGCGCCGAAACCGTGGGCGCGATTGAGTTAAAAGCTGAGTGGGTTTCAGCGTCCACCGCGATGAATTGCGGTCTTTTCGGTTCATTCTTGATTTTGTTGTAAACGGCATCCATGGCTAGCCTGTAGCTAGCAGACCCGCTTGTTGTTGCGGGAACGGTCTCGTTCGCGAAAAAGCGGCAGGTCTCTTTGTCGCCGGGATCGTAACTCGGCTCGTTTTGGATCGAGATGAAGTCATGCATCCAGTTCGATGCGCTGAGCCTTGCATACCACCAATCCGCGAATCCGGCATAATCGTATTTCCCTGATACGATCCTAAGAGTCCCACTTACGATACTGTTATTGCTTTTGAGAGATGCCGGCGGAGACCAGCAGGTCAATAGGCTTTTGGCACCATTCCTCTGGGCCCTCATGGCCAACTCGTTGTTCAACGCATCAGAGTTACCTGTTCTGAGTCGAACAATATCGATACCACAATTGACATAAAGCAGGTTTTCGATCTCGTTTTTTTTCGTCGCGCTCAGGGCTTCATAGTCCGGCGTATTAAATGCGATCGAGCCACCAATTCCATCCATCGTCTGGTGGCGAATCGTCGTATCGGAAGAGATACGCGTGGTAGTTCCCGCTGCGGCATTGACCACGAGCGAGATATCATCGAGCCAAACAGTACCCACCGAGCGATACTGCATGCGCAGGCGTGGAGTTGCCTCGGTGGTAGTATGGTTCCAGCTGAACCACTGCCACGAAGTCGAGAGGGTGAACTCTTTGTTGTTATAAGTAGCGTCTTGCATCACAAAGCGCACCTTCACCCCGGGTACCGAGGCGCGTGCGCGAAAGGTAATCGACGTCGGAGTCCCCACAGCGAGAGTAAACGTTGGCCCCAGAGTTTGCACATTGTGAAGCTGGGCACCGGGATTGGTCACAGCAATTTTCATGGCCCGCGCACCTTCATAAGGCTGGACAGTCTCTAACGAAAAGGAGGCACCAGCACCACCACTGGTGTTATTGGTCCATCCCGTCAACCCACTTTCAAAGCCACCATTCGTAACGAGATTTTGCGCCGAGAGATGACTGCCACCTACCAGAAAGAATCCAGCTACAATCAGCAGAAAAATTCGGTTGATTTGGCATCTAATCATATGGGGAGATATAGGATTCGGAGTTCAGTAACGCTAGGTGTTGTTATTTTCGACGAAGTCGTCGGACTGTCAAGCTCGGGACTAAAATGTTGCACTTGAAGAAACATCACTCAACACCCGCTTACAAAATCCGCCCACGATTCCGTTCTTTTATCGCGAGTCATGTCATATTTTTCTGTGATCTTGAAAAGAATGATGGTGCCGTCATCTTTGATGAATTGGCCCTTGATCGATAGCGTGAACGGTTCATCGCGTTGGATCGTGTCGGACAAATGAGCATCGAGAATTCTTGACTTTTTCACGACCACGGCTCCGCCAGCCATGCTATTGTAGGACTCATACACCGTCGATTGAAAACGCATCGGGAGCTTGAGCAAAGCAGCACCAGGATCGTTAGAGCCATCGGCATAGGTCACGGTCAATGCGGTGATTTTGATCGTGGCGAAGGTGAATGTATCATCCATGTAATAGAGACGGATGTCATACGGTTTATGGCTTTTCACTGAACCACCCAACAAGGTGCCGACGGTGATTTTGGTATCGATTTCCACCTTCGGCACAGGTGTTTTCACAGCGGGCATTTTGCCGAGCGCATTGAATGCTACGGTGTCATGGAAAAAGACGCATGAGGGCAGCAAGAAGCTGATCACAGTAACCAGCAACAGGGATGGGATGCCAATAAACTTTTGAGTTTTCATAGGAATCAAAAAAATGAATTCAACCAGTGTAGATCGTTCGAGCAAGACTCTTCCGTGCCATAATGAGCAACACGCATGGTTACCACGACAAGCACGGATGTACCAATGCTGGAAAAGTTCATGATTTTTTGACAACAAGGCAAAAAGACTAATTTCAAGTTGAAGCGCTAAAAACATCAAAGTGGATTCACAAAAATTTCACTTCAGCGATCATCTCCGAAGACCATATTCACTCGCAAAGGCTTTCGCGGCATCGCTTTTCTTTGGTATATTTTGATAAATGCTCTCTAACGCCTTGATGCCGTCTGGGCCTTAGGGTTCGGAAGGCTTCGTGGGTGTGCTCAAGGAAGAATTGCCGACCCAAGGGGATGAACGGTGCCATCTGGGTCTCGATATTTGATCGTGTAAGTCCCCGGTGAAACTCCATGAACTTCAACATACCCCGGATAGCCGCTTTTGCCGTTAGAACTGGTAAAGCTCGCAGTTAGGAGAATGTCAGCCCCTGAAACATCGGCATCAACCGTGTCGATCCACTGGCCTGAATGCACGATCTCCGTCTCGAATTCAATCGGTATCTTGTATGATCCGGCCCCAAGCGCAGCAGGAGAGCCGATGGTAATTCCCCCTTTGGCAAAGAAGTCGCGTGACTTCTCTTCCGAACAACTGGCTAACGCAATCACGGCCAGAATGAGTGTGGTTTTGATGATGTGTTTCATTTTCTTAGCACTTGAAATGGGATTCATTCTTTTTACTGAGTCGGAGAACCACAAACTTGATGGCGAAAGCAATGGCAGCACCAACCAAACCTGCCGGAATTCCGATGATCACCATGTAAAATAAGGGTTCGTCCCACAGTGATGACTCACCCACTCCGCCAGTTGCCGCCACATGCAGCCGGCTGAAAAAATCTGGCAAGATATCCGCGCATCCAATCAATGCAGCGATCACGAAGCCTCCAAGGCTCCACAGCCATATACTGCTATCATGCTTTCGGTCCGATGCCTTCGTGATGATCTTGTTCATTGGTGATACGCTATCACGTTCACCGGAGAGTCACAAATTGGAATATTCGATTCATACATCATTTTTATCGATGATGGCTCATTGAGAAATTGATAATTTTGATGGTAACTTCGCGTTGGCATTCTTTGTAAAAACACAACACTTTCGGCTTGGAACTCATGGCTAACTTCCTAAGTTCATTTCCCATGCGCGAATCCCCTTTCCTATCTCAGTTCTGCTTTTGAGACTTACTTGGCTGCGGTCCCTTCCGCCGCTGTGAAGGCGGATTCAATTTTTCTGCGCCATCGATTTCATCGGGGGTCAAATGAATGGCATCAAGCATAACGAAACCAGTTGTTCCCGTAGTGCCGATCGTCACCACCGTTTCTTGATCGGACACCAAGGGCACCGAGCCAATCGACCGATAGGTCGAACTAGCTGACAGGGCGACAGTTTGATCGACGGAAAAGTTCGTTTGTTTTGTTCCGCTAGAAAATGACACCGGCACATGGGTGGCGCGACTGGCATCAGGAGTATAGGCCATGCAGACTTGATAGATCCCCGCTCGCGGTGCGGTGAAACGAAAGATCGCCGAGGCTGAGCCGTCATTTGCCACATCTTTCGATCCCGCATAACGATAGCCCGATCCGATGAAGGGTTTCAAGGTGGTAGATTTCGACCAATTGCCCGCCAACTCGGCAGTCGAATCATCGAGCACAATCCCTGCGCCCAGTCGAAATTCCGCAGGAAGAGTGAGCACTTGCCCTTGCGCTTCTAGCCTTGATTTTAACATGTCGTAGGGCAAATCTTGCACCGCGACATCGTTGTTTTTTGTAAGTGCCGCCGCGATGCCCGCGCTCTGCCCGATGAGCATCCAGGTCGCCTCGATGCGTAGTGATGACATCGCCACATGAGTGCTGGACAATGCCACCGGCACTAACAAGTTATCGCACTCGGCCTTAACAGGAAGGATCGCTCGATACGGCACTTGATACGGGTAACCAATCCGCTGTGGCATCTGGCGCACGGGAAAAATGGTGCCTTCATTGATCACCTTGCCATCCGGTTGAATCACACGACGGCAGTCATGCGAGTCGATCGGGAATGATGAAATCATGATCGGATCAGGCTTGGTGATATCTTTGAAAATGTCATTCTGGGTCAAGACATACAGGCCGCGCATGCGACGGCTTTCTCGCACGTAAAGCTGTGGTGGAAAATGCTCGGATGCAGCAAACTCATCAGCGCACAGACCCCATGCTGCAATCTCATCGCGGCGTGCTTGGGTGAATACAGGATCCGTTTTCATGAAGTGGATCATCTCTAACGTATATTGCTTGTGAGCCTCTACGATCGCAGCACGACCCGCCTGATCTGCCTCTGCCCATTCTTTTGCACCGCCAATGAGGCCGATGGAAAATTGCGAACCGATGGCATTGTTTGCATCAATTTTTTTGTTAGGAACCGGCAAGTAGCTAAAATTCACTCCACTTTGTCCATGGCGTTTCACGTAGCGGCGAATCAACTCGAATTTCTTGGGATCGTAGTTGGCTGGTGCGGGCATGGGCACCTTGTTGGCCGCGTTTTTGGTCATCGGAATGCGAAAACTATAGACCATCAGTTCGTCGTCGCCGATGTCATCCGCACCACGGCCAACGCTCGTAATCAGCGGCAAGGGCTTGCCTTGGTCATCGAAACCATTGATGTCCATCAGCGCCTTGGGATATTGCCGACCCGCATAAGACTCGCCATATTCAGCGCGGCTTTCGCGGTCGATGCGCCAGCTCACACCAGCGGCAGCCATCAAGTCGCCCTCGTAGCTGCCATCGATGAACACTCGGCCAGTGAACATGCCCTGGCTCGTTACAAGGCTGGTGATGCGTGGGCCATTTTTTTTGACCGATTGCAGGACGCATTTTGTGAGAACTTTCACCTTCGCTTCGCGCAACATCTCATCAGTTACTTTCGATGCCACTTTTGCCTCATAGGACCAGACTGCTTGATTCTTCACATTCACATCATAGGGCAGAGTGACGCCACGACTTTGATAGTCCTTATGTATCCGCAGGTGCCATTCATGAAACAAGCCCATGAGTTGCTTGCGATACATCTGATCGGAATCACTAAAGCTCAGCCCACCGGTGTTCATGCCACCGACATGCGAGGTTGGCTCCAGTAAAATGACCGAGGCCCCTTCGCGTGCAGCGGCGATGGCAGCACAGTAGCCACCTGGTGTGGAACCATACACAATCACGTCCGCACTCGTCTTGGCGTGACTAGGCGAGATGAACCAAAGAGAGAGAACAAGAGCTGTGATGAGTGTGCGATGAATCATAAAATTTTTCGGAACAAGGATACTACATGACCATTACTGAAGAAGTGGTCACAAAATCTCAAAAATTTTTCATATCGACTGCAATGAATCAATCATCGCTCTCATTTCGCATCGCTTTGTTTCGTCGGTTCACTACCCTGCGTTTTGCGAAAATAATCCGATAGCGAATACGCTTGTGAGTTGATGACCTTCATGCTTTCCGCCAGTTCGCTGTATTCCTGATACTCTATGTTCACGATGCCCTTGTTGCTCGATTGGCCTTTGGTTTTCAGATCTCCATCATCGATGTAACGAAACCAATGCCAACCAATGACGTTTTTGTTTTGCAAAAGGCCTAACGTAAAGTTCTCATAAAAATGCCCTCGATCCTTTTGGGTTGGAACCGAGAAACCCGCGCCCTTGGCATTGCTCAATCCCGAGTCCTCTCCCTCAGCGAAACCATCCGCCTGATGGCCGAGATCGACGAAGTCATCGAAACCCACGGCGGCTGGCCCGGTGCGTTTCAAACCCCGAGCGCGTAGCATGAGCCAGATCCTCCTTTACCAAAGCGAAGATGGGCGCACCAAGTTGGACGTGCGGCTAGAGAATGAGACCCTATGGCTCAACCAAAAGCAGCTCACCGAACTCTTCGGCAAGCCAAGGGGACCATCAGCGAGCACATCAAGCACATCTTTGAGGACGGGGAACTGGAAGAAATTTCAGTTGTTCGGTTATTCCGAACAACTGCCACTGACGGCAAGATCTACGAGGTTTCCCATTACAATCTGGACATGGTGCTAGCTCTCGGTTTCCGCGTGCGTAGCACCATGGATTCGTGGGATGCTTGGTTTGGAGTTCAGGGCATTTCCACACTCAGGCGCAGGAAGAGCTTGCCGTTCACCGCATTGCTCTTGGGCATGGTGATGGTCATGGTGTCGGCAGCCGCGCCGTTTTCATTGACGAGCACCGGTGTCACGTTAGTCCAACCTGTGAGGTTGGTGCTCCATTGGCCCACTTGGGTGGTGACCGATTCGGATTCATCGCTGCGGGTGTAGCTGAGAACCACGTCCGAGCCCACGGTGGCAAGCGTCGGCAGAATGGACTGCGAGGAAACAACCGGGCTGCCACCGAGCACGAATTCCATCAGATTGGTGATGCCGTCGCTGTCAGGATCTGCTCCGGGAAGTTTGGATGCGGCATCCGGCAGCAATGCATTCGGGGTGAAGCCGTCGATCCAAGTCACGAACGGGTCTGTTATGGTATTGGTTACTGTTACGGTGCTGGTGGCATTTGAGAATGTAGCCGACTGATTCACACCCAGACCGGTGGCAGTGAAAGTCTGGGCACCCGCAAGAGGTCCGGGGAGGACTGGATAGGCTCCAGCAGCAGGCGGTGAGGTAAACTCGGCCACAAGGGTGTTAGCCACAGAATCGATAATGGCATTCAGCCCGGCTTTCTCGATCCGCAATACCCCTGCGGCAACCGTCGTGGTTCCAGCATAGGTATTCGCGCCGCTCAAGGTGAGTTGACCCGCCCCCGATTTTTCCAGACCGCCGATTCCGGCGAGAATCTGGCTGGTGCTGACATTGAAGCCGTTGCTGTCAATCTTGAGTCCGCCGCTTTGCACATCCGCCACGTCGAGGTTTTCGATGAGGTTACTCTCATCCACCTTGGCTTTCAGGAGGCCGCCATTGAAGTTCACCGTCGCACTGCCGGTTCCACCCGAGATCTTGTTTGCGTTCACGGTGCCGCCATTGAGATTGAAGGTGCCCGTTCCGTTATCGCGACCGACTTGCACTTCGTTGCCCACATTCAGGTTCGCCGAACCACTCAGCGTGTAGGTGCCAATTGATGAAGCACTGTTCTCGTTGCCGATATAAACCTCATTCGTGGTTGTCACCGTGCCACCGCTCTGCGTGAGACTTCCCGTCGCCTGATTGTGGCCGACGATCAGCTTGTCGCTGCCGGTCATGGTGCCACCGGTCATCGTCATGGTGCCGGATGCACCTTGTTCCTTGCCGATGAAGATGTTGTTTGCCACGGTGATGGCACCTGTTCCGCCCAAGTTATAGGTGCCGGTGCCGATCTTGTTGTCGTCACGCGTTCCTACGCCGAACTCCTTGATCACGGTGATCGTTCCAGCAGTCTGGTTCAAGGTTCCGGTTCCATTTCGGCGTCCGACATACATGTTGCCGTTGCCGGTGGTGGTGATCGTTCCGCCATTCACGTTCAGGATTCCGGTGCCGCTTTCGCGACCCACGATGACTTCGTTCGCGACATTGAGCGCTCCTGTGCCGCTGAGGGTGTAGGTCCCTTCTGCTCCGGAGTTTTCATTGCCGACAAAGAGTTCGTTGTTCACGCTGATGGTCCCGCCGCTCTGCACGACGAAGCCCTTGCCATTGTTGTGACCGACGATCATCTTTTCATCTCCGGTCTTGGTGATGGTGCCGCCCGTCATGTTCAGGGTGCCGGTGTGGGTCGCATTGGCACCCTCGCGACCGATCACGAACTCGCGCTTCACATTGAGCACGCCGGCGCTGAGGTTGTAAGTACCGCTGGTATTCGAGTTCGCGTTGTTTCCATTGCCAATGTAAGTGTTGTGGTTGAAGTCAACGACTCCGCCAGATTGGGTGATGACTCCGGTGCCCCTGTCACGGCCGATGAACATGTCATCGGTTCCTCCTATAGTGAGTGAGCCACCTGTGATGTTGATGGCTCCTGTCCCTCCTTCGTTGCCTACTCGGAAATTTCTCGATGCATCCAAGGATCCGCCGGAAATGTTCAAGGTGCCGATGCCACCATTGTTGCCGACCTGGAAGTTGTCCGTGGCGAAGCCGGGGCCGTGGGAAACGATCACCGCGCCCGATTCCAGATTCATCGTGCCGATACAGCCATTGTCATTGGCGATGAATAGGCCGCCGGAGATGTTCACACCGCCCGTGGTGTTGATGTTGATGGACCCGTTGCGGTTGGAACCCCAAGAAGCCACCTGCAGGTTTCCTGTCGGATTCAGAGTCCCCGTGCCTTGCGCAAAGCCGCTGATTCCAGGTCCAGGTATCGCTGTGTTCGCGAGGTTGTAAAAGCTAAGTGCGCTATCCTGGCCGACGAACATCCAGGCCCCGCCGTTCGTGCCAGCGATTCCTGCGCGGTGATCGATCCGGCCACCTCCTGTTACAATGATGTCATTGGGAGTGAATGAGATATCGGCGGTAATCGTGGCGATGTTCGCTGGCGCGCTATCGACAACGGCGTTATCACCGAAGGCCGTATCCGGCACGCCTCCCAACGACCAGTTGGTTCCGATATTCCAATCCGAACTGGTGGCTCCGGTCCAAATGTTGTCAGCACCGTTGCTGAGCGACGCGCTGAAGCAGAGGACGATGGCGGTGACGAGTGGCGCACTGAAGCGGGAGTTGCGGAGCGTGTCGGATTTTGATTTTGGTTTCATGGGTTTTTGATGGTTCAATTCCGGTGTTTGTTAGATTTATTGATTTTCTTTCAATGAGGGGCTTCAAGGTAGGTCTGAATGGCACGTGCAGGGATCTTGCACGCCACACTTTCTCCCGCGACACCGAGTGTGAACCCGGCGGCTTGTTCGGTTGGATTCACCACCACGATCGCCAGCGTGCCATCCGGATTGCTGAAGGCGATGGACTGAATCCCCTGAGGGCCGCCTTCCGAACGAATCCGGCGGGCACCGGGCTGGACGAACTTGCTGAAGTGGGCGAGGTAGTAAAACGAGGGACCGTAGGTGACTTTCTTGGTATTCGTATCGACGATGACGGGCGCGTCGCAGAAGTTTCCGACGTGATTCGGTCCGCCGCGTTGATCGAGCACGATGTTCCAGTCGATGAAACCGCAGACGTGGTTGCTAAAGTCACCGATGATGTTGCGAGCGTAACGTTCGCCGTTCTCCCATTTGCCCATGTTGCCGGGAGCACCTTCGACGCAACCTTCGGTGAACAGGATGTGTTTGTCCGGGTATTTTTCATGCACGCGCGCCGAGGAGGCGTAATCATCACTCACATACCAGTGCAGGCCCATTCCCCAAATGTATTTGGCGGTGGCGGGGTCGCCAAGTTGGACGTCAGCGTATTTTTCGATCAAGTCGCGGTTGTGATCGAGGGTGAGTAGTTTCACGTCCGCCAGGCCCGCGCCGTGCAATGCCGGGCCGAGGAAATCCCGGACGAAATCGCGTTCCTGTTCGGGGGTGTATTTGCAGGATTCCCAAGTCTGGTGAGCATCGACCTCGTTTTGGACGGAAAGCGCCCAGATCGGAATTTTCTCTTCCTCGATCATCGCTTGCACGAATTTCACATATACATTCGCCCATGCCGGGCGGTATTCGTTGCGGAGTGAGCCGCCGTCATCCATGCGGTTGTTAGTTTTCATCCACGCGGGCGGGCTCCATGGGGACGCCATCAATTTGAAGCGGTCCGCTCCGGCGACTTTGCGGGTATCGTGGATCAGCGGCATCAGCCAGCGGCGCATCGGATCAAGAGTGAAATCGTGCAGGTCATAGTCGCCGGGCGTGGGGGTGAGCGACCACATGTTCAGCGAGAAGTCGCAGGAATTGATATGAGTGCGGGCGAGCGTGTAGCCGATGCCTTCCTTGGGGTCGTAGTAGCGGCGCAGAATTTCCATTCGCTGCTCCTGCGGCAACTGTGCGAGGACCCAGGCCGAGGACTCGGTGAGCGCGCCGCCGAAGCCGACGATTTCCTGAAAGGTCTTGGCGGGATCGCAGACGATGGTGTTCTCGGCAGATGCCTCAGCCTTGGTCGGGGCGGGCACGGCGCTGAGTCTGTGGCCGTTGTCCTTTGCTGTCTCGATTACCGACCAGCCACGGGCGGGTTTCTCAGATGCGGAGGCACTGGTGATGATCATGGACAGACTACCCAGCAGCAAGGTGTTGGGGACATTCAGGGATTCTAAAAAGGACGGCATGACGGAGACTTAAAAATGGGTTGGGTGACGAAGGATGGCGAACAGGGGTTTACGGTGAGAAGCCTACCAGCAGGATCGAAACTGGCTATAGTCCGAAATGACTAGGGTTCATTGCCTAAAGCCGTTCCAGGGCGCCCGGGGCGCTGTCGATGATTCTGGCCTAAATGTCATTTGAAGCTGGGGGCAACCAAGAGCCACCGCAGCACAATTGAGGGCGCTACGGCGGTTGGTTTTTAAGGGCGAAAACCCATTAGAAACTGAAACACCGGCTGTTCAGCGGCGGCGGCGCAGCAGGGCGAGCATGCCCAAGCCACCCAACAATGCGGCACCCGGTTCGGGGATGACGGTAAGGCCGAGGACACCGGTGGACTCGGTGAACTGCCAGGTATTTCCGCCACTGGTGAGGTCCCAGATACCATTTAAATCACCGTCCAACAGGCTGCCGGAATATTGGTCGGCGAGTGAGATGGTCGCGAAGGTGTCGGTCTCGCTGGCGAAATCGAAGAGATTCCACGAGTAGGTTCCCACGCCAAAGGCAGCGCCGATGTCGAGGGTGAGCGTGCCGCCGTAGGTGAGAATGCCCGCCGCCCCTGCACCGGTTAGGTTGACGAAATCATGACCACCCGCGACACCAGCGCCCGCGGTGCCGTCGATTTCCATGATGGTGATTCCGTTCAGATCGACCGTATTGGTGAAATTCATTTGGCCAGGGCTGTTTCCCACGGCGAGCGTGCCGTTGATGACAGCGGCACCGACGGTTCCCGATCCGGAGAGAGTCGCGCCGCTGTCAACCGTGGTGAGACTGCTCGTCGAGATGTTGCCGTTGATGATGAGTGTGCCTGTGGCAACAGTGGTCGCGCCCGAGTAACTGCTCGTGCTTGCAAGTGTGAGGCTGCCGGCTCCGGTCTTCGTGATGCCACCTGTGCCGGTAAACTCCTGTGAGGTGCCGACGTTGAATCCATTGCTGTTGATCACCGCGCCGCCGCTTTGCAGGTTGGCGGTGTCGAGGTTGGTGATGAAGTTCGAATCGTCCTGTTTGGCCTTCACGATGCCGCCATTGAAGTTGACGGTCGCGCTGCCGTTGCCGCCTTCGAGTTTCTTGGTCGTGACGGTGCCGCCATTGAGATTGAAGGTGCCGGTGCCATTATCGCGGCCGATTTGCACCTCGTTGCCCACATTCAGCTCCGCAGAACCACTGAGCGTGTAGGTGCCCACGGATGAAGCGATGTTCTCATTGCCGATATAGACCTCGTTTTGCACGTTCACCGTGCCAGCGCTGTGGTTGAGATTTCCCGTCGCCTGATTGTGGCCGATGATCAGCTTGTCGCTGCCGGTCATTGTGCCACCGGTCATCGTCATGGTGCCGGATGAACCCTGTTCCTTGCCGATGAAGATGTTGTTGGCGACGGTGATGGCACCTGTGCCACTCAGGTTGTAGGTGCCGGTACCGATCTTGTTGTCGTCACGCGATCCCACGGCGAACTCGCGGTTCACGCTGATCGTTCCAGCCGTCTGGTTCAGGGTTCCAGTGCCGTTGCGGCGACCGATATACATGTTGCCATTGCCTGAGGTCGTCAGTGTGCCGCCGTTCACATTCAGAACGCCCGTGCCGCTCTCACGGCCCACGACGACCTCGTTGGAAACATTGAGCGCGCCTGTCCCGCTCAGCGTGTAGGTTCCTGAGGCGCTGGCGTTTTCGTTGCCGATGTAGAGTTCGTTGTTCGCGGTGATCGTGCCGCCGCTCTGCACCACGATGCCCACGCCATTGTTGTGTCCGATGATGAATTTCTCATCCCCGGTTTTGGTGATCGTGCCGCCGGTCATGTTCAGCGTGCCGTTGCCGCTCTCACGGCCAATGACAAAATCGCGGCCAACGTTCAGGATCGCGCCGCTGCTGATGTTGTAAGTTCCGGTGGAGCCAGAGCTTTGGCCCACATAGAGATTGTGGTTTAGCGTGATGGTGCCGCCGTTTTGAGTGATCGTTCCCGTGCCTTGATCGCGGCCCACAAACGTCTCATCGCCACCGGTCTTGGTGATCGTGCCGCCGGACATGGTGAGCGTGCCAATTGCCTTGTTGTTGCCGACGAAGATTTTGTTATTCACCGTCACCGTGCCGCTTTCGAGCAGGAAGTTGCCCGTGCTGTTCTGTGAGTCGCCTATGAAGAGTTCGTTAGAAACCGCGAGGGTCCCGCTGGTATTCACACGCACCGTCCCAGTGCGATTGTCACCAAAGGCCCCAACTAACAGATTTCCCGTTGCATTGAGTGAGCCGGAACCTTGGGCGAAACCCGTGATACCAGCACCCGCCGAACCGGTGTTCGCCAGGTTGTAAGTTCCCGCCGAATTGTCCTGGCCTACAAACATCCAGGCCCCGCCATTGGTGCCGGCAGTTCCCGCAGTATGATCCAAGCGACTGCCATTGCGGATATCAATGTCATTGGGCGTTACCGAAAGGTTGGCGGAAATGGTGGCGATGTTCCCTGATCCGCCATTGTTGATGATCGCATTTTCTCCTGTCGGGATGAGACCTCCACTCCAGTTGGTCGCAGTGTTCCAATCCGTGCTGGTGCCACCGGTCCAATCCGCAGCGTTGGCGGCGGAGAGGCTGATAGAAACGACGATGGCGACGACTCCGATGTCTGCACTGCGGAATCTGGTGGTATTGATTTTAGGTTTCATGTTTTTTCTGGGATAGATTTTTTCAGGGTTAAACTTCCGCTGGTTAGAGGGAGCGGATTTAAAATTGAATCATGGCCCAGAACTACCCGTTATGGCTATAGTCCGAAATGACTAGAGCACCCGTCAAATGCGGCTTTGCAGGCAGGGAGTTTTGTGGCATACTAAAGGTCGATTTGATTGAATTCGGCAAAGTTTTTTTGATTTTTTTCATCGCCATCGGCATGCTCTTTTCGCATGCCACGGCAGAGGAAGTGCCTTTCATGAGCATCAGCAAGTTGCGTGAGTTTCCTAATGACGAGGGTCTTCGCATCGAAGCGAGAACGAGCGGCATCATCAACCACATTAGCGACCAGCAAACCGAGATCGCCATTCAAGATGGCAAGGCTGCCATTTGGCTACCGATGCACGTCAATCGCCCTCGCGATCTCAAACTTGGCCAGGAAGTCGAAGTGGGAGGCTACCTCCAGAAAGGGAGATTTGCACCCGACTTCGTGGTGCTGTCACTCGAAGTGATCGGGGAACCCGGCCTCCCAAAGCCTAAAAACATTACAGGAAGTGAGTTGTTGAGCGGTTCCTACGACTGCCATTTCGTCGAGCTTACCGGTGTCGTCCGAGCGGTGCAGCCTTGGACGTCTTTGGGCAAGGACCATGCCATCATGCATCTGGATGCCAAGGGCACCCGAATCCTAGTCCTCACACCCAGCGATCAACGCGGACGGCTGTCAGGACTGGTGGACGGAGTGGTGCGGATCAGGGGAATCAACGCTGTCGCCGTCAACGAAGCTGGGCAGGTTCTAACTGCGCAAATGCGGGTTACTCAGCCCGAATTTATCGAGGTTGTGGAAGCGCCACGGGATGTATCGACTCTGCCACTCACGCCTCTGAAGGGTTTGTTAGGTCATCCCGTTAGTGGAGCGCCAGGCCACCGGATCCGCACCCGAGGCACTGTCACTCATTCTCGAAACAATGAGTCCTTTCAAATCCAGGATGAAGGGTACGGGGTGAGGGTATGGACTGCAGGCAAGATCGATCCACCTGCGCTGAACTCCATGGTGGAGGTGCTTGGGTTTCCAACACCCGGTCTGCTCAGTCCGACGCTCGAAGATGGTCAGTTCCGTATCCTGGGTAACAGCACCACTCTGGAGCCCGCCCAGATGAAGACCGCACGAGATGCCTTTTCGCATGCTGGACGGCTCGTTCGAGTCAGTGGGCGGCTGATCGAAACCCAGACGGATGTCAGCCCTGCCCGCTTGTTGCTGAAAGACGGCCATTTGCTTTTTGCTGCCGAATTCATCGGCAGCATCCCCCGTGATGCGCTCCCCGCCGCGCCAGGAGCCGTCGTCACCGTCACCGGCATAGCGGAAGGATCGGTTGGCTCGTCGCAACAGGAAGAGGGCTACCTGAAATCCCGCGATCTATTGATTCATCTGAGAAATCTAACCGACGTGCAGGTGGTGGAGCCAGCTCCGTGGTGGACGCCTCTGCGCCTTGCTGTTGCCCTCGCCGCGACTGGATCTGGACTGGTGACCCTGATGTTTTTCGCCGGCCTGCTGACCCGTAAGAACAAGAGTCTCGTCATCGCAGAGGCCGAACTCGTGTCCGCAAGGGACTCGCTGGCAAAACGGGTGGAAACCCGCACCGACCAGTTGCACGCCCAGCTCAGCGCACGCCGCAACGAGCTGAGCGAATACTCCGCCGTGACCGCCGAGCGCAACCGCCTCGCCCGCGACCTTCATGACTCGCTCGAGCAAACCCTCGCCGGTGCCGCTCTGCGCATGGATGCCGCCAACGACTTGCTCCCGCATCCGGGTGCCGCCGACTCGGAACCCGCCCGGCGACAAATGGAAAAGGCCGCCGAACTGCTGCGCCTCAGCCAGACCCAGGTCCGCCGCACCGTCTGGGGGCTGCGCAGTCTGGCGCTTGAGAAACACAGTCTCGCGGATGCCTTGCGTGATTCCGTCAGGCTGCTCACCGAAGATACCGGCATCGCCACCACTTTGGACCTTTACGACGGTGATGCCGGGCTAACCAACAAGCAGGAATGCGAACTTCTGCACATCGCCCAGGAAGCTGTCGGCAATGTTCTCAAACACGCCCAGGCTACCACTCTGGAAGTCACGCTGCTACGCAAGGACGGCATGATCGTCCTGACGGTAAAAGACAATGGCCATGGATTCGACCCCACCCAGCCTGTAGAGAATGACAGGCCCCACTACGGACAGCAGGACATACGCGAGCGAGCGCAGTTGCTGGGAGCAGCATTGACCGTGAATTCCGAAGTCGGCCGCGGTTCCTGCATCGAAGTGTTCCTGCCTCATTCCGCCTGATAGAAGAACCATCCCCATGATACGTATCCTCATCGCCGACGACCACGAACTCTTTCGCGAGGGCTTGCGGGCGGTGCTCGACCTGCGCCCTGACTTCGAGGTGGTTGCCGAGGCCACCAATGTGGCTGAAACCATCGCCGCCCACGCTCAGCATCATCCTAACCTGACCTTGCTCGATCTTCAAATGCCCGATGGAACGGGAATCGATGCCTTGAAGATCATCCGCAAGACCCAACCCGACGCACGCGTGCTGATGCTGACCACCTATGATGGTGATGAGGACATCCACCGCGCCATGGCCGCCGGGGCGAGTGGCTACCTGTTGAAAAGCATTCCCAGCAAACAACTCGAAGCCGCGATCCGCGCCGTGATGGAGGGCCGCCAGTATTTGCCACCCGCCGTTGCGGAACGCCTCGCCGAACGAGCCGCCTTCCAAGCACTCACCACCCGTGAGTTGGAAATCCTGGCGCTCATTGCCCGCGGACTATCCAATAAAGACGTAGCCCGCGTCCTCGCGGCCAATGAATTCACCGTCAAAGCGCATGTCCGAAACATCCTTGCAAAGCTCGGCGTGGAAACCCGCACCGAAGCCGCGATTCTAGCGGTCCAGCGCGGTTTAGTGCAAGTTTGAGAACGGATTTCGGACAATCCATCATTGGTCCAGATGCGGTGAAATAGCACGCCCAACGATCTGGTGATCTACTCATTATGGATGAGGTGACGAGTGATGCGAATCTGCAGACTCCGGAGAAGCCACCCGAATCTCGGATTGGTTGCTTAAGTGCAGCGGGCGATGGAAACTCTACCGATCATGATTTTAACAGTGAACGCATAGCATGAGTTAGCTGGTTTGAGCGAGCAAGCTTCGGAAGAAGAATATCGAAAGCAAAACCTAGCGCTTTCTATTGAACACGCGATTCTTGAAGCGTCTAGGACCGCCATTTCACGACCACTGAACGTGCCCTGGCTCGTGACAATGCTGGTGATGCGTGGGCCGCTTTTTTTGACCGATTGTAAGACGCATTTTGTGAGAACCTTCACCTTCGCTTCGCGCAACATCTCGTCAGTTACATTCGATGCCACTTTTGCCTCATAGGACCAGACTGATTGATTCTTCACATTCACATCATAGGGCAGAGTGACGCCACGACTTTGATAGTCCTTCTGAATCCGCAGGTGCCATTCATGAAACAAGCCCATGAGTTGCTTGCGATACATCTGATCGGAATCACTAAAGCTCAGCCCGCCCGTGTTCATACCACCGACATGCGAGGTCGGCTCAAGCAAAATCACCGAAGCCCCTTCGCGTGCAGCGGCGATGGCAGCACAGTAGCCAGCTGGCGTGGAACCATACACAATCACGTCCGCGCTCGTCTTGGCCTGACTAGGCGAGATGAACCAAAACGAAAGAACGATAGCAGTGATGAGAGTGCGGAGAATCATGAAATTCTTCTGATGCTGTGGTATTGAACTTTTTTATGAGAGAGCCGTTTATTCTCTTGATCGAGAAAGCGAGTCAATGGTGGCTATTTTTGCAAAGGCAAAAGAGCCTCGGCAAAGGCCTTGCCCATCTGCGCGAAAATTTTCGCACTGCCAAAATAGTGGTAACCGCCATTGGAAGCACCTTTGAGAGCCTCCCTGTCTTTTGGCGAGAGCACTTCTTCCAAGGCGAGATCGAGCTTCTTCTGATCGGCTTTGGTGATGCCCTCAATGCGGACATCGATCGCGGCATAATGCTCCGGAGAGCTAGGGTCATATTGGTCATTGGAATAGGCCGCCAATACGTTTTTGCCTTTCTTCAAGTGCTTGACCAGTTCGGCGTCGAGGACGATGGAACCGTAGCGAGGATTGTCTTGCCACCAGACGTAGGTGTGGATTTTGTGGCCGTTCAGATAAACGTGGAATCCTTGTCTGGCCAATATCGCGATACGGTAGGAATCAAAGTTAAAGTCTTCGATTTCAAAAGTCGTGCGCATCAAAAGAAATTCGCCATCACCCCACTGTGAAGGGAATTTGTCTAAGGTGATTCCGTTGTGCTTCCAGACGCCCTTGCCGATGGGGGCTTTGCCTTCAGTCCATTTGCTGTCATCGAATTCCGGCATGAACCAGTTCTCCATGCCAGCCGGTAAGGTGATGTCACGGAATCGTCTCTCGGTGTATTCCTCGAATTTATCCTTTTTTTCGATAGCATCCACCGCAACGAAGCGCCAGCTTCTTTTCTCTGGCAACGGTTTGCCTACAGGCTTCCAATAGTTCTCCCATTTCCAGTCCCTGTCCAGGGCGCCATTCGGTTTTAATGTGTGAGCCGTTCCGACAATTTCATTAAACTGCTCCTGCTTCGGTTGTGCGGCT
The DNA here is from genome assembly GCA_044239965.1 of Akkermansiaceae bacterium. GTDB lineage: Bacteria > Verrucomicrobiota > Verrucomicrobiia > Verrucomicrobiales > Akkermansiaceae > UBA956. The sequence goes on from JBIIAI010000013.1 coordinate 31,662, forward strand.
TCGATGTCACGATCCCAAAAAGGTGCGGTATCCACAGCAACCACGTTGCCCTTGAACTCGGGCATGGCAGCAGGTGCGGCCATGGCTTTGCGGAAGTTGACATTTTTTTCACCATCCACACCGAGCACGCCAATGACGAACGGCATTTTCGGAGCAGAGAGGTCTTTGCGCACGTCGCGGATGAAGTGCGCTAACAAGCGTGAGTATTCATCATAATTTTCATTCGGATACGTGGTCCCGTCAACGAGGTCGTTGAAGCCCTGAAGCCAGACAAAGCCGCCCAGTTCGCATCCCTCCTTGGGATCGTAGGCGGGACAAACCCGCTCGGGATCTGCCAGCACCTTTTTCACATGTTCCACCATCATCCGATAAAACACACCAGATGCGGCATCTTTCTCATCCTGCCATTTTTTCCGTTCTTCGAGTTTGGGAATCCCATGCGCGCCTTGGGGATGCTTATCCCACTCATCTTGAATCTCTTTGGGCAGCTTGTATGGCCCGGCACTGGGCGGGCGGAATTCGGTGTTGAGCGATCTGCCACCCCAAGCAGTCTTGATAATCAGAACGGGCTCCTTCAGCTCTTTCTCCATGTAGATTCCGAAGGTGAATTCGGGGCCGATCTTACTGCTCAGCTGAGTCGGGTTATCTCCTCGTTCACCAAAGCCCGCGGTCAATTTCCCCAGCCCCTCGCCATTGGCGCTGCCATCATAAGGCCCTGTCAAATAAGACATCCAGACATTGTCGCACACTCTTGGCGCACCATCGGGATTGCGCATCTCCTTGAGAAGCGGGGCCGTCAACGGATCCTTGCCGATATAATCAAAGGTGCTGATTTCGGCATGTCCCTCCATGTTGGACTGGCCAGCGAGAATGAAGACCTTCAGTGGCTTGGCAAATGAGATGGGCGCTAGCACACAGAGCAGTGCTGCGGTTAGGAAGAAAGTTGATTTCATGGTTTTTTATGAGTGTGTAAATGCGATTTTGAAATAATGCACGAGGCATGTTAGATGTTGGGAAATCAGGGATCGTTCGTCACTTTTTATCGCTTTCTTTTTTCGCACCACTGCCATGCGTTTTGCGAAAATAATCCGAGAGAGAATACGCTTGTGAGTTGATGGCCTTCATGCTTTCCGCCAGTGCGCGGTATTCCTGATACTCGATGTTCACGATGCCCTTGTTGCTCGATAGACCTTTGGTTTTCAGATCTCCATCATCGATGTAACGAAACCAATGCCAACCAATGACGTTTTTATTTTGCAAAAGTCCTAACGTGAAATTCTCATAAAAATGCCCTCGATCCTTTTGGGTTGGCACCGAGAAACCAGCGCCCTTGACATTGTTCAATCCCGAGTCCGCTCCTTTCGCATACCACTCCGTGATCAAAATCGGCTTCTTCGCCCATCGCGAACGCTCATTCAATTCCTCTTGCTGCGGCGTCCAGCGATGGTAGTAATTGATCGATATGACATCGACATATGGCCCCGAAACTTCATAGCAAATCTTCTGGCTCGAGGCCCTTCCATGCAAGCGACTTCCCAAAATCAAGTGATTCGGATCGTGCTTGCGCATCGCATCGTGCACCGTTTTGTAATAGGCTTTCAAAACAAGTGCCATGAACTCAGTATCATGCTCGCTCTTGATCGCATCCTCTTTGATTCCTTTCTTTTCGAGAAACTGAGCTGCCGCAGCATAACTCTCTCCCTTGCTTGACGTTTTCAAGAACCGCTTGAGAACGTCCTTGCTCGCGAACGGAAGTTCATTGTCTGAAAAATGTCCGATCAACCAGGGATCCTCTTTGGTCTGCGCCATCTTCTGGCAAACATCGTCACAGTGTTGGGCAAAGCCACGTTCGAAGACCGGCAGGACGTCGTCTTGAAATCCTGTATGGCCATATTTCTTGTAGGTCATTTTCTGCTTTTTCGCATACGATGCTAACAAATTCCATGTGAGCACATACGGTACTTCCCTTTTGCCCTGACGAAAAACCTGCGCATCCGACCAACATCCGAGCGAGTTAAACTCGAGTCGATCCACCAACTGAGCATGAGTCTTGTGCGCCCAATTCGTCTTGCTCGCAAAGGTTTTCGCGAAGGAAGGAGAGTGATCCGCCACATCATCATTCGACGAGGTCGAGCATACCCCGATGCTCAAATAGGGACTACCTTCTGGATCAACAAACATCCAGCCATCCTCGTTTTTTCTTGTGTAGAAAAATCCCGTCGCTCTCTCTTTTCGATCCGCCCTACCGCCATAGATGCTACGCTTCACCGAAGCCGATTTGAAGTCCGACAAATGCTCTAACAAAGTGGTCTCATAATTCGTCCACTCTTTGGCCGCATGATTGCCCTTCCCCTGCACCACAAAGCGCTTGGCAGTCTCGTCGGCATGACTGAACAGAGACATCAACAACCCAAGCAGAGGAATGGACAAAAAAATTGATTTCATAAACACCTTCCGGGTTGAAAAAACATAACTAAGCAAACCATACGAGCTCGAGCCTCTGAGTCAATGAGTTTGTCACTTCAGCAGAGAACATGAACTAAGAATCATTGTTATGTAGCTTGGCTCACACCATACCATA
>JBIIAI010000112.1:0-10003 GCA_044239965.1 Akkermansiaceae bacterium
CCCATTTTTTTAACCGTAACAGCGCATAGACAGCCATGACAAATGATATCGTAGCCTTGATCGATTACTACGAAAGAGAGAAAGCCATCGACCGCAATCGCGTTGTCGCTGCGCTGGAGTATGCCTTCTGTGCGGCTTACCGGAAAATGGTGCCAGGTGCGGATCACATCAACAGCCTGCGTGCGGAAATCAACGTGAAAAAAGGTGATGCGAAAATTTTCGCAACCCTCACCGTTGTTGCCGATGATGATTACGTTGATAAGTTCAATGAAGTCCCGCTCGCCGTTGCTCAGAAGAAAAATGCTGAGGCTTTGGTTGGTGAAACGATCGATTTCAATGTCACGCCGAAAGATTTCGGTCGTATCGCTGTGCAGACTGCTAAGCAAACGATGCAACAACGTTTGCGCATGGCCGAGAAGGAAATGCTTTTCGAAGAATTCAAGGACCGCGCTGGCGAGATTGTCTCGGGTGTGGTGCATCGTTTTGAGCGCTCGGATGTTTACATCGATCTCGGCAAGTTTGAGGCGATCATGCCTTCTCGTGAGCGTGTGCAGACCGAGGAATACAACGTCAACGACCGCATTCGCGCCTACGTAGTAGCCGTGGAAAATGAAGGCCGTGGACCTGAAGTGATCCTTTCCCGCAGCCACCCACACTTTGTGCGTCGTTTGTTCGAAGCAGAAGTTAGTGAAATCGCCGACCGCACTGTCGAAATCCGCGCCATCGCACGTGAAGCAGGTCATCGTACCAAGATCGCCGTGTGGAGCAAAGACGACAAAGTCGATCCTGTCGGCGCCTGCGTCGGTCTCCGCGGTGCTCGCGTCAAAAACATCGTTCGTGAACTCAATAATGAGAAGGTGGACATCATTCGCTGGAGTGATGATCCGAAGCAACTCGTCGAGGAAGCTCTCAAGCCTGCGACCATTCGCTCAATTACTCTCGATCACGAGAAAAAAATCGTTCACGTTACCGTCTCTGAAGAAGATCTCAGCAAAGCCATCGGCCGCCGTGGTCAAAATGCTCGCTTGACCTCTCGTCTCATCGATTGGGATGTGCAGGTGCGTCGTGATGAGTCGCAGCAAAAAATGTTCGATGACCGCATCAACAATGCCGCCCATGGCCTGGGTGAACAACTTGGCCTCGACGACGACCTCGCGGCCAAGCTTTTCCGCGCTGGTGGTATTACGCTCGATCTCGTGCTAGAAATGCCAGCTGACTACATCGCCGCATCCTTGGAGATCTCCGAAGATGATGCCGCCGCCATTCTGGAAAAGGCGCAAAGCCTTACCAACGCATAATTTTTCCCTTTTCCGCTTGATTTCCCCTCTCCGCCTTATTCTCCCCCCGAAACGCCGCCATAACCACTGATGCCATCCGATAGCGAAAGCAAACCACCAAAGAAAAAAGTGTTGGACCTCCTCGACGACCAACCAAAACCCTCGCGCCGTGAACGGCAGCGAGAGACTGCTGCCGCCAAGACCCCTGTGGCTCCTACTCCGCCTCCCGCCCCCGTGAAAAAAGCCGCGCTCGATATTTTCAGCGATGGCGGCAAGAAGAAGAGCAGCGGCATTCGCAAAACAGAACGCTCCGGCAAAGCCGTCGTTCCTACCATTTCCAAAGTTCTCGACAAAGAAGACGCGGATCTCGCATTGCCGCCGCTTCCTCCCTTGCCCGACATTTCCACCATCCTGCCAAACATCGCAGCCGTGGTCCCCGCTCCAGCGCCAGTCGCCGCAGATCCCGAGCCCGTCGCCAGCAGTGAAAACGACAAGCTCATCAGCATCAAGCCGCCGATCATCGTGGCAGAACTCGCCAATCGCATGGGCCTCAAGGCCTTTTTGTTGATGAAGGATCTGATCGACCTGAAAATCTTCGTTTCGCCCAATCAAGCGATCGAGCCGGAGATTGCCGCGAAGATTTGCGAAAAACATGGCTTCACTTTCGAGCGCGAAAAACGTGAAAAAGGCGCAGGCGTGCACAAGGTCGAAGAAGTGATCGTCGAGCCCGAGGCCCCCGTCGAGGAGCCCGAAGAAATGCTCAAGACGCGCGCCCCGATCATTACGATCATGGGCCACGTCGACCACGGCAAAACCACCCTGCTCGATACCATTCGTAAAAGCCGTGTCGCTTCTGGCGAGGCCGGCGGCATCACTCAGCACGTCGGTGCTTATCAAGTTTTCCATAATGGCCAACCGATCACGTTCCTGGATACCCCAGGTCACGCCATTTTCTCGAACATGCGCGCCCGCGGTGCTGATGTGACCGACATCGTCGTGCTCGTCGTTGCAGCCAATGATGGCGTCATGCCCCAGACCAAGGAAGCCATCGCTCACGCGAAAAAAGCCGGCCGCACCGTCGTTGTTGCAATCACCAAGTGCGACCTTCCCGCCGCAAACGTCATGCGCGCCAAGAGTCAGCTTGCCGAAAATGGCCTGCAAACGACCGACTTCGGTGGCGATACCGAATTTGCCGAGGTTTCCGCCTACACTGGCGAGGGCATGGATCATTTGCTCGAATTGCTCTTGCTTCAAGCAGAAGTGATGGAGCTCAAGGCCAACCCGAAAGGCACCGCCCGCGCCAACATCATCGAGGCCCGCGTCGTTGCAGGTCGTGGCGCTACTGCCACCGCCATCGTTGAGAGCGGCACGCTTAAGGTCGGCACACCCTTCATTTGCGGCCCCTTCGCCGGCAAAGTCCGCACCCTTTCCAATGACCTCGGCAAGCCGATCAAGGAAGCTGGTCCTGGAACTCCTGTCGAAATCATCGGCTTCGAGGATATGCCTCACGTTGGGGATGAACTCGTCGAAATGGACAGTGAACGCGCTGCCAAACGGCTTGCCGAAGAGCGTCAGGCTGAACGCCGTTCCGCTCGTCTCGTCAATCCGCTCAAAGCGCGCATGGAAGACATTTTCTCCATGGTCAATGATGACGCCAGCAAGCAAAAACTCAAGGTCGTACTGAAATGCGACGTGCAAGGTTCTGTCGAAGCCATCAAAAATGCTCTCGAAGCGGTGGAGTCCAAAAAAGTCGAGTGCCAAATGCTCGTCGCAGCTGTCGGCCCGATCACCGAGTCCGACATTCTCATGGCCAGCTCGGCCAATGCCATCGTCATCGGCTTCAACGTCAAGGTCGAAGGCAAAGCTGTCAAGTCGATCAAAAACGAACACGTTCAGGTCAAACTCTACTCGGTCGTTTACGAATTGATCGATCAAGTGCGCGATGCGATGAAAGGCCTACTCGATCCGCTCAACCGCGAGATCATGGTCGGTCTAGCCGATGTCAAAAAGGTCTTCAAGCTCACCAAAGGTGTGGCTGCTGGTAGTTACGTCAAGCAAGGGAAAATCCTCCGCAAAGCTCATGCCCGCGTTATGCGTAATGGCATTCCGATCTTTGACGGCAAGATGTCCACTCTGCGCCACTACCAAAACGAGGTTGATGAGATCAAGGTTGGTAGCGAGTGCGGTATCCGCCTCGGTGACTTCGATGAATACCTCGAAGGAGATATCATCGAGTGCTATACCTTGGAGAAAGTCGCCCAAGAACTCTAATTCGCATGTCCCAACGTCAAGACCGAGTCAACGAATTGCTCCGCCGCGAAATCAGCACCGTCATCGGCAAAGATTACGAGTGGCCCGGTCAACTCGTCACCGTGCACGAAGTGGAGATCACCCAAGATTTCCGCGAGGCTCGCGTGTGGATGAGCATTTTCGGCGGCTACGCTGATCCTGTGATCGAAAAACTCAATCGCGACCACGGTCGCATCCAGAGCAAAGTCATGAAACGCGTGGTCCTCAAGACCACGCCGATCCTTCAATTCCGCCACGATAGCTCCGCCGCCCGCGGCGTCACCATGGTGAACCTGCTCCAAGAAGTCGACAAGCTCCCCAAAGCTCTCGATGGGGATGAGCCTCTGACCGAATCAGACGACGCCTAAAGATGAAGTGGTTACAGTCGATCGCTACGAAAGCCGAGCAGTCGGCCCTACAACACAAGTGGTCGAAAGGACTCATGCGCTGCCCGCGTTGTGAAAAGCCACCTGCACACGCGCCCAAAGACACCAATACCATTTTTCGCTGCGCATCTTGTGGATTCGAGGCTTTTCCGGATGCTTGGACCCCAGCAGTCGATGGCATTCGCAAGGGCAAGCCCGATGAGATTCCTGCCACCACTCGGATTCGACGCGAAAAATATGGCCCACGCGATTGTGTTTGGCATATTCCCGCATCAGGCAAGTTCGGTTTCTTTTTCTACTTCGGTTTAATCTGGACCACATTCACCGCGATTATGGCGGGCTTTTTTGTGTTTGCCTCAGAGAAGGAAAACGGTCCCGATCAAGCATGGTTTCTCGTGCTTTTCTTCGCCGTGTTTTTCGCGGTTGGTATTGGCTGTCTTTACGTGGCAGTCCGTAATAAATACGCACTCCATCGTATTACGGTGTCTCGGGATCGCGTCGCATTTCGTCGGGAGTTGTTACGCAAAGTAACAGAAAAATCATTGCTCACCAGCGAAGTCACCGTTGTTGAGCAAAATGTCTTTTACCAACAAAATTACCAACCTGTTTATGGTATCGAAATCCGGGGGAATCGTCGTAAGATTCGCTTTGGCACTACGCTCGATGAGGCCGAAAAAGCATGGCTGGTAGCTGATCTGCAACGTTGCATCTTCGGCACCGATGCCATCGAATCATTCGTAGAATCTACAGCGTTCCCTTCGCCGCAAAATTCGGCAATCAACGCACAAGACTCATTTGATTTTCTTCTGCCTGCACCTGTTCGTGGGCTTTGGATCCTAGGTCTAGCATTTGCAGTGCTCGGCCTTGGTGGCCTCATTTTTGCGGGCTATCAGATGCAAAATTTTTTCTCATTTGGTGCCAAAGATGAGCCATGGTTTGCGCGAGTTTTCGATCTGATTTTCAGCGCATTTAGCATCATTCCGCTGATCGTCGGCGTTTTGTTCACCGTTCTAGGTGCTACAGTATTTATCAATTCCCGCCCGAACAGTGGTCGCCAGATGCGCCTAGAGGGCGAGGCAACGCAGGTGTTCTTGCGCAGTTATCAACGCGGGGTGATAGTGAAAGAACAAGCATTTTCCCGCACAGCAATCAAAGGTGTGATCGCTTCTCGATCGGGCCATATGAACAATCAAGAGATCAAACAAATTGCTTTGATCATCGACAACAAACGCATCGTGTTGACACGTGCGACAGCTGGTTCTGTCGCAGATGCTTGGGTCGAGGAAGTCAATCGTTCCTTAGGAGTCGAAACGCACAGTGCCTAACAATTTTCTCAATGCATGGATGAATTTTTTCATCTCCGCAACTTTTTCTCGCACTCATGGTTTATCATTTCGTAACCAAACAACACCATGAAAACAACGATCCTGATTCTAACAACTGCCGCGCTCCTTCTGCCGATCCAAGCACAAGAAAGTGTTGCCAAAGAGAATGGCGCTAAGCACAAGCCACACAGCAAGCACATGCTCGTAGCGTTGCTCAAAAAACGTGACACAGACAAAAATGGCGAAGTGAGCAAAGAAGAATTTCTCGCCGGTGCGAAAGATCCTGCAAAAGCGGATAAAGCCTTCGCCAAGTTGGATCGCAACAAAGATGGTAAGATCTCTAAGGAAGATCGTCCTGAGAAAAAGTAAATTTTCCCAATCCGAGCCTAAGCCGTGTGGAGACAGATCCGCACGGCTTTTTCTTATCGTGCTCCAATCAGCTAGGCGCAATGCTCGATGGAAAAAAATCGCAATTTTCAAATCGACCTAGCAGATCATTTCAATGTAGCGTCATGGATCACTAACATCATGATCATATGAGACTTCTTAAGGACATTTTTAGCTATGCGTATCGGGGAAGCGGCAAATACATTTTGCTTGTTTGCGTCGTGCTTTCTTTGATTGCGAAGCTCTGTGGTTTTGCGCCGTTGATTGGATTTTTTGCTTGGTTTGTCTTGGCGGGATATTTTTGTGCGGTATATTTTCAGATGGTATTAAGCACGGCTACGGGTGGCAAAGAGGCACCTGAGTTTCCTGATCTATCCAATTTGTGGGAGGACATTCTTTGGCCGATGCTGCAGGTTGGCATTGTCTTGTTGGCTTCGTTCTCACCATACTTGCTTTATCAATTTGTCGAAAACCCACACCCCACATTGTCGCTTGCGCTGTTTGGTTTGGGTGTTGTCTATTTTCCCATGGCTTTGCTTGCAGCGATGATTCTTGGTTACACAGGCGCGATCAGTCCGCATATTGTGTTTCCCTCGATCATCCGTGGTGGTTGGGTGTATCTTCTTGCGATTGTGTTATTGCTGCTGATCGCCGTCGCCGAAAGTGTGATTGGAACCATGCTACGCAATAGCCCTATTATCCACATTTTGGTCATGTCATTCGTTAGCGCCTATAGCTTGATGACGAATGCGCGTATCCTCGGCGTGGTGTATCGTGAGCGTCAGGAACAACTCGGATGGTTGTAAACTTAAGTTAGATGCAGCGATTTTTCTGTTAGAAAAAGGGTTGCCATGACTGCATGAAAATCAAGATTGCTATTCGTAGAGAAAATTTTTCTTGAGCGTTTTTCATTTTCACATAGTATCAAGGCATGCGCTTTAGCAATTTTCATTCCTAATTTTTGTTAGAATTCCTTTGGCGAGTTAGAAAACGCATGGGGCAATTACTCCATGCAAATTATCTATAACTTCGCTGAAATCATAACCTTTCCGCATCGGCTTGCATCTTCATTTTGAAGACAAGCTGCGGACGTTTCTGGAAATAAAGCACACACGAATGGTGTGCGGGATTTTCCTAACAAAAATTATTAGAATCGAAATAGAAAAAATATGAATGCCTCAATTGGTTCGCAAGAACCTGGGCGATGCGCAACGGCTTCTCGACAAGCTGCATGGATCATCGTGCAAGTATCAAATCGACAGCCGTGGATCGCCCGAACTGTAAAAAACACCATCTTACGCAAGCAATGTCGCTTAGTGGGAAGAAATCTGCGTGGCGCCGATGAGTGGCAGCGGAAGATGCAACCCACACTGACACGTTTGATCAAAGTATTGGCCGAGCAAACTCGCGTATGGGAGGATGTACCCGTGTGGCAACATCCCATCGTCCCGACCTTGGTGAGGATGTGTGCTTATGAAGATAACTGGATTCGCGCGCCAGAAGATTGGCATGCACCCGATGATGAGGAAGTGCAGGTGGTGATGCGCTCTCTGTTAGAGCATGTGTTCGTGCGCTATGCGGTGCCGGATTTTCTTTATCATGCTTGGCTGGTACGTGGTGATCTGCGTTGGCGTGAGCGCGATTGGTTTGTGCAACTTGCACAGGGAGCGTCTTGGCGTGAGTTGCAAGGTTTGCCGCGCACGATCACTCGACGTGCATTGCATGAGTGTGCTAAGGCACCGCGCGATGTGAGCATTGCGCAAGGTTTGCGTTGGGGGCAAGTGCTTGCTTGTGGAGGGACTTTGTTGTTGGCGAATGCGGTGGTGTCGAGTCGCATGGCGCATGACATGACCCATGATGCGTGGTGGTCGCGGTTGATCGAGAAATTTTCTGCTGTGGGGAATAATTTCACTCGCTACTTTGGCTTGGTAGCGGACTTGTTCATGGAGATGTTTTATTTGGAACAGCATGAAAAAGTAACGCGCTTTCTCGCACTGCCCCTGAAGGAGTTGGTGGCCCATGCTTGGCATTACTGGACTGATGCATTGGCGGCATTGTCCGTGCATTTGCCAGAATGGCAACAACGTAGTGTCGCACAACTGTCGTGTCGTCAGCAGTTAAGCAGTATGATGCGACAGTGTTGGCGACCGATGTTGCCAAGCTCGTTGCAGCGTCGCTATGTTGTAAAGCATGGAGTCATCGAAATGCGCGAATTGACAAGTGCGGCTGAGCTCATTGCGGAAGGTCGCGCGATGCGACATTGCGTGGCGACGCGGTCATCGCATTGCTTGCGGAATGATAGCTCGATTTTATCGATCACCATTCATGCTTATGGCGAAGAAGAACGCCTCACTGTGGAGGTCTGTCGCGAGACTCGAAAAGTGCGTGAGATCCGTGGTCGCTACAACCGTCAACTTAGCCCGCAGGCTTGGAGCGCTCTTGAAAAATGGGCGAACACCAGCGGCTGTTTCGTTGCGTAAGTTGACCCAGTCGAAGAGAAAACTAGGCGCGCAGGCATGCACAGCAATGGCACGACCCGCCACGCACATGGCATTGATTTTTGCCTGCACCATGCCTACCATGTCTGCATGCGCTTGCTCACATTTCTTGCGACTATTGGTTTCATCGCTCCATTGTCCGCGGACGATGTGATCCTCCGGCGTGGCAAATTTCACAGCCCCGAGCAAGCCCAGACGGAAATGCAGGCGCGTTGGGAAAGCTACGGCACGAAGGAAAAATGGCAGCGACATGCGGCAGCGATCCGTCAGGGAATTCTCGATGGCGCAGGTCTTGTCATTCCCGCCAAGCGCAAATCACCGCCCGCTCTGCGGCATTCCTTGCAATCGTGTGCCGCCTATACTGTGGAAAATGTCGCGCTCGAAACCGCGCCCGGGTTTTTCGTATGCGGCAATTTGTATCTATCCACCCAGCGCCAAAAGATGCCTGTCATGCTCTGCACCCATGGCCATTGGCCCGGGAAATCATTCACCGAACACGGACGCTTCCAAGATGCCATGCAATCGCGCTGCGCCACCCTTGCTCGCATGGGCTGCGCCGTTTTTGCATGGGATATGGTCGGTCATGGTGAATCCGCCGCAGCCGGCTGGAGCCACGGCAAAGACCCTGCGGAAATGCGATTGCAGCTGTGGAATTCCGTCCGCGTGCTCGATTACATGCTTTCCCTGCCCGGCGTCGATCCACAACGCGTCGCCATCACTGGTGAGTCCGGCGGCGGCACCCAGGCCTTCTTGCTGGCTGCTATCGATCCGCGCATCACCGCATCCATCCCCTGCGTGATGGTTTCATCGTGGTTCTATGGCGGTTGCCCCTGCGAAAGCGGCCTTCCCATTCACGTGCGACCACATCACATCGCCAACAATTTGGAAATCGCCGCCGTCATCGCCCCTAAGCCGCTGCTGCTCATCTCCGATGGCAAGGACTGGACCGCACAAGTGCCGCAGCTCGAGTTCCCGCATCTGAAAAAAATCTACGGCCTTTTCGGCAAAGCCGATTCGGCACAAAACGCACACTTTGCCGATGAAGGCCACGACTATGGCCCCTCCAAACGCGCAGCACTCTACGCCTTCGTGGCAAAATATTTTGCGCTCGATCTCAGTCTTGCCGATGAAAAAGCCCTCACCCTCTTCCCCGCCACATCGCTCATCGCCCACGATGCCAAACACCCTCAGCCCGCCCACTCCCTAGCTCCCAATTCATCAGTAGCTCTCCCCAAATAAAAATCAAACATCAACAATCGAAAACGAGTCCTCCCATAGCCGGAAGGCGACGAAGGATCGTCAATTTCTCCCCAAATGCTGTTAGATGAAATGCAAAGTTCGCAAAGGCGCAAACCCCACCATAAACAGCGCAAACGAAGTCTCGTTTGCTTTGTTACCTTCTGTAAAAAATTCATTTATCGATAGTTGTCAATTTCTTCTCAATTCCACGGCATTCAACTCACCAAGAAATTGACGACGGTTAATTTTGAATTGCTGATTTTCGATCTGTTAGACAAGGGCAATTGCATTTTCTTTCCTTTCTCCTCAAGCGCACCAACGGTGCAAAGCCCTCGCAGCCCAGCCCAACGGGCTGGTAATGCATCTCCATGAGAAAAGAACCACGCGCCTGAGTGATGGGTCGAGTGAAAAAAAGTCCCGCCAAAAGAGAAAACCGTGCGTATATCAGCGTCGCCATCTTGATCTTGTAAAAAACGTAAAAATCAACTGATATACACACGGCAAAAGAAAATATCCTTGCAATAACAATGAAAAACCTGTTTTCTCATCTCGTCAACCCCGTGTGATATAACACTACGGGATCCTACTAATAAATTCTGTTG
>JBIIAI010000139.1:0-7944 GCA_044239965.1 Akkermansiaceae bacterium
ACGACGGATGCACGGAAGCGGCCTTCACCATTGTCGTAGGCAAAGTCTACGTCGCCTTTTTCTTCGAGGCGCGCCCATTCTTTGGGGCCAAGGAAAGATTGAGCGAGTTTGTCTGTTTCCTCAGGCGTGAGTGGCGCGTGGTCTTCCCAGATGGGTTGAAGCAGGCCATTGCGGCGCCACGCAGGTGGGTAGGCGGTGGCGAGGTGAACATCGGAACAACCGTATTCTTGGCCGAGGCGAAGGTATTGGTCAACGTGATCGAGAACTGTGTGAGCTGACATGGGTTTTTTGAGAGAAAAGTTCGAAAATTGGTGAGAGAATCAGTGTGTGTGGCGGGATTTATAGGGCGGATTTTGCTGAGGAATCAAGCGTTTCTTGATCGCGGTTATGACAAAGCTTTTGATCGCAGGTTTGGCGAGCGTTAAGGCAAGTGTTAGCGCCATGCCTGTGAGGCCTTTGCGTTTTTGTGCCACAGGAGCGGGGACTCCAGGATAGACTGGAGATTTTTTGCGAAAAATTCCGAAGGCGTTGCGCAAAAGGGAGGTGGCTGCTAGGCCAAAGAGGGCTGAGCCACCAAACCAAAGGGCCCGATGTGACTGGATATTTTCTTTGAGACGGGCGGGGATATCAGCGCGATGGCGCAAGGTCACCAGATGGTCACTTAGTGCAGTGCGCGATGCGGCGGCACGTTGGATCAGTCGTTCGACTTCGGCGTTTTGAGATGTTGCATCCATAGTCGGTCTTTTTGGAACTCGGATCGAGTGACGGTGAAAAGTGGGGGTGTCGGTTGTTTCAGCTTGCTGAGCAAAATGATCGCGATCAACGCATGAATCCCAGCGGCGGCGAGAGCTGCCATCCACCAGGTCATGCTGGAATAGTAGTAGTCGGCTAGTCCGATGATTCCCGCAATGAAGCTGAGCCATGCTGTAGTGGCGATAATAGAAAGAGCGATCGTGAGACTGGTGCGTTTTTTCGCAACCTTGGCGGCTTCCTGAGATTCCAAGCGGATCAGTTCGATGCGTGTCCCGACGAACTCGGCAAGCGCCGATTGCCAGGAGTGATCTGCTGGTAGGCTTGAGTCGTTAGGTGTGGGAGGCAATTCGCTCATGAGCTGGCGAGATTAGCGACGGACAATAAGGCCGATGAGAAATCCAACGCCGAGAGCTCCAAGCACGCATTTGGTAGGGTGCTCGCGGACGTAGTCTTCTGCGGTTTGATGCAGTTCCATGGCTTTTTCGCGGGTGTCACCCCATTGTTCGTTAGCGATTTCTTTAAACTGAGTGGCTTTCTCCGAAGCGGCGTTGCGGGCCTCGCGAGCTTTTTCGGTGGTGACGTCGCGGAAATGGCTGGCGCTCTCGATGGCTTTCTCCTTCAGCGTGGCTGCTTGGGCGGAAAGGTCTTTGATTTTTTCTCCAGCGGCAGCGCGCAGGTCATTTGCGGCCTGTGCTACGGAAGGGGTGTTGGGCGTGGAGAAGCCGGATTCAGGTTCGAAGCCGGGAGAGTTGGTGGCATAGGGGTTGTTCATGATGAAAAGGAGATGATGGTTTGCGTTTTGTCGGAGCGAACTTTGTCAGATTTTTGCGCTGATGGCAAGGCGCGACTTGAGTGCGGGGTGTGGAAACTTTTATCGGGGAAATCAGGACGCAGGGGTGTGTGGCTCAAAGGTCAGTGAGCGCTCATGTTCCCGAGCTTTGGCAAGGCGTTTGGCTTCGCGATAAAAATGCAATTGCGCACGAAATGGCTTTTGGCCTTTGGCAGGGGCAATCGGAACAGACTGACCGGTTGGTAGGATGTTGTGTGCGTTGCAGTTGTCGGCAAAGCAGTTTTTGAGAATGCTGATGAGACGGCGCTTGAGAGCGGTGTCCTCGATGGGGATCATCAACTCGATGCGGCGGTCGAGATTGCGCGACATCCAGTCCGCTGAGGCAATAAAGACGGCGTTTTCCCCACCATGGTGGAAGGAGAAAATGCGCGCGTGTTCGAGGTAGCGATCGATGATGGAAACGACCTTGATGTTTTTCGAATATCGGCGATCTCCTGGCTTGAGACAGCAGACTCCGCGTACGTTGAGGAGGATTTCGACGCCAGCTTGGGAGGCTTTGTAGAGTGCCTCGATGATCTCAGGATCTTGCAAGGAGTTTACCTTTGCCATGATCTGCGCTGGCTCGCCGAGTTTGGCTCGATCCGCCTCGGAGGCGATGAGTTCGAGCAAGCGAGGTTTCATCTGAGTCGGAGCGGGAATGAGGTGGCGGAAACGCAGAAGCTTGGAGCGACCTGTGAGTGCATTGAAAAAGAGCGAGGCATCATGTCCATACTCGGGGCGGCAGGTGAGGTAGGAAATATCCGTGTAGAGCTTGGCCGTGGATTCGTTATAATTTCCGGTGCCGAGATGAACATAGCGGCGCAATTGTCCTTCTTCACGGCGAACGACGAGGCAGATCTTTGCGTGTGTTTTCAAGCCTTTGATGCCATAAACAATCGTAACGCCGGCGTTTTGCAATTCATCGGCGCGCAGCAGATTGCGTGCTTCATCGAAGCGGGCTTTGAGCTCGACGAGAACGGTGACTTGCTTGCCGTTTTGTGCCGCGAGGATCAGGGCATCGATGATGCGCGATTTTTTCGCAGTGCGATACAGCACTTGCTTGATCGCCAAAACTTGAGGATCGGTGGCAGCTTCCTCGAGCAAACGAATGACGGGGTCAAACGATTGATAAGGATGAAAGAGCAATTGATCTTTTTCGAGAATCGAAGAAAAAATCGAGGTACCAGGTGTGACGTCAGGAGAAAACTGGGGCGTCCATTCTTCATCGCGAAGGTGGTGAAATCCTTCCAGAAATGCTAGATCCATGAGGCTGGACAGTCCCACTGGACCACGGGGGATGCTATACATTTCTTCGCGACTGCTATTGGTGGCCGTGCGAATGATGGCGACCAGTTCGCGTGGACAGGAAATGGGGATCTCGATGCGTACGGTGTCGGAATATCTGCGCGCGGTGAGCACATCCTCCATTTCGTCCGCAAGGTCATTGGTATTGTCATCATCGACGGTGATGTCGCCATTGCGGGTGAGGCGAAACACTCCGGTGGCGGTGACTTTTTCTCCAGGGAAGAGTGTGCTCGCGTTGAGTGCCACCAGATCTTCTAGCAGGATGAAGGTATTGGGATGATTGGTCAGCGGAATGCGGCGCCCAAGACTTTCGGGCAAGGGAATGAAGGCGTAGCGTTTGGTGTCGCTCTCGGGATCTTGCACACGGCAAGCAAGGATCGGCGTCAGCGCTGGGAGATAGGGCGTGGCTTCGGCTGGGTCGTAGGAGAGCGGAGTGAGGACAGGTAAGATACTGTGTTCAAAGGTCGCACGCAGGCTGGTTTGCTGGGATTCCGATAAGGCAGCGGGATCGAGAAGATGAATATCGTGCTTTGCCAGCAGTGGTAACAGTGTGCCGTGAAGGAGGTGGTATTGATCTTCGACAAATTGCAGAATGCGCTTGCGCAAGAGTTCGAGTTGTCGCGCGGGACTGTGGCCCGAGGCGTCTGGTGTTTTGCGTCCAGCCCGCTTGAGTAATGTTAGCCCGCCGATGCGCACTTGAAAAAACTCATCGAGATTGGATGCGGTGATGGCGAGAAATTTCACCCGCTCCAGTAGCGGCACATCACTGCGCTGCGCTTGGAACAATACGCGCTGATTGAACTCGATCCAGGAGAGTTCGCGATTGAGGAAAGGGCTTGCCATAGCAGATATGATACAGGGATTTTCATTATTGCCAAGTCCACATCCTGCAAATGCTTGTGACATTGATGCGAAAAAATCTGCTTACGAAAAAAACACCCGCAACCTCAAAAGGGTGCGGGTGAGAAAACTGCAGGGTATTTCTGTTAGTCTTACTCGTAAGTCGGTGTCTTGTGGCGGCTGAAGTATCCGTTGCCGAGGTACATCGAGGAGTGATAGTCGGGCAGAGGACCTGCATCGGGAGCGAGTTTCACGCCTTGACCAAGGGTAGAATCCTCTGGTTGTGACGAGGCGATGTTCACTGGTGTGCCTACGCTGACGAGGCGGAAAAATTTCGGCGCAATATTCTCGTGCAGCCGGATGCAGCCGTGGCTGGATGGATAGTGTTTCACCCAGCCGGTGTGGAAGCCATAGTTTGTCTTGAATTCACACCAATAGGGCATAGGCGTGCCTTTGAACGACCAACCTGCGGGACGACTGCCGATGTTGGCTTTGCGAGCTTCTTTTCCGCTATAAGCCCAGCCGTGGCTGTTCGCGCGCTTGTATTGATTTTTGAGGAAAATCTTGAAGTTTCCCTGTGGCGTAGCGCTTCCAGCAGCTCCAACAGTGCAGGGCGTGACGAGAAGAGGCTTCGAGCCCTCCATGACGTAGATCATTTGCTTGCGCAGTGAGACTTTCACGCGAACAGCGGATGGATTGCTAGGCAGCGAAGCGGGCAGATCATAAGCGTGGTAGGCGCTGAGACCAGAGCCTGATGTGAACTTGCTGCAGGAGCTGAGTGTGATGGCCGTGACGGCGGCGATGAGGAGTGTGAGATAGGATTTCATCTGGATTCAGATGGTGGGGTTGTGGTGATGAAGCAGGTGAGGTGATCATTGCATGCGCTCCCAAGAATCGACCTTGCTGTTTTTAAACAACACGGTGGCCTTGCGGTAGGGTACGTATTGGATTTCGGGTCCAAAAGAAAAACCAGAGTAGGAGCCGCGGCGTCCCCAGCCACTACCGACACCGTAGTGCATGCCGAAGTGATTGTTCACGACGGGAGTGGAGCCAAAATAATCCCAGCGATCGGTAACGATGTTGCCTTGGAGACCTTGATAGCGCTGTGATGGTGAGCCCCAAGCGAGAAAAACGGCATCGGTGGACATGCCGCGTGCGAGTTCGCCGCGCTCGACTAATTCTTGATGCTTAGCAGGGAGACTAGTAAATTTCCCACCGTTTTTGAGGATGCGCTCTTGCGGGGTAGAAGGCGTGCACGAACTGAAGATCAGCACGATAGGCAGCAGCAGGAGGGAGAGTATTTTCATCGCGGTGCATTCTACGCGCTACGCGAGATTTGGCAATCGTGCAGTTTGAGAAAAAAACTCGGAAATTTTTTCGATTACCGCTTGCAAAAATGCCGACATCCTACGCAATCTCAGCGCGTAGCCATTTTACCATTTATCATGTCAGACCTGTTAGAAGAAGACGATTTGCAATCCGCTCTGAAGAAATGCCCAGAGTGGGAGTATGAAAAGAAAGCCATCATTCGCGTGGTGGAGTTCGAGGAATTCAACGACGCCATTGATTTCGTGAACGGAGTCGCTGAAATCGTGGAGGAAGCCCAGCATCATCCCGAGATCAACATTCGTCACACACGTGTGTTGTTGAAGCTCACCACTCATGATGCCGGTGGAGTTACCGATGCCGATATCGAGTTGGCTCAACGCATCGACAACTTGATCGATTGATCCACACGACGCTTCCTCGTGAAGCGATCATTCACAAAAAGCGGAACTTGTTTGAGAGAACGGTTCCGCTTTTTTATTGGCAAATTGTTAGGGTGTTGTCTTGAGCGACTCAGTCACATTCGTGAGCTTTTGGCGCAGGCGTTCGACGATCGCGGGGTGCTCCGCGGCGCGATCGATTCGTTCGCCGAGATCGTGTTCGACTTGAAACAATAAGGGTTTTTCGAGACTAGCAGAAAATCCGCCGAGATCACCGGTTTGGCTGATGAGCTTGACGTGGAGTTTCCATGGTCCTTCGCGGTAGGCATTGGGAAGGTTGTTATCGCCGGAATAGGCGAAGGAAAAGGGCACAACTTCTTGTGTGAAACGAGTGGGTGAGAGGAGTGGTCGAATGTCGCGACCATCGATGTTGTTAGGCAGGTCAGCTCCACAAAGTCGCAGCACGGTCGGCAAGACATCGAGTGTGCTGGCGGGTTCGAGTTGATGCCGTGGCTCGATCACGCCTGGCCAATAAAAGATGCCCGGTACGCGGTGGCCGCCTTCCCAGTTAGAACCTTTGCCATCGCGAAACGGTTGTGCGTAACCGACGTGAAGTCGTGCTTCGCCGTATTTGGGATTCTTGGCAACGTTTTGATAGAGAATCCATGGACCGTTATCGGAGGAGAAAATCACCAAGGTATTGCGAGTGATTCCTGATTTTTCGATACTTTGCAGCACTTGTGCGATGGCGTCATCGATCTCAGCCATGACATCGCCGAGCAAGCCACGGCGCGAGGTTCCGGTGAATTTTTCGGAGGCATACAGTCCGAGGTGTGGTTGGTTGTAGGCGAGATAGGCGAAAAATGGCTGCTCTTTGTTTGCTTCGATAAATTTGGTGGCTTCTTGCGTGTAGCGAGCGGTGAGCGAGGTCGAGGCATCGCGATCTGAGGGCAAGTTCATCGCCAATCGCTTGTATCCCTTGATTGGCGCATCGCCTTGCGGGTCGGACTGGAGCAATTGCGAGTTATCGTAGTCGTGCGAGACATTGGTGCCGATCCATTGATCAAATCCATGCGCCAGCGGCAACGTTTCGGCGCTCATGTTGTTTTGCGCGTTGGGGCTTCCAAGATGCCATTTGCCAAACATGCCGGTGGCGTAGCCGCGTTTTTTCAATGCCTCGGCGATGGTAGTTTCGCTAGGGCGCAAATGGTTTTTGCTATCGGGCCCGACAACCCAGCCTCCTAGTTTCGATCGACCAGGATATCGTCCTGTGAGCAGCGAATATCGCGAAGCACTGCAGGCGGGGGATGCTACATAAAATTGCGTAAACTCGGCACCACCCATCGCCATCTTGGTGATCGTGGGTGTTTCGATCACGGGATTGCCGTGATGCGCGTAGTCGCCGTAACCGCTGTCATCCAGATAGATCAGCACCACATTTGGCCGATCCATGGCTTCGCGTGCCGATAGCGGAACGATCAATACTCCCAACGCGAGTGAGAAGATGTGGCGAAATTTCATGCGCCGAGCAAACGCGATCAGCGTGGCAAGAGCAAGCCTTCGTTGTCGAGTCCGGTGATGCGGCGCAGATTCTTCAGCAAATGCCACAGCGTGAAACCAAGGAAGACCATCAGCGGCAAGCCGATCACGAGGAATCCCCAGCCGGTGATTTTCGCGACTTGCGCGTTGTAGACTTCCTTGGCATCGGGCGCGGTGTGGTCGAGTTTTCCGAGGAAATGCATCGACAGATAGAGATTGAGCACCGTGCTGACCAAAAAGGATGCCGCGAAAAGCAATGTGGATTGCCAGAGTAACTTGCGATAGGCTACTTGCTCTTGCTTTTCGGCAACTGTTTTTTCGATCACCGGAATATTGAACACCGAGTCATTGTAGAGAAAGGCATTCAGCAAAGGGCTTTTGCTGCGGAAGGAGAACAACACTGCGAGTCCGAGAACGAAAGGAATGCAGGCTTCTTTGATGCCAAATAGCAGGGCCGCGTTGGGCTTGATGGTGCCATCTTTGTTCCACAAATAGAGCGTCAATCCTCCCGTAAGCAGCACCGATACCAAGCCGAGTAGCGAAAAGGTATTCATCTTTTTCGTTTTGATGAAAAACCAGATGCCGTAAGCGAGGGGCGGTACGAGCGCGAGGATCATCGCCTTCGCTGCACCGATGTGCCAGATTTTATCGCCATCCTTGCTCATGAAACTGAGAGCCATCACCGGGATGAGCACGTTGATGAGGATGTTGTGGAGGGGATTTTCTTGTTCTGTTTTCTGCGACGCCATGGCGTGATAGGCTAAATTACCCGACATCACTTGGCAAGGTCAGAATCGGGACGAACGATTCGTCAAAAAGGGCTTTATAAAACCACAACCGGAGCCCGCTTTGGGGCGGAGATGGCGGGACTTACTGATTTTCAAATACTCCCGCAAATTTCACGGATTATCACGGATTTTTTTGAGTTCTGTTTTTCAAGTCTTACGTCTTAAGTCTGAAGGTCTTAAGTCT
>JBIIAI010000291.1:0-2957 GCA_044239965.1 Akkermansiaceae bacterium
TCTGGTCGCGACTTGCGGAAATTGGTGCCAAGATCGTAAATGCCCAGCGTCTGAGGTCGCAATCCTGTCATCAGTGCATGGCGCGATGGCGCGCACACCGCTTGATTGCAGTATGCGGCCTCCATGATCACCGACCTCTTCGCCAAGCGATCAAGGTGCGGAGTCTTTGCAAGCGGATCGCCATAGCAGCCCAAAAGCGGCTTGAGATCATCCACGCAAATCAACAGCACATTCGGCTTTCTTTTTTCCGCAGCAGTGCCCGTGAAAATCGAGAAACACAAGATGAAGAACGTGGCTGGCAGACAAGCAAATCGATTCATGCAACGAACTCTAGCTATGCAGCGCAGAAAGTCAGCATTTAAATTGGAGGGAGAGCTTGATGGAGGACTCCGATTGAGTCATTAGGCTGGGAGGCGAGACGCCTCCGCCACGGTCAGGTTTCACGACCAAGCACGGCGGAGGCGGGCGAGCCAAGTCTCGGTGATAAGGAAGAAGGAGGGAATGAGGAAAAGAGTGATGATCGTGGAGAACAAGATGCCGAAGGCTAACGAAACCGCCATGGGTATCAAAAACTGGCCTTGGACAGAATCATCAGTAATGGTTGGAATGAGCCCTACGAAAGTTGTCAAGGAAGTCAGCAAAATTGGCCGAAAGCGTTTGGTTCCCGCTCCGACAACGGCATCAAAATCCGACATGCCGGCCGCACGATGCTGATTGATGAAATCGATCATCACGATGGCATTGTTGACCACGATTCCAGCAACGGCAAGAATTCCAAAGGCAGAAAGGAATGATGGCGTCACATCCATGATCAAGTGACCTAACAGAGCACCGATTACGCCAAAGGGAATCGACAGCAAAATATAAAACGGTTGTAGCAGTGATTTGAACGGGATCACCAAAAGAAAATAAAGACCAAGTAAAACTGCTACAGCACCTAACACAATGCGATGATTGGTTTCCTCGTGTTCCGCGAGATAGCCGGTATATTTCCATGAGAGGGACGGATAACTCATGAAAAGTTCGTTGATGCGTGGTTCCAGATCGCGACCGATCTCGACGATATCCACAGAGGTGTCATCCGCTTGCGCCCATAGTGTGACGGCTTGTGCTCCATTCGTGCGAGCGATCTCCGAGCGGGCTTTGGCAAAGCGGACATCGGCGACAGTCGAGAGCGGAGCCACTCCGCCGCCAGGCACCTGAATGCGCATACTTTCGAGCGTGTGCAAGGATTGACGCATTTCGAGGGGAAGACGGACCATGACGCGGATATCATCAATTTCACGCTGCACCCGTTGTGCTTGCTCACCGAAAAATGATGCGCGCACTTGTCGACCAAGCTCACGTTGCGTTAGGCCAAGCGCCTCACCTTCAGGTCGAATCGAGATGACAAGTTCATCGCGATTACGCGCCAAGTTGCTGCCTGAACTCGAAATCCCGGCATACGATTTCAACAACAGTTCCATTTCCTCGATGAGATTATCACGATCCTCCGAGGCTGGTCCACGCACCTCAATCTCCAGTGACTCACCTCCACCATCACCGCGAAAGCCACGCCCACCGTCTACCATCAGGTAAAACGATTGCGCTTCACTCATTTCTCCACACAATTCTTTCCATCTTTTCAAAATCTCTTTGGCTGTGGGTCCTGGCTCAGAGCGCTCTGTCGCATCGACAATCGTCACAAGCACAAATCCTGATCGAGCATCCACGCCTGGTCGTCCGGGCCAACCTCCCGCTGAGGTGAGCACGTCATTGATCAATGATTGTCCTGTTCCGGGATCGACGAACTCTTTTTTCAACTGCTCTGCTGCTTTTTCGCAGCGTTCCACGAGTCGGTCGGTATCTTCCACTTTCGCTTCTCGGGGCATCGTGATGTTCGCAATCAAACGATTTTTTTCAATGTTGGGCATTGATACAAAACCTAGGCGACCGCTTTTGATTAATCCAAGTGAGGCGAATGCGAGAGCCAAAAACAAGCAACATGTTGAGTAACGGTGCTTGGTGGCAAAAACCATGAGAGGAGTGAAAAGTCGGTCGATGAAAAACTCCATACCGTCGGCGACTTTTTTCTGAAATCTTGCAAATGCACCAGGTTTACTCGAAAGAGGTTTCAGAAATTTCAAGTGCGCAGGAAGTGACAACTTCGCTTCAATCAATGAGAAGAGCAAAATGGCAATCACTACAGGTGGAACTTGCCGCGCAAATGTCCCATAGAATCCATCAAAAAACATCAATGGAAGAAATGCGACGATTGTGGTAAGCGAACCAAATGTCACGGGAAGAGCAATTTCCTCGGTACCAACGATGGCAGCTTCTTCGGCGCTCATGCCCTCATTCATCTTCGTGTAGATGTTTTCGGAGGTAACAATCGCATCGTCGACCACAAGGCCAACCGCAATGATGAAACCAAAGATTGTCATCACGTTGATCGTCAAACCCATGTACGGCATCACCCACAAAGTGCCTGCGAAAGAAACAGGAATTCCCACAAGAACCCAAAAAGCAATACTTGGACGAAGGAACAGACCGAGCACTAACATTACGAGAAAACAGCTTTGCCACAGGGAATTGCCCAGCGAGGACAAACGACCTTTCAGTTCGATGGATGAGTCATCCCACACATGCAGGCTGATTCCTGAGGGAAAACGTTGCGGAGCTTTGGCGGCGTAGGCTTTAACGTTTTCGGCAATCTCTAGGGCACTCTCCGTATTCAAACGCAATACCTCGACGAGGAGAGCCGGCTTGCCATTGAAGCGGAGAATTTTCCGATTTTCTTCAAAACCATCGCTGACCTTGGCAACGTCACCAAGCTTCACGGCAGCACCGCGATTGTTCACGACCATGATGTTGGCAAAGTCGCCTTCGTTAAAAGCCTGACCGCTCGTGCGGATCATCAAGCTACCCTCATCGGTCTGAATTTGGCCCGCAGGCACATCGAGCGATGAACGACGCAC
>JBIIAI010000293.1:0-2945 GCA_044239965.1 Akkermansiaceae bacterium
GAGCTGGGAACGCTGTGGTGGAACCCTCTGCGGCGATTTCAAATTTGATGCCTTTGTTACCAGCGGCACGAAATTTTTCCGCAAGCTGAGGAACAAGCTTTGCGCCGAGGGTATCGCTACCTTTGAGGCTGAGAGTTTGCGAGGAAGCCATGGCTGTGAAGACAGCGCCGAGCAATAGTGTGGATACAAATTTCATAATGCGTGTTTTAATTACTATGTTTATAGTTTTTGGTAAATGATTAGATTGTCTCAGAATTGTAATCGATTAGAAAGAGAAGCGCAAGCCCCCCATTGCCGTGTAGCCATCATAATCGCCGCCGCTGGTGTTACCTTCTAGAGTGGAGTATTCGATTCCACCCATGAGCTTGAGTTTGTGGCCGTAGATGTAATAGCTCAGGCCAAGGTAGGTGGACATGTAGCTATCCCCTTTCTTGTCGCCCATGCTCGGTGCGAGACCTTCGTAGCGGCTTGGCAAGGTAAGATCGTTGGCGTCATCGCTGGTAGCGACTTGGAAACGTCCCACAAGTTGCACACCGTCATAGATAAAATAGGAAGGAATGATTGTGAAACCCATCACATCAGATTGACTGCCTTGGCCATCAGCAAATAGTGCTTCCGTTACTAGACCAAAGCGGCCTTGGGAAATGTCGTTGGTGATAGCAAACGAGTCACTGAAGTTAGGGGATTTCAAAGCTGTGGTTGAAGCTGTGCTGGTATGATTTCCTTGGAAATTTGGCTCCGTGTTGTGCATATAGTGCACGCTGGCTACAGCACTATCAAGTCCGAGCGCAGTTGAGTAATCGTAGCCGACTTTGCCTAGGAAGATCAAGCCACCGTCACGGTCAGTGAACTCCTGATTTCGCTCATTACCATAGAAACCAGCTTCATACAGCCAATTTTCGCCGATTCCTTTTCCACTTGTCCAAACACCGGTAAGCTCACCGGGGAATAGCATGTTGGAAAGCATTCCACGCTCAATGGTGATGATTTCCTTGGAGGAAATTTCTTGTTCACGAGAGAATTTTACCTTAGTTTTACCAACCGAAAGGTTGAATGTGTCCGAGGGAGCATAGGTCAAATAGAGATCGTAAATACCGTGATACAGATCTGGTTGCAGATTTGGATCAATGTCGATTTGACCTTCCAATTTGTAGTTGTTTAACCACTTAGATTTGAATCCAAGACGTGCACGGCGAATATCGAGATCGTCACCCCACATGCTTTCGTCATTGCGCTGAGATGCATCAAAATGTCCGGTGTCAGCATGACCGTCGGCACCTTGAAGTTGCAAGCGCCCTTGAACAGCGAATTCTTGAAGAATCGGATTGTTATCATTCTTGTAGAGAGTGAATGCGGACCACATACGGTCCATAGTCGTTTCGCCAGTTAATTTGCCTAGCAGTAGACCGGTCGCAGAACTAGTGGAAACGCTCTCCGTAGAGATATCGGTCATTGGTATTTCTTCGGCGTTTGCCCATGTCAAAAGGCCCAGGGCGATGGCGGTTTTTGTAATTTGTCTTCTCATGGTGTGTAGTGATTGTTCGTGTGACGACTTCGTTTCATCGGCGCAACACGAAAATACATATACTGTCACACAAGTGCCGCCCACAGATCGTTTGTGACATTGTTGTCACATTGGAGAATCGCCCTAGCTGTCTACTTAGACAACATTACCGTTCGTTTATCGATGAATTTACCATTGATCCTCTAAAATTGCCAAAGAAAGCCGCTGCAAATACTCCCTGCGCGAAATTTCGATCGCACCGAGGGACAACGTGTGATCATTCGCAACTTGGCAATCGCAGAGCGTTACTCCTTCGTTGACTAACGAATGAATCATTCCCGCAAAGGCCGCTTTGCTAGCATTGCTCACATGCGAAAACATGCTCTCGCCAAAGAAGGCGTTGCCGATGCGCACGCCGTAGAGTCCGCCGACGAGAACGCCATCTTGCCAAGCTTCATAAGAATCCGCGTATCCTGCATCATGCAACGCGATGTATGCTTGCTCCATTTCTGGCGTGATCCACGTGCCATCTTGTCCATGACGCGGCAAATCGCGGCAAAGGCCGATCACTTCGCGAAACACTTGGTTTTTCGTTAGGGTAAATTCTCCGCGACGCAGCGACTTGCGCACGCTGTGGCTGATGCGGATGTCTTGAGGAATCATGACGCAGCGGGGATCGGGCGACCACCAAAGGATCGGTTGATCATCCGAATACCAGGGAAAAATTCCACTGCGATAGGCGAGCAACAGCCGCTCCATGGAGAGATCACCACCGAGGCAAAGCAGGCCCTCGTCTGAGGCATGATGCACAGGTGGAAAAACCTTTGCCGCTGTGAGCCAGGGAATGATCGATTTGTGCATCATATTTTGCGAATGGTAGAGCTAAGCCCCAGAGCACGAAGTTGCGCGCAGTGCTTTTCCGCTTCGTTACGAGCTTCCACTTCTGCAACGGCTGAGCCTCTTTGGTGAGCCTCCATCATAATCTTGCAAGCAAGTTGCGCAGGGTGACTGAACACTTTCCTGAGACTCAGCAAAACGTATTCCATCTCGTTATGGTCATCGTTGTGAAGCAATACCTCCCACATCGACTCGATGTCCTGTGACGATGAGACGTCGGGTAGTACTGGTGTGAGCGGCAGAGGCACGTTGAACATCATAGCAAATGCTCGGCATCTTGGCAATTCCCGAAGCAACTCACATTCAGATGATCGTCCCAAAATGATCAAACATGCAGCAAAAAGAGCTTGCGAGACTTTAGGAAAATGGGAATGTACATTTCCGTGAGTGCACCATCTTGTCACTCACGCAAAAAACCCCGTCTTTTTTTCAATCACGATCAACTCCGATGAAACCCTTTCTCACCTGTCTGCTGTTACTGACGCTCTCGGCGCCACTTTATGCCGAAAAAAATCCATCCCCACCGAACATCGTTTTCATCATA
>JBIIAI010000351.1:0-2934 GCA_044239965.1 Akkermansiaceae bacterium
ACTCAGTTGGTTGCCGGGCTGCGCGTGCTCTCCAGTAAAAGAGCTCAACCCACGCAAAAAATCAGGAAGTCCATCGCCATTGAGGTCAACGAGTCGGCATCCCTGAGAGCTACCACTTGCATTTACGATGGCTTTTGGCAAGCGCATGGCAGGCTTGTCATGGCATATCCAAGTGTTATCTGGTAACTTTACCCAGTCCCATCCATCTCCCATGTTTTTGAATGTTTTTGTAACCGAGTTACTAGCAGCATACAATTCAGGGAGGCCATCTCCATTGAGGTCGATCAATCCACGCCCAAGATCATCTTTGCCAATCCCCTGAGAAATGTAGCCTTTTTGTGTCGGATCTGCGGCATTTGGGGTGGTATATCCAAGATCTGTGATGGTGCCATTTGTGGAAGCTATCCCTGATACTGTCCAATAGTTAAAACCTAGAGCAAGTGGGTTGTAGAGCAAGGTCATGAATTCATCATTCGCTCTGTTGTAGTTCGATTCGTAATGGAACGAAGGTTTGATAATGCCCTTGGTTTCACCGCGGTATGGATTGGCGATCAGATCAGTAAAGCCATCACCATTGAGATCCGTCTCCAGCCAATCACGGAAGCGATTGTTTGTCGAGGATGCATATCCAGACTGACGATGAGTAGAAAAAGGATAGGAGTAAAGTGTTGTAGGTGTCCAACCGTTTCCATTGTTCACTTGTGATTGGAAGTTTACGATTGCGGTGTCTGCGCCATCAAAACTGTCCATGAAGGAACGTTGCATAATGTCAGGTCTGCCATCTGCATTGAAGTCGGTGAAGGTCGATGAACCTCCTACATAACTGAAGGCGGTATCCGTAGCGTCTCCGTCATTGCTACTCAAATAAGCTCCATGGGGGAGTTGCCAAGTTTGATCTTCCGAAGTCCAGCCAGCGCCATAATTCAACAAGGTTTGGCGCACGCTGCTAGTTACATTCAGCGTGGATGCCTCAATGATCGCATTGCGAACGATGTCAATTAGTCCATCAGAATTGATATCAACGAAGTTGTATCCTCGATC
The DNA here is from genome assembly GCA_044239965.1 of Akkermansiaceae bacterium. Lineage (GTDB taxonomy): Bacteria > Verrucomicrobiota > Verrucomicrobiia > Verrucomicrobiales > Akkermansiaceae > UBA956. The sequence goes on from JBIIAI010000351.1 coordinate 1,042, forward strand.
AACCCAAGAGGAGGAGGTTAACTCGGGAACTTCCCATTGATTTGATTGAAACGTAATAAGACCATCTGTTTGCCCCGCTTCATAAATTCGAATGTTGCGGAAGTGGCATTCGCCAATACCGTTTTGCTGATTGTCATCATCGTTAATCAAAGCTAGGTGTGAAGCATTGCCTGTAAAGTGGGCGCCAATGGGAATGGTAATCGTTACCCAATTGCCGTAAGAACCTGCATTGTGAACAGTTCCTGGTTTATAGGTTTGATTGTATTCCGCTTGCGATCCGTCGATTTGATAAATCCTCGTCGAATCTGGAGTAAGATTTGAGTCTAAGCCAATCGCAACAATTTCCGAACGCGGATTGCTGCTCGCTTTGTAGTCAAATGTAAGCTTCGTATTCGGCGTAACAATATAGTTAACCCCCTTGGCTCGCCATGCATTTCCAGTCAAATGAACGACAGTATTATTTTCTTCCAGTGAAGCAAAAGAAATGATTTCACCGTCATTGTTTTGGTTGCTGCCATATTCATACAATTGAGGCAAATTTCCTGAGCTAACATGTGAAGCATTAAACCACATGGATGAGGGCAAGGACCCCACATGAGCATCCCAATGAAACGTTGTAGTCAGCGGCCCTGTGCCGCCAGTGACATTTTTGCTCAATGCTTGTAGCATGCTACGTCCAGTCTGTGCGCTGGTATTGTAAGCAAGTTGGTAGGTGTGATTGACGTAGGAATCCGTAATGACTTTGATGGATGCGAGGAGCCTGTTGCTTTCTGACTTGATACCATAGGTGTAGGCAAAACTCTTGTCTGTGCGATCCTCGTAGTTGAATCTAACCGTAATGTAGGGCTGCTGATTTGCCGTAAGATTACCTGTGTATTTGATCTCAGCTACACGATGAGAATTGATCGAAGTGTTTGTGTAAGTGGTCGGTGCATCATTGGCGATGGAGGCATCACTAGGCCCCTCTGCATAAAGAACATCGTAATAATTGCTCTTCACATCCAACACGCGATTGACCGCCCATGAAAGGGGGGCGGGAGCACCCTGGCATGTTACTTTGGAGCCTTTGGTTTTGCCAAATTCCATCGTGAGACCTGCTTTGGTCTGCACCTGCCAATAGGAGCCTTGGCCACTATTAGCGTTTCCAAAAAGCTTGATCCGTGAGTAGGAATCCATTTCTGTGCGGTAAATCGAACCGTCCATGCCATAAGTGCCTGAGACACACACCAAGCGTTCACCATTGAGGAAGAAACGGTCTTTTTCATCAAAGTCGACGCCGTCGATGAATCCATCTTTTTTCAAGGAGGAGGGGCCCCGAGTGATGCTTTGTAAGCCCGAGAGCGCGAAGCCAAGACCGCAGATGCTGTTGCCTCCATTGCTCGAATATCCTAAGGACAATTGCGGCTCCATGCCCGATGTGCCTTTGGGCACATCGATGGGAACGGAATAGCTCGCAGAGCCATCACCTCCTACAGAAAAGTTGCCCTTCAGCGCGCCGACTGGCGTGTGCTCAGGCAAGGTCAACGGCGGTATGCTCGTGCCAGTAGCCACGTACGTGCCTGTGCCCGCTGGCGCATCATCTGGCCAGAGTTGCTGCAAATATTTTTGCAAATATGACTTGCCGGTCACAGGGTCGATGGCATCGCGATCCTTGAGGTTAGGATTCGAGCCATTTGCAACCTCCACGCTATCAGGAATGCCATCTTTGTCCGCATCCGGGAAAAGCATGTTAGAAGGGATTACCTGCAAGTCATCAAGCAAAACGTCTGCTTCCGTCGATCCGAAAATGTGCAGGGCATTGAGAATGCCTTGTTTTTCAAAACGCAAGTCCGCACCAGTGAGTTTGCCATCGACGTAGAGATCCCAAACTTTTCTCTCGTAGTCTTGACGCAA
>JBIIAI010000113.1:0-9849 GCA_044239965.1 Akkermansiaceae bacterium
CCAGCACGCGAAAACTCAAAGATCCCGCTTGGCGTGGTCGCAAAGGAGCCGCGCTGGAATTCGAGATCCGCAGCGCCAGCGAAAACCAACTTGTCATGACAGTCGTCAGCAATGGCTGGGGAGCCTTCGATTCACGCAAACCCGCGATCAGCTATGCCTGTCTTCGAAAACTTGTAGCCTCTCCTGAATGGCAGAAGATCACCCTGCGCGCAGACGATTTTCAGTCGCTCGACCCGCAACATTCCGCAGCACTCGCCGACTGGAGCACCATCACCGAATGCAGCATCAGCCCCAGCGGAAATGTGATCATCGATGGCAAAAAGCAAAGCGTCAGTGGCCAACATTGGCAAGGTCCACGCGAAATCCGCAACATGCGCTGGATCGAGCACCCCTGAAAAAATCAGTCCAGTGGTGACGAAAATTTCCATCCCGATTTTGCCCTTGCCAAGGTCGCAGATTCGGGCATGATGACGGCATGAACCACCGCATGATGCGCATCATTCTCGTTCTACTCCTTAGCATCGCACCTTCATGGGCCGGTGATAAAAAAGGCAAAAACATGGCCGTTTCGTTTCACCTCGAAACCGACGTGAATAACAATCCGAAGATGATTTTCGAGCAAACCATCGGCGGGAAAAAGCGCTACTTTTCCCGCTCGCCCGAGTTTTCCACCAAGGACATCACGGCATTCAGCCCTTTCCTTTCCGATAATCAAAGTGATTACGGTATCGTTTTTCAACTCCGCAAATCTGCAGCCAGCCGTCTGGAAAATATCACGATGGCCAATCAAGGAAAAATGCTAATCGCTGCTGTGAATGGTCGCGTAGTGGATGGAGTGATCATCGATCAATCCGTAAAAGACGGAGTTCTTGTCGTCTGGAATGGCATTCAGGAAGCAGAAATCAAGGAATACGATAAACTTGCACCGCGCATTGGTGAGGATAAGAAAAAGAAATAATTCCTGCTTCAGTCATGCGTTTCATCACCTCTCTTCTCACTCTGAGCCTGCTCGGTCTCAGTTCACTGGCTATGGCTGCCATCGATCTCGTGTTGCCCACCGAGAATCAGCACCTTTTTTCGGGAGAACCGGAAAAATTTTACATGTACGTGGATCGTTACTTTGACAACGAACACACCCAACCTTGGGAAGGCGGATCTTATGGCTACGTGCGCACCAGCATGCGCGTGGGTGACCAAGTGATTCAGACCAAGTTCCACGAAGGCATCGACATCGCACCGATCAAGCGGGACAAAGCAGGCAACCCACTCGACTTGGTCTGCTCCATCGCCGAGGGCAAAGTCGCCTACATCAGCGAAATCGCAGGACGTAGCAATTACGGGAAATACGTCGTCATCGAGCACAATTGGGACAACTCTCCTGTTTACAGCCTCTACGCTCACTTGGCTGACATCACCTGTAAACTCAATGATCCCGTCTCCAAAGGGGCTGTGCTTGGGCGTATGGGCTACACGGGTGAAGGCATTACGCGCGTTCGTGCCCACGTGCACCTCGAAATAGCACTGATGCTCAGCGGCCGTTTCAGCGAGTGGGCGCCGAAACAGCTCAACTACCATGGCAATTTCAATGGCATGAACCTCGCTGGAGCCGATGTGGCCGGATATTTCCTCGCACACAAGGCCAACCCGAATTTGAGCTTTTCTCAATATCTCGCAAGCTATCCGGCCTACTACAAAGTCACCATGCCGAACAGTGGCGCCATCGACATCGCCACGCGCTACCCATGGCTCATCCGCAGCAACGCAGCCAAAGCATGCAGTTCGTGGGAAGTGTCTTTTTCTGAGACAGGCATGCCGCTAGGCATCGTGGCGAGCGACCGGAGGGTAACTCAGCCGACCATCACCATGGTCCGACCTTCTGACATCCCGCATCGCTTCAAAACACGGGGACTGCTCAGCGGTGAAGGCAAACAGGCCAGTCTTTCCCGTGATGGCAACAATTTGCTCAACCTACTGAGTGGGAATTTCCCCAGCGCTGCACCTACGGACAAAAAGCAATAACTTTTCCTTTATACGATACCATGACTGCTACCGAAAATCTTGCCCGCTTGGGCCTCACTCTGCCATCCGTCCCCGCACCTGTCGCCGCCTATGTCAACTGTGTCCGCACTGGTAACTTGCTGTTCCTCTCTGGCGGACTTCCCATCGATGGGGAGAAAAAAGTGATCGGTCAGGTGCCGCGCGATGTATCCATTGAGGAAGCACAAGAAGGGGCACGCATCATCATTCTCAATCGACTCGCTGTGATTGCCTCAGAAATCGGCAGCATTGACCGCGTCACCCGCATCGTCGCACTCAATGGCTTTGTGAACTCCGCAGCAGACTTTTACGATCATCCGAAGGTCATCAACGGAGCATCGGAACTATTAATCGAAATTTTCGGCGAAAAAGGCAAGCACTCACGCACCGCTTTGGGCGCGGCAGCTCTTCCTCTCAACGTCGCCGTCGAGATCAACTTGATCGTGGAAGTTGAGTAACCGTGGCGGACGCATAGCGCGTTCCAGCCTCAACTCTAACAATCCTCCATGTCCACACTCCGCCGCATCATTCAGCACACCCTACGCTTTCCCATGAGCAGTGTGCTGTCCTTGGTTCTTGCCTTCGCCTGCACAGCATTGATTTTGGTGCTGCCCGCAGTCACGATGCGCTTCATCGATGTGATCATCCCACAAAAACGGTTAGACCTGATCATTCCCACCGCTGCATTAGGAGTGCTCGCCATCGGCGGTAGGCAGCTTCTTTTCACACTGCGCACGTATTTTAACAATGCGTTGGAGCTGAAAATCACCCACCTGATTCGCGTCGAGCTTTACGACAAACTCCAGCGCCTTCCCGTGAAGTGGTTCGATACCAAATCATCAGGAGAAATCATGACGCGCGTCGCCGATGACGTGCCAACCATGGACCGCGTGGTCATTGAGGGCATCGATCAAGCACTCGCCGCCGTTTTGCAGTTTCTGATCGTGCTCGGCTACATGTTTTTCCACTCATGGCAACTCACGTTAGTCACGCTCATTCCCCTGCCCTTCATCGGTCTCATCACCTCATGGTGGTCGAAGCGATCAGAATCCAAATGGCGCGAATCCTCAGAGGCATCCTCGGCACTACATGCTCTGCTGCACGACAACCTCGCTGGCATTCGACAAATCAAAGCCTACACCGTCGAGCCCGAGGCGCTCGATCACTTCGATACCGCATCGCGTAAGGTGGGAGAAAAACACATGAATGTGATGCGCGGACAATCCATCGTCTGGCCCGCAGTTTCTCTGATCGCCGAATCCGGCATCATCATCATGGTCGCCTTTGGAGCCTGGTGGGCCATCGAGGGTAAAATCACACCCGGCACCGTGATGTCATTTCTCGTTGCCTGGGGCTTTCTCTTTGATCCCATTTCTCGCATCAACAACCTCTCGCAAACCTTTACGCGTGGTGTCGTCGCGGCCAAGCGAGTTTTCGCCATCATTGATACCCCAGACGAAAGCAACCTCACCGAAGGTGATCGGCCCGAGCAGTTTCGTGGCGAAGTTCGCTTCGAGCAAGTTGCCTTTGCCTATGGCGAGGAAGCGCCTGCTGTCAGCGGCCTGACATTGCATGCAGCTCCCGGCCAGACGATCGCCCTCGTCGGCCCCACGGGAGCAGGAAAATCCACCATCCTCAATTTGCTGACCCGCTTTTATGATCCGAGTAGCGGTCAGATTTTGTTAGATGGGAAACCTATTGAAACGTTATCAAAAGAATGGTTACGCGATCACACTGGCTACGTCACCCAAGAGAGTTTCCTTTTCAACACCACCTTGCGCGAGAACCTGCAACTCGCCAAGACCGATGCCAGCGATGAAGAAATTTGGCAAGCACTCGAATCCGCGAATGCAGCAACTTTTGTGAGAGAACTTCCCGAAGGCCTCGATACCGTTGCAGGCGAACGTGGCGTGCGTTTTTCGGGTGGAGAAAAACAACGACTCTCGATTGCCCGCGCGCTATTGAAAAACCCTCCACTTCTGTTGCTCGATGAAGCAACTTCTGCACTCGACAATCATACTGAACGACTTGTGCAAGAAGCGTTGGAGACCTTGCGTAGTGAGCGCACATGCTTCGTGATCGCACACCGTCTCTCCACTGTGCGCAATGCCCATCGCATTTATGTTCTAAAGGATGGAACGATCGTCGAGCACGGCACACACGATGAACTCGTTGCTCAAAACGGCGTATACACCGAGCTCGCCCAAGCCTCGTTGAAATAATCTCCTTTTCACGAATTCACCTTTTTTACCATGCCCGAGCTACCCGAAGTCGAAACCACACGCCGCGGCATAGAGCCCCATCTGGTAGGCATGACTGTGCGCGAACTGATCATTCGCCGTCGCGATCTGCGACAAGCAGTCCCTCAAAGCATCCAAGACATTGAAGGAAAAATCATCCACAGTGTATCGCGCCGCGCGAAATATCTGATCATAGAGCTTGAGGACCAAAATCACCTCATCATCCACCTTGGTATGTCAGGAAGCTTGCGAATCATTGATCCTGCAACGGATTTTCGCACGCACGACCACATCGCCATCACCCTATCTTCAGGCCTACAACTCCGCTACCATGATCCACGGCGGTTCGGCATTGTCACATACTACCATGGAGCCACACCGCTCGCCCATCCTTTGTTCGCCGCACTTGGTACCGAGCCCCTGAGCGATGATTTTCACCCTAACGGATTGTTTCAATCGTTACAAAATCTGAAGCGCCCAATCAAAGTCGCACTCATGGACAACGCGGTCGTAGTCGGCGTAGGCAACATCTATGCCTCGGAATCTCTTTTCCAAGCCGGCATCCGTCCGACCACTGCGGCGAATGAAGTTTCGCGCAAGCGGATCAGCACATTGGTCGAGTGCATCAAAACCGTATTGCAAAAATCCATCGATCAAGGCGGCACCACCTTGCGAGATTTTTTACGAGAAAACGGCGAACCCGGCTACTTTCGCCAAGAACTATTCGTCTATGAACGCGAAGCTCTGCCGTGCCGCATTTGCAACACGCCCATCAGCAAAATCACTCAGGCTCAGCGCAGCAGTTATTACTGCGCCAAATGCCAAAAGCGTTAGAATATTTTACGAGAGCAACTGCTCCTTCACAAGCGCGGCAGCGAAGTCGCGGTTCATGCGCGCAATGTGGTCAACGCTAATCTCCTTGGGACAAGCAGCTTCACACTCATATTGGTTGGTGCAGTTACCAAAACCTTCGGCATCCATCTGGCGCACCATCGCCAACACACGCTTATCGCGCTCAGGCTGGCCTTGAGGCAAATGACCGAGGTGAGAAACCTTGGCTGCGGTGAAAAGCATTGCAGATGAATTTTTGCAAGCAGCAATGCACGCGCCACAACCAATGCACGCGGCGGCGTCAAATGCTGAATCAGCATCAGCCTTGGGAATCGGCAGAGAGTTTGCATCCACAGCAGAACCTGTGCGCACGTCGATGTAGCCACCGGAAGCAATGATCCGATCCATCGCGCTACGATCGACAATTAGATCGCGAATCACGGGGAATGCACGAGCGCGGAAAGGCTCGATCCAAATCGTGTCACCTTCTTGGAACTTACGCATGTGAACCTGGCAGGTCGTGATGCCTTTTTCCTTGCTGTGAGGAACACCATTGATGGTAAGTGAGCACATGCCGCAAATGCCTTCGCGGCAATCGTGGTCAAAGTGAATTGGCTCACCACCGGTCTCGATGATGCGTCCATTGACAATGTCTAACATTTCCAAAAAAGAAGCCTCTTCGGGAATGTTTTTCGCATCATAAGTTTCGATGCTCCCCTGATCTTGAGGAGTTTTCTGACGCCAGACTTTGAGTGTGAGGTTGAGCATAGGAAAAGATGGTCAAATGATGAAAAAATTATTTATAAGAACGAACGGAAAGCTTCACTTCTTCATATTGAAGTTGTTCCTTATGAAGCGTCGGAGCTTGGCCTTCATTGTATTGCCAGGCAGCCACGTGGGCGAAGTTTGCATCATCGCGCTTTGCTTCGCCAGGGGCTACGAGACCACTATCGACGTCGGGATCGCCCGCACGGGTCTGGTGTTCCTCACGGAAGTGACCACCGCAGGATTCCTCGCGCGCCAGGGCATCATAGCACATGGTCTCGGCAAATTCGAGGAAATCCGCAACGCGGCCTGCTTTTTCGAGCTCCATGTTTGCCATGTTGCCCGAGCCTGGAATGCAGACATTGTTCCAGAACTCCTCGCGAATTTCGGGGATGCGGCGAATGTTTTCTTCCAATCCAGCTTTGTTACGCGCCATGCCGCAGTTATCCCACATCATCAAGCCGAGCTCGCGATGGAAAGAGTCTACCGTGCGTTTGCCCTTAATGCCGACCAGCTTGTTGACACGAGCTGAGGTTTCGGCTTCGGCTTGCTTGAAGGCATCATCATTGACACTGCACTTGCCTGGAGTTTGTGTAGCGAGGTAATTTGCGATGGTTGTTGGAATGACGAAATAGCCATCTGCTAGACCTTGCATCAGCGCGGAAGCACCAAGTCGGTTCGCCCCGTGATCCGAGAAATTTGCTTCGCCCAAGACGTGCAGTCCAGGAACGTTTGACATCAAGTTGTAGTCCACCCACAAGCCACCCATGGTGTAGTGGACGGCAGGATAAATCATCATCGGCTGCTTGTAAGGGTCCTCGCCAGCGATCTTATCATACATCTGGAACAAGTTGCCATAACGCGCACGAATCGCAGGCTCACCGAGACGATTGATGGCATCACGGAAGTCGAGATAAACACCAAGTCCTGTAGGAGCCACACCACGCCCGTCGTCGCAGCATTCTTTGGCGGCGCGCGAGGAAATATCGCGTGGTGAAAGGTTGCCAAATGATGGATACTTGCGCTCAAGGAAATAATCGCGGTCTTCGTCTTTCACCGAATCCGGCAGTATTTGCTTGTTGCGCAGTTTTTCTGCGATTTCTTTGGATTTTGGCACCCAGATGCGGCCATCATTACGAAGCGATTCGGACATCAATGTCAGCTTCGATTGGTAATCACCCGACACCGGAATGCAAGTCGGATGGATTTGCGTGTAGCAAGGATTGGCAAATAGAGCGCCACGACGCGCTGCACGCCATGCAGCCGTCACGTTGCATCCCATCGCATTCGTGGAAAGGAAGAATACGTTGCCGTAGCCACCTGTAGCCATGATCACCGCATCACCTGAGTGAGAAGAAATTTTTCCAGTTACCATGTCACGGACGACAATGCCCTTGGCATGTCCATCGACAAGAACCACATCGAGCATTTCTGTGCGAGGAAACATTTGCACACCACCTTTGTGCACTTCTTTTTCCAGCGCTTGGTAGCAGCCGATCAGCAATTGTTGTCCGGTTTGGCCACGAGCGTAAAAGGTGCGCGATACCTGAGCGCCGCCGAAAGAACGGTTGTCGAGCAGGCCACCATATTCACGGGCGAAAGGAACTCCTTGCGCCACGCATTGGTCGATGATGTTGGTAGAAACTTCGGCGAGACGATGCACGTTGGCCTCACGACTGCGGAAGTCACCGCCTTTGATCGTATCATAAAACAGACGGCGCACTGAGTCTCCATCGTTCTGGTAGTTTTTCGCAGCATTGATACCGCCCTGAGCGGCGATCGAGTGAGCACGTCGAGGGCTATCCTGGTAGCAAAAGCATTTCACCTTGTAACCCAACTCGGCAAGTGTTGCAGCGGCGGCACCACCAGCAAGACCAGAGCCAACAACGAGAATGGTGAATTTTCTCTTGTTCGCTGGGTTGATGAGTTTCGAGTCCATCTTATGCTTCGACCATTTTTGATCGAGTGGACCGGAAGGAATTTTGCTATCGAGGACAATGGACATAAGATCTGCGTGGGTAAAAAGGTTAGCGTCCGAGTTTGAAGAAATAAATCGCAACGGGAATGGAGAGGAAACCGAGCCAGATGACTAGCGCGTATGCTTTGCTGATGAAAGAAATCAACGGCGCGGATTTTTTCGAGCGGAGGCCGAGAGTTTGGAAGATCGACTGCACGCCATGAGAAAGGTGGGAGCATAGCAAGCTGATGGCGATCACGTAAAACAAAACGACGATGCCACTTGAGAAACCGGCGATGACCATTTGATATGGACTTTCTTTCGCAAGCTCGGCGAGATGAGAATCAATGCGAACCGTGAAATGCAGCAAGTGATAGACCACAAAAGCAAGAATCGTCAACCCGCTGATAATCATGATGCGCGAGGAACGACTTGCCTGAATTGTTTTCTCGTGCTGATACTTGGGAGACGCAGCTGCGTTTTGACGAGTCAAAGCGATGGTTGCTACCACGTGAATCACAAGACAAGCGAGCAAGGTGATACGAGCAATCCACACGCCTGCTCCGTGAAGCATCGTGTGCAGAAATTCTGCATACTCATCAAAAGCCTCCTGTCCTACAAAAACGAGCAAGTTTCCTGTTAGGTGACCCGCCAAAAATAACACCAACACCAAACCGGTAAGTGCCACTAAGTATTTTTTTCCAATTGAGGAATTCCAAATTGCGCAGAGAGGTCGTATCGAAGCATTCATGAGAAAAAAGATCTGAGACACTGCGGTCTCGCGGATAGGATATGAAGAAGCGGAAAAATAACAAGTTCAGAAACAAATCTTTTTTTCGAAAATGCTGCGCATATTTTGTCGTGGACTGCGCGTATTTTCTGCATCCAAAAAAAATCGCCCGATGCAACCAAAGTCGCAATCGGGCGATTAGACACAATGATGAGGAAAAATCTTAACCGGCACGCTGCTGAAGAGCGTCCATATTGCGCACAGCCAAGTCCAGCTCGGACAACACTGCGCGTGAATGCTTGAGAAAAACCTCGCCTGAACGCGTCAAGCTGTGGCTTTTCCCCTTGCGATCCAGCAACCGAGCGTTCAATGAGTCCTCCAACGAACGAAGGGAATGACTGATCGCCGACTGCGTCAAATTCAGCCTTTTTGCCGCGAGCGTGAAACTTCCCGTCTCGACGATCGCAACAAACGCTAGCACTTGTCGTATTTCTGGCATATTTCGATTCATGGATGAGCGAGCCGCCTCAGCAGCTCATGCGATATCTAGCACTTAGCGTGCCACAATTGAATCATTAGAAATCCCAAGAAAAATCTGCGTGCCTTGGATTGAGAGCATTGCCAAGGAATACCGCGCTAATTTTGACAAGAGTTACTATACACTGGAGTGACCTCTATTAGCGTCTGATCGAATGCCAAAGCATCGACGCGCCACTATCAATCCTCCTCCTAGTGAAAAAGTCACTTTTGCGTGATGGTCGGAGCAGCAGAATTCGATGGTAGGTCTTACCCGGCATCGAATCTCAGTTTCCATCCAACAAAGATTGCAAACTCTCCCATTCTGGTGAACCATCTGGCCATGCAGGTTGTAAAAGTAAAATATGTGTTGTGGGCCGCAGATTGGCAGCGTTGTCTCAAATTCTACGGCGAGCTGTTTGGTGGCGTAGTCAGTTTCGAGAGCGAGGTCTGGAGCGAAATTGTCGTCGCCGGGGCAACACTCGGAATTCATGGCGGCGGTGAGGGCAAACGGACATGGACCGGATTGTCTTTTCAGCTCGATGATCTGCGCGAAGGCATCACCCGCCTGATCGAATGCGGCGGCAGTCTCACATCTGAGCCGAACGACACACCAGAAGATCCGCTACATTTGGCGATGTGCATCGATCCCGAAGGCAATGAATTCATGATGACCCAGAGTCGCCGCTAAAATTACCCGAACACAAAAAAAGCCCTGATAAACAGGGCTTTTTTATAGTTGAGTGATGGTCGGGCTTGAGGGATTGCCTGCA
>JBIIAI010000294.1:0-2920 GCA_044239965.1 Akkermansiaceae bacterium
GTTTCGATGAATTTCTGGGCCTTCAGCCATGCCTTCATGCATCACATTGAGGATCATTTCACTCGCTTTCTCAAGGATCACGGCACGCAAGAAAAATCCGAGTGCTACATCCCCACGGTCGTCGATGAATTCATCCACAATGGTCAAGCTGATTGCGCCGTGCTGCCGACCACTAGCTCGTGGTTCGGCGTCACCTACCCCGATGACAAACCGCACGTTGTGGCAAACATCCGCGCCCTCATCGATGCAGGTGAATATCCTGTTTCACTCTAACCGAAATTTTTTCTCATGCACAATCTCCGTTACATTTCCACCCTTTTCGACATGCGTGCCGACTTCGTGCACGCCTATCCCTACGGCTCGGGTCACATCAATGATACCTACTGCGCGTGGTATGACGCAGCGGGTCAGCGCCTGCGCTACATTCATCAACGCATCAATCACAACGTTTTCAAAAACCCTGTGCAACTGATGGAAAACGTTGATCGAGTCACACGGCATAGCTTGCAATTGTTGCTCGAGCAAGGACATCCAGAAGCCTATCGTCGCACGCTGACTTGCATTCCTGCTCGCGATGGCAAGCCTTACGCGATTGATGCAGATGGCAACTGCTGGCGCACCTATGCTTTCATCGAACGTGCTCGCGGCTACGATGTGTTAGAGACTACCGAGCAAGCCTACCAAGCCGCGCGCGCCTTTGGTGAATTCCAGAAACTCGCCGCAGGTCTGCCGGGCGAGCGCTTGCACGAGACGATCCCGCATTTCCACCACACGCGCAATCGCTTTGAGGCATTTCTCGTTGCCTTGGAGGCAGATAGCCACCAGCGCGCCGCTGAGGTTGCCGCCGAGATTGATTTTGTCCGTGCCCACGAGGCCGATTGTTCACGCATTGTCGATTTGATTGCATCGGGCGAAATCCCCGAGCGCGTCACACACAATGACACCAAGCTCAACAACGTATTGCTCGACGACGTCACCGCGGAAGGTGTCTGCGTGATCGATCTCGATACCACCATGCCGGGCTCTGCGCTTTATGACTTCGGCGACATGGTTCGCACTGCAGTGCCCAAGCTCGCGGAAGACGCCACTGACCTGACAGGCATGGATTTGAAATTGGACATGTTCCAAGCGCTCGTCAGCGGCTATACCCGCTCCGCGACCTTCCTCAACGAGGCGGAGAAAAACCACCTTGCCTATGCAGGCAAACTGCTCACGCTCGAGTGCGGCATTCGTTTCCTCACCGACTATTTGCAAGGCGATGTCTACTTCAAGATCAAGCGCCCGAGCCAAAACATCGACCGCTGCCGCAACCAATTCGCCTTCGTGCAAGCACTCGAAAATCGCATGCCCGAGCTCGAAGACCTTGTCGCCACGACATTTGCGAACGCCTAACACATTTTTCCTACATCATGAAGATTCTCATCACCGGCGGCTCAGGATTCATCGGTTCACACATCGCAGAACATTTCCAATCGATCGCTAGCGAAATCCGTGTGCTCGATAACTACCGCACAGGATACGCGAAAAATCTCAACGGCCTCCATGCCACTGTGATCGAAGGATCGATCACCGATCGCGCTCTCGTCCGCGAGGCGGTGCAAGGCATCGACTACATCTTCCACATGGCCGCGCTGGTGAGCGTGCCAGAATCGATGAGCAAGCCCAGTGAATGCGTTGACATCAACGTGCATGGCCTGCTCAACGTGCTCGAAGAAGCATCAGCAGCTGGTGTGAAAAAAATCGTTCTCGCCTCCTCCGCCGCAATCTACGGCGACAACCCGACGGTACCAAAACTCGAGACCATGGTGCCCGAGCCAAAGAGCCCTTATGCCGTGACCAAGCTCGATGGCGAATACTACCTCGAAATGTTTCGCCGCGAGGGCAAACTCGCCAGCACTTCGATCCGCTTCTTCAATGTCTTCGGCCCACGCCAAGATCCCAAAGGAGCATATGCGGCTGCCGTGCCGATTTTCATGGAAAAAGCCCTGAAAAATGAGGACATTACGATCTTCGGTGATGGCGGAGCGACCCGCGATTTCATATTCGTCAAAGACATCGTAGGCGCCCTCGCCTTTGCCGCGCTGAACGACATTCACGGCACCTTCAATGCAGGCTACGGTGGTCAAATCACCATCCAAGATCTCGCCGAGAAAATCATCAGCGAGGCTGGCAGTTCATCAAAGATCGTGCATCTTCCCGAACGCGCAGGCGATGTCCGCCACTCACGCGCCAGCTCGGATAAACTGCGCGCCGCAGGTTGGGTGCCACAATTTTCGTTAGAAGAAGGCCTCGCGCAAACGATGGATTATTTCCGCAGCGTGACAGCTTGATCGATCACGAGAAGTCGAATTTTTCGCCTCACTGATCAAGGGGAAGAGAAATCATCTCTTCCCCTCTCATAAAATCCCCCCTTCTTAAACCTCATCGATCCATCAGAAACGCTCCAGTGCGGAAGCTGCCTTTGACGCCTGTCGTGGGAATTTTGATCAAGCCTGCTCCCACAGTCTCAAGCTCATTGCGGCGGAATACCACGCCGGACACACTCGCATTGCCCTTGAGAATGCCGCTATTGCTCGCATCCAGCGCGATGGTTCCGGTGAAGGTGCCCGCAGTGGAGTTGATGCCCCCTTGCCACAAGGCCATCACCCGACCTGGCAATGCCACGGGGTTCAGCTTATAGGTGGAATCCATCACAAACCTTTGCGGCATTGCCGTGAGTTGCTCGGCATTCGGAAGCCCACCACCGTCGAAGACTACGTTTCTGAACTCGCTATTGGAGAGTCCCAAGTTCGCTGAAAAAACCAAAGAGGAAGTTGGTTTGTTATGAAGATTCACCGAGGCATCCGCAGCTAAGGGACCGAAGCCACTGCTGTAGGACAATTCAGCATTGTCCGCCACACGGCGCCAAGAAAGTCCGTTT
>JBIIAI010000015.1:0-33499 GCA_044239965.1 Akkermansiaceae bacterium
TCTGGATCGCACTTTACTACCCTGAGCAAGCTCAGCGAAACTGATTGGAACCGCCCTGTACGGAGCCGTACGCAGGGTGGTGTGGGACTCGGGAGCTAATCACTCCCGAGGACCCGATTCTGCCTCTGTTTTCGCTGGTGCATGAAGTAGGCTAGAGTCTAGGAGGGACCGCCTTCGAAGCGTCTTACAATCATGGTCTCATGCTTGTTGATGTAGTATCCCAGCACTCTCGACAGGATGAAACACACGACCAGCGCTATCGCCCCCGCCGTCGATCCCATCGCCAAGGTCCCAATCGCGATGCCGATACCCAAGGTTAGCGTCGATATTGAAATCGTGGCATACTGAATGGACTTCTTGGGGAGAACGACCAGTTCTTCTCGTGCTGTCTCTGGTAGCAGATGCTGAAGGTCTTCTCTAGGATTCATCATGGTCGGATTTTTGGCAGAACAGTTAATTAGTTCAGCGCGAGATGATATCGCAAAGGCAAAAAACGACAAGTTGATTTTTCGTCGCTCCTAAAAGCATTGAATGCCAGTGCTTTGCGACAGTTGTTGTATAATATTGATTTTTTGGATAGTTGTATATTTTGCATTTATTCACCTAACAGTTATCGCAAGAATCATAGGTGTTTCATCAGCAAGAATCCTAGAATGCCGCAACCTGTATTTTTCCTGATTCCGCTATCGACCTCGCGGGCAAATCCGCTACGCTGCCGCGCGTGTACCCCATTTTTCGCGATCTCCTTTTCCGTCTGAATGCTGAAACTGCGCATCATTTGTCGCTGTCGTCTTTGCGTATTGCCGAGAAATCGGGACTGCTGCGCCTGCTTTTTCCGGAGCAAGAATGCGTGTCGCCCATCGAGGTCATGGGGTTGAAATTTCCCAATCGCATCGGCCTTGCCGCAGGCCTCGACAAAGAGGGCAATACCATTGATGCGCTCGGTCGCTTGGGATTTGGCTTCATCGAGATCGGCACGATCACGCCGCGTCCTCAAGCGGGGAATCCGAAGCCGCGCTTGTTCCGATTGGTGCAAGAGGAGTCGATCATCAATCGCATGGGCTTCAATAATCCCGGCGTGGAGCAGGGAGTGCGCAACGTGCGAGCGACAAAGCATTATTCGGGCATCGTCGGCTTCAATATTGGAAAAAACAAGGACACCCCGAATGAGCAAGCGGACGAAGATTATCTCGCCTGCCTGCGTGCCGCCTATCCTGTGGCTGATTATGTGACCGTGAATCTTTCCTCGCCGAACACTCCTGGATTGCGCGATTTGCAAAATGCCGAGAGCACCGCAAAGTTGCTAGAGACCTTGAAAAAAGAACAAGTGCTGCTGACAAAAGAACACGGCAAGCACGTGCCGATCGCCTTCAAAGTGGCACCAGACCTCGCAGATGATCACATCGATGCCCTCGCTGCGGTGTTTCTCGCTGGTGGCCTGGAGGGATTGATCGCCACCAATACCACCTTGTCGCGCCATGGGGTCGAGCATCATCCGCTGCATGAGCAAGCGGGCGGTTTGTCGGGGCCTCCCGTGCGCGATCTTAGCACCCATGTCATTTCGCGCTTTGCCTCGCACCTCCATGGAAAAATCCCGATCATCGGCGTCGGCGGCATTTCCTCGGTGGAGGATGCGCAGCAGAAAATCCAAGCGGGTGCCTCTCTGCTGCAAATCTATACCTCGTTCATCTACCAAGGCCCGGCATTGGTGAAAAATTTGTTGAATAAAATCGTCTGACCTCGCGTCCCAAGATTGGATGCGGTAACATCCCTATTATCATGAAACTCCTGACCTCTCTCGTTTTTGTCTCCGCCTTGGCCCTGTCAAACTGCGCGTACAATGACCCCTATGCCTCCCACACCGCTCGCGATACCCAAACGGGTGCGTTGCTCGGTGGTGCCATTGGCGGCATCATCGGCCATCAATCAGGTGAGGGACTGGCAGGTGCTGCCATTGGAGCAGGTCTTGGTGGGCTCATGGGGAACAGCGCCGGAGCCAACAAGGATCGCTACCAAGCTCAATCTGGCCAACCCTACGGTGGCGGCTACAATAACAATTATGGTGGCGGTGGCTACAACACCAACTACGGCGGTGGCGGCTACACCCCTCAGCCGAATCCCGGCTACTACTACGGCAGCAGCTACGGGCGTTATTGATCGTCGTAGCTAAATCTCTCGCCCGTGGCGGATTCCCCCTCGTGGTGCCATGTGTGTTCATTCGATTGGTCCGAAATCTCTCCTACGAGCAGTTAAGACTGTCATCCTGAAAAGGAAAATGGAAACGACGGATTTAACGGATTATACTGATTTTATAAGAAAGACGAACAGATCACTCATTCACTTTTCAAGTGAGTCGGAAATTCCTGATCAAAGTAATCCTCTTATCCGTTAAATCAGTAAAATCCGTCGTTTATTGGCTGGAGTTCAGCATTCCAATTTCCCTCATGAGATCATTGTTTGCCTGTGTTGAGGGTCGTTTTTAACAGAATTCCAGAATTTTTCAGAATTAACAGAATGCAAAAATCTAAGTGATCAGGATGCCCTTGCTTGATCGTTACAGATTCCCCTCGCTTTTTCCTAGCGACGGGGAATTTTTTCATCTGGCTCACATTCATGCTTTCCCGATGGCCAATCTGACGCTAGACTGAGCCCTCATGCCACATGATCCTCAGCCAGATTCCCGTTTTGACGAATTCCTGTTTCTCCAGGCGCAAAATGCTGGACTCTTTCTCGGTCAAATTCCGCATCCCGCCACCGGCCAGAAAACCGTGAATCTTCGCGCCGCCAAATCTGTGCTCGATTGCCTCGAAATGCTCGAAGCCAAGACCGTCAACAATCTCACCAGCAACGAGAAAAAACTCCTCCAAGCTGCTCTGGAAAACATCCGCTCACTCTATCAGAAACACCAGTAATGTCACTCGCTCCCGTTCCTCATCCGTTCTCGTTTCATAACATCCAGGCTGGTCACGGTCTGCCTTTTTTCATTCTCGGCCCCTGCGCACTGGAGACCGAGGCGTTTGCTTGGGAAATGGCCCGGGCGTTGAAAGAAATCACCACCCGCACGAACACGCCGTTTGTCTTTAAGGCATCGTTCGATAAAGCGAATCGCACCTCGGTCAGTTCCTTCCGGGGACCTGGTCCTGCCGAAGGTTGCCGCATTTTGGGCGAGATTTCGAAGGCGCTGAATGTGCCGGTCACCACCGACATCCACACCGCGGAGCAAGCCGAGATCGCTGCCGAGTTCATCGACATTTTGCAAATCCCCGCCTTCCTCTGCCGTCAGACCGATTTGCTCGAAGCCGCCGCCAAAACAGGTCGTGTGGTCAACGTCAAAAAAGGTCAATTTCTTGCACCATGGGACACCGTAAACATCGCCGACAAAATGCGCAGTTTCGGCTGTGAGAAATTTTTCCTCACCGAGCGCGGTACCACTTTTGGCTACAACAATCTCGTCGCCGACATGCGCTCGCTCTATTGGATGCGCAAGGAAGGCATTCCAGTGATTTTCGATGCGACACACTCGGTGCAACGTCCCGGTGGCAATGGTGGCACCACAGGTGGCGATGGTGAACTCGCTCCCGTTTTGGCTCGCGCGGCGATTGCCACGGGCATCGATGGCTTATTCATGGAAACGCACTCGAATCCTGCGGAGGCGCTTTCTGATGGTCCTAACCAAATTCCGCTTGGCGAGATGGAGGCCCTGTTGGTCAAATTGCAAGCCTTGCACCACGCCGCTCATGCCTGATTCCCCGCGACACGTTCCGAGTCTTCGAGGCCGATCCACATGTTGGGTTCTGCCTGTGGCTTCGGCATGTGTCGCCCTGATCGCTCCAGCTTGTCGCAGCGAAAAAGATTCTGCGAAAAAAGATCCCATACCAGCTCTTGATGTCGAGTCTAACGAAAAGAGCAATCCCTTTCGCGAGGTGCTGCAGCGCATGGAGCCAGGCTCAGTCATTAAGGATCTGTTGATCCCACGCTATGATCCTAACAAGCAATTGACCATGGCGGTGCGCGCCAAGCGCGTAGGCATCGAGTCTCTCGAGCAGATCAATGCCAACCAACTCAGCCTCCATTTGCTCGATGGTGAAAAGACCAGGTCGCTTGGCGACACATACTTTTCAATCAATTCCTGCATCTACAATCTCACCACATCACTCCTCCGCAGTGATGATTCTGTGCAGGTCGTCGCGCAAAATTTTGTCTTCCAAAGCCAAGGTCTGATCACGGAAGTAGGTCAGGATCAACCGCATTTCACCGCCTATTTCCCGGGGCCCATTTCGGGTTTTCTCAATCCATCTCCACCAGAACATAACGTCATGAAATCCTCCACCCATGCCGCGCTGATGGCGACCATGTTGGCCACGGCCCATGCTCCCGCGCAACAGCCTGCTGCTTCTGCCGAGTCACCAGCGAAGGGTCAGCCCGCTGCTGAGAAATCGATCTATTCCGTCACCGGGCGCAGCGCTGAAATTGATGCTAAGCTCAAGGAATTCGCCGAGCTTCATTCGATTACCATTGCGCCGATCACCCTCACTCCTTTGCCGCTCGATACCACGCAGCCCGTGGCTCCAGCCGAAAAGATGCCAGCTTTTACTCCCGCTATTGATGCCGTGGGCTTTGCTTGCAAAGGCGGCATGTTTTTCCATAGCCAGAGCTCATCGCTTACCCTCTTGCAACAAGTTACGGTGCGCGATCCTGGATACGCGATGACGGTGAATGGTGAGGTCAAGGTGCTCTTTGCACCCAAAGAAAAAAAAGCGCAAGAGCAGGCGAAAAAAGCAGCTGAAGACAAAAAGAAAGATACGATTTCCATCGGCAAAGTGAGTCACATCACCGGCAAAGGTGGTGTTGCGTTTGAAGCGACCGACAAAGATGGCGTGAAGAATTTTGCATCGGGTGATGAGGTTTCCTACAATGCTGCCACCCGCGTCGTGCGGATCACGGGGCGAAAATTGATTTTCCAAAAAGGCACCGAAGGTCGGTTCGAATCACAAAATCCTGAGGCATTCTTGGAGTTCAATAAAGATACCAAGGAGTTCAAAACATCCGCAGGCTGGAATGGTCGATTCTCGTTGCCACCACAATAATTTTCCGCATTGATCCATGTCACTTCTCATCGCCAGCCATCTCAGCAAAACGTATAACAAACGCACCGTGGTCAATGACGTTTCTCTGAGCGTCAATCCCGGTGAAATCGTCGGTTTGTTAGGCCCGAACGGTGCCGGCAAGACGACATCGTTTTATATGATTGCGGGCCTGGTGCATCCCGATAAAGGAACGGTGATGTTAGATGGCAAGGATGTCACTCGCTTGCCGATGCATCTGCGCGCAAGGCTCGGGCTCGGTTATTTGCCGCAAGAGGATTCGATCTTTCGCAATCTGTCGGTCGAAGATAATCTGTTAGCCATTTTGGAAACGCGTGGCGATTTGAATCGCGCCCAACGCGCTGCGGAAGCTCATCAATTGCTCGAACGTTTCGGCATCGCACGACTTTCTCGCTCGCTCGCCATCACCTTGTCGGGTGGAGAAAAACGTCGATTAGCGATTGCGCGTTCGCTGTGCTCGAACCCGAAGGTGCTCATGCTCGATGAACCATTTGCGGGTGTTGATCCGCTTGCGGTGGAGGACATTCAACGCATTGTGCGCGAACTGCGCGACCAAGATGGGTTGGCGATTTTGATTACCGATCACTCGGTGCGCGAGACATTGTCGATCGTCGATCGTGCCTGCTTGATCCATGATGGCCGCGTAATCCTGCAAGGGACATCCGACGAAATCGTCAACGATCCCGTGGCTCGCAAAAACTACTTGGGAGAAAATTTCCGGTTCTAACGAAAAATCGATTTTTTCACCACTGATGTCACTGCCCATTGATGAAATCCGCGATACCTTAGTAAAGGCCGCTTTGCCCGGATGCCGGATTTTGCTCAAGGCTCCGACGGGTTCGGGGAAATCGACGAATGTTCCACCTTTTCTCACGCCCGCTGGAGCGGAGCAGATCACCTTGGTGATCGAACCAAGACGAATGGCGGCGCGATTGCTCGCCACATGGGTGGCCAAGCAGTGCGGCGGTGAAGTCGGGCAACACGTGGGTTATGCGGTGCGCTTCGATACGCGTTACGGAAAAAATACGCGCATCATCTATCTCACCGATGGTGTGTTTCAACGTTGGATTCAGGATGACCCAGAGTTGCGCGGTGTGAGCACCGTTATTTTCGATGAGTTTCATGAACGACGCCTTGCCGTGGATGTGGCATTGGCACGATGTCTGAATTTGCAAGACAGCACGCGCAAGGATCTGCGTGTGGTGGTGATGAGTGCTACGCTGGAGACCGCAGGATTGGCCGATTATCTCGGTGAGAAAACAGTTTCGTTAGAAACGGGCGGTCGCACCTATCCCGTGCAGGTGCACTATCGTCCTGAGCGAGCAAGTGCCCCCGTGCGCAGTGGATTTCCGCAACGCGAAACGCCTGTATGGGAGCGCATCGCGGCAGTGGCAAAGGAGGCGATGGCTTCCGCCGATGTCGGAAATGTGTTAGTGTTTCTTCCTGGAACCTACGAGATTCGCAAAACCTGCGAGCTGTTAGAAAATGCTTCGTTCACCCGCGGTTGGGATGTTTTTCCGTTGTATAGTAGTCTGAATCCACGGGCGCAAGAATTGGCCATCGCGCCCTCGGAACGCCCGAAGATCATTGTCTCTACAAACGTCGCCGAGACATCGTTGACGATTGCCGGCGTGCGCACGGTGATCGATTCCGGCCTTGCGAGAATTTCTTCGTTCGATGCCCGACGTGGACTTGATACCTTACACATTCACAAAATTTCGCGTGCCTCCGCCGAGCAACGTGCAGGTCGCGCAGGGAGAACATCGCCCGGGCAATGCTATCGCTTGTGGAGCGAAAATGGCCATGCCCATCGCGTGGCTTTTGATGCTCCCGAGATCCATCGCGTCGATCTCGCCGAAACCATGCTTCTGCTGAAAGCTGCGGGTGTGGATGATCTAACCAATTTCCGTTGGTTGGATGCACCCTTGGAGCCATCGCTCCAACGCGCCTTGGTTTTGTTAGAGCAATTGGATGCGACCGATGCCGAGGGTAAGCTCACTGAGCATGGACGAGTGATGGCGCGCATGCCCGTGCCACCGCGTTTTTCGCGCCTGATGTTGGCGGGCTTGGAGCAAGGTTGCGTGGCGGAAGCATGTTTCATTGCTGCGGCGGTGCAGGGCGAAATGATCTTCACGGGCAAGGGCAATGTCTCGCGCAAAGATTTTCATTTTCCCGGAGTGGGCACCGATTTTGCGGCGGAATACTACGCGCTGCAATCGGCACAAAATCTTCACTTTGATCCCAAAGCCTGTGGCTCGGCGGGCATCTCGGCTCGGGCTGCACGCGAACTCGCGCTGGGTTACGAACGCTTGCTCGCTCTCGCGAAAAAGCTTTCATGGCCAGTGAGTTCGTTAGATTTTTTTGGCAATGCGACAGCGATTGGTCATGCGATGCTTGCCGCATTTAGCGATCAATTGGCGATTCGCTTGAATGCCGGCACTTTGGCTTGTCGTGTGAGCGGGAATCGACGTGGCAAGTTGGATGATCAATCGATCGCCAAAAATGCCGAGGCATTCATCGCGACGGAAATGACCGAGGTGGAAGGACGAGAGACCACAGTGCATTTGCGGCGCGCCACAGCGATTGACATCGATTGGTTGCGCGAATTGTTTCCCGATGAAATTGTCATGTCCGATGGCGTGGCCTACGATGACATGCGCAAGCGGGTTGTTGCGCGCAAGGAGACGAAGTTTCGCGATCTCAGCCTTGAGTGCAAAGAGCAGGATCAAGGTGTCAATCTCAGCATGGCGGCCGAAATGCTCGCCGAGCGTGTGCTTTCGGGCGAGCTAACCTTGAAAAATTGGGACGAGAGTGTCGAGCAATGGACCGCTCGCTTGAACTTGATCGCGCGGGTGATGCCCGAGCTTGGACTGCCTGGATGGTCGCACGAAGACCGAGTGGCTGCGATTGCGCAAATCTGCCACGGTAGTGTGGCGTATAAAGAAATCAAAGAAGCGAAAGTCTGGCCCGTCTTGCATGATTGGCTGAACTACCAGCAGCACCAATTGTTAGAAAAACATGCGCCGGAGTGGGTAAAACTCGCACATGATCGGAGAGCGAAAATCACCTATCCCGCCGAGGGCGATCCATTCATTGCCGTGCGTGTGCAGCATCTTTTTGGAACCTGGGAAACGCCACGCATTTGTGCGGGCAAGCAATCACTGTTGGTGCACATTTGCGCACCGAACCAACGGCCTTGGCAGATGACCAAAGATCTCCAAAGCTTCTGGGCAAGTGGCTATACGCAAATGAAAAAAGACATCGCTGGACGATACCCCAAGCATGCTTGGCCCGATGAGCCGCGCAGCTACGTGCCACCGCCGCCGAAGAAGTGATTTTTGCGACTCTGTCGGGGAGAAATATCATGTTTTTTCGATATTTCGATTCTGATTGACATTCGGGGGCAATTCTTGCGATAGCTTAGGTATAGGCAAATGCCTATGCGTGAAAAATCCAATTGAGTTACCACTATGAATACGGCCAGAAAATTGTTTCATTGGGTGGCATTGCCACTATTGCTGTGTTGCTCACAGCTTCAAGCATACATGGGAGGGTTTGAGAGCCAAGATGGCTATCTGCCCTTCTTTAATGATGTTAACACCTATAACGCGGGCCAATATGGCACGAACAATGGCGGTCCAGGAGGAAGCTCGGCTCCTTTGCCATTGAATACCGGGTTGTGGTCGCGACTTGATCCCGTCGGCGGCCCAGGTTCGTATGCCACTGGTCATCTATGGCGCGATCGCGTTTACACGAACTCGAGTGGAGCGAGCGGGTTGGCTTCTGATCAAGGCTTGGTGTTGACCACCAATCATCAAGGTTGGGGCGGCAATGCGCTGCACTATCGCTACGCAATGGACAATCGTGACTACAATGGCGCGCCTGTGGCTTCATCGGCGAACTCGGTGGTGAATGTTTCCTTTTGGTGGTGCTCGCAGTTGGATATGAATGTGGGCAATGGCTACTTCGGTAATGAATTTACCTTCCGTGATTCGGCCAATAAGGTGGCCTATCGACTTGGTCTCACCGAGCGCAATACTGGTGATAAGGTGACGTATTGGGACGGAACGACACTTTTCGAAAGCTCAATTATTGCTGCGGCTTCACGCTATGATCGCTGGGATTTGAGTTTCAATTAGAATACCAAAACGGTGAGCGTGAATTACTTTGAGTTCAATACCAGCACGCTGCACACGCTTTGCACAAATGTGCCGATGGTGGACATCACGGCGAATGGATTGAGTCATTGGGAAATTCGCACCAGTCCCGGTGTGAACAACGCGAAGTATCTTTCGATCGATGACGTTGCCATGGAAGTGGTGGCTGATCCTGATGATTGCATGGAGATCTCGAACGGCAATATTTTGTGCGTACCGAATACAACGGGTGGTTACACCTACACCTATCAGTTTACGATCACTAATCTCTCGGGGCATTTTGTGCATTCGGCCTTGATTCCTGCTACGGCAACGGTGCCTACAGATGGTAGTGTGACCTTGTCGCCCTCGGTGATTCCCTTGAACATGCCGAATGGAACATTTGTGAATCGATCAATTACGATCAATGGTGCGCAACCAGGTGAAGAAGTGTGTTTCACCATCACCTTGTTCAATGTGTTAGAAGGGGAGTGTTGCAGCGAAGAAATCTGCCTGAAAATGCCGTGCGTCAAACTTAGCCAATCGGTGGTGAGCTGCACGCCGAATGTTCTGGGTTCTGCCAACTGGAGTTTTTCACTTCTCAATGCGAGCGGTGGTCCGATCAAGTGGTTGCAGTTTTTGCCGATTACTCCCGGAGTGCAAATCGTTCCTGGTTTGGTGGATTTGGGCAATGTGCCAGCCAATGGAACGGTATCGGTTCCACCCGTGCAGATTCTCGGTGCCGCACCAAACTCCAAAGTGTGTTTTCTGATGGTGGTCATGGATGCCGAGTTGCGGCAGTGTTGTTTCCAAGAGCATTGCATTACCGTTCCCGATTGTGGAGAAGCTCCAGCTGGATCGAATCCTGCAGTTGTCACCGCTGAGCTGACAGAACCATGCAAACAAGGAGAACAAGGCACATTTATTTCACCCGACGGATGCCTCGCGATCTGTCGTGAAAAAATTGTCTGTGATCCTGCTGATGCTGCCAACGGAGGTGATCCTTGCGTGCTTTACACGTTCACGCTCACGAATCTTTCGGCCTTCCCCATCACGCATGTTTCCTTCCCTTCGGCAAATGTTGTTCCCTCGCAGGTGTTCTTTTCTCCAGCGCTTAACCCTGGTCAAGCGGCTTTGATCACGGTGAAAATTTGTGATTTGCCCGCAGGTCCATTCTCCCTCCCGATTGTTGCCTTTGATGCCGAAAACTGCAAATGTTGCAGCTTCGTTCATGACATCGTGTTGCCGAACTGCGATTGCTTGCAAGTGGTGAAGAGCGAGCTTGTGTGCACAGGCATTGATGCCAGCGGCACCTATTGTTATCAGTGGAATTACACGATTCAAAACCTCGAACCGTGGATCGCGGATCATGTGTTCTTGATGCCCGATGTGCCAAGCAACACGGTGTTTTCTCCTCAGTATTTCAACATTGCTCCGATCGGGCAAAATGGAACAGCGAACCTTTCGACATCGATCAAAGTACCGGGCAATTCGACATCGATCACGTTCTACATCACGATGCACAATGCTGACATGAGTCATTGTTGCGCGATTCCCTACACGTTGATTTTGCCACCATGTTGCGATTGTGAAAAATTCTTCGACTTCGCAGGAAATGGAGGCGGAGTTGCTGGAGGAAATCCTAGCGTGCCCGCAGGTGTTACCTTGTTGAATTTGGAAATGGATAGCACGGGCAAAATTGGTTTCCCCTCAACACCACGCCCATTCCCTTATGTTTACATGGCATGCTCAGGACGTGGCACGATCGTGCGGATCGATGCGAACACCGGTGCTGTGTTAGGCGAATACAAAACCGTGCCTGCGTCACGCGGCGGATCTCACAACCCATCACGAACGACAGTGGATCGTTTCGGTGAATGTTGGGTAGGAAACAGGAATGACAATTATTTTAACAGCGGCACCACAACTGGTTCGGTGATGCGTGTCGGTTTGGTTATGGGTGGAACTCGTGGAAATAAAGTAGCCGCGCCGGGAGGTGGTTGGACTGTTAGTCCGAGCGCTACAGGTGAGTATTTGGCCGGGCCATTTGCTTACATGAGCCCGAGTGTGGTTGATCGTGATGGTGATGGCTTGATCTGCAC
Source organism: Akkermansiaceae bacterium (assembly GCA_044239965.1). Lineage (GTDB taxonomy): Bacteria > Verrucomicrobiota > Verrucomicrobiia > Verrucomicrobiales > Akkermansiaceae > UBA956. Next base: position 11,344 of record JBIIAI010000015.1, read on the forward strand.
TTCGTATGGTTTGTCGAACATTCTCAATTGGAATGATGTAGGCGCGAATGCTTCGGGTGGTGTATCGATGGCAGATGATGAATTGATCGTCACCTTCACCAGAACTCGTGCGATCCAAGTCAGATCTCTATCGATTGATGCAAACAATGATCTTTGGGTCGGTGGGCATCCTGGTCAGAATGTATATGGTCGCATTAGTGGAGCTACTGGACTTGCTGATTTGACGACGGTTGGGCCGAATCCCGGCATTCGCAACATCACCGGTGGCTATGGTTCATTGATTGATGGCAACAACGTGCTCTGGTCGGTAGACGGCTACAATGCATTGTATCGTCACGATATTGCGGCAAACACTACCACGATGATTCCTGCTGCTGGATGCTATGGGATCGGAGTGGATATGTGCACAAATACGATTTGGGCATCGAGCGTTTACGCAAGTAGTGAAGGCGCTCCCTACAATATTACGAACCAGCATATTCTCCGTCGATTCAATGCTGCGGGAACACTCACAGGTGCATTTGTGCAACCGGATCGTGCGCAAGGAGTGTCGGTTGATTCGAACGGTCATCCCTTTGTTTCTCGGGCATTCAATTCGCCAGGTGCAGGTGCCGTTTGGCACTATGATGCAGCAGGAACCTTGCTGGCCACGATTACAGGAACCAATGCAGGTTCGACGGGAACCGCGGTGGATCATAATGGAAAAATATGGGTCTCGGATCACAATGGCAATCAGGCGTTGCGCATCAATCCGACATCCAATACGCAAGAACTTGCCACCAGCTTGAATGTGGGCGCAACGCCTTACAATTATAGCGACATGACGGGATACGTCTCTCTGAACGCGGCGGGTCAATTCGGCATGCTGCAATACATGCATGATTCGAAGTGCCCAGATACGGATTGGGGCAAAGTCACCTGGACCTCTCTTGGTGAGGTTCCACAGCGCTGCTGGATTGAAGTGCAAGTGCGTGCTTCCAACAATCCGATCACATTCCCGAGCGGATGGAATAAAGTGCGCAGTGGGATGAGTTTTTGCGGAAAAGGGATCAAGGGTCGATACATTCAAGTGCGAGTGATTTTCCGTCGTCCTGCTGGTTGTCCTCCTGATTGCCATCCACGTCTTTGCACACTGCGCATCGAATGCTGTGATCCAAGCAAGCCTGACTTCGATGGTCACGGCCCGGACATTTCTTTGCCTGACATCATCCGTGTGCGTGACGGCAATAGTTTCGCTCTGGAAGTCTTTGCCAGCGATGCAGACAATGATCCGATGGTTGCCAGTGTGCAAGGTGAAGGAGTTAGCATTGCATCGATTCCCGTGGTGGATGGTCGTGCGGTGTTGCAAGGTGCCATTCCTGAATCGCTCAAAACCGCAGGTGCTGGTAGCATTTCCTTGATGGTCACAGTTAGCGATGGAGCGAATGAAGAGCAGCGTTCCATTTCGTTAATCTACGGTGATATCGCTCCGCAAATTGCCATGTTGTCAAACGTAACTGTGAAAGCATTTTCCTTGCCGACGCCAAACTTCATCGAGCAAGCGTCGATTTATGATGACTACACTCCACCATCCTCGTTGATCGTCACACAAGTTCCAGCTCCAGGCACATCGTTGCCACAAGGAGTTCACTCGGTGGTGGTGAGCGCTACCGATGAAGCCGGAAATGTTGGCTCCACAACAGTAAACGTCGATGTTTCCTCCGTGGTAGTTGTCGGTGGTGTCATCAATTATCAAATCATCGGAAATGGCGACACGATTTCGCCGGTGCCAGTCACCAATGTGCCCGCCAATGAAGTGGCCCTAACAGAATTGCTAGTAAATGGTGAAGTTGTTCGGCTGACACAAGGTCTGATGCCAGAAGGTCCATTGAACCTCGCACCCGGCACACATAGCATCCAGTTCCGCCTACAAAATGTTGCGGGCCAGAGCAGCATGAGTCGTCCACTGCTGGTGACGCAACTCGGCGAAGCAAGTGGTGTTGCAAATGCGCTACCTTCGATCGGTGCTGATGTTGTGGAGACCGTTGGCGGCTTGGCTTGTCGAGTTCGTTTCACGATCCCAGCAGGACAGACCTATCGTTTGATGCGCAGCATGGATTTGGAAACCTGGCATTTGCATGAAATGGTAACGGGCACGGGGGCAGAAATGTCGGTGCAGGTTCCGATTGGTGCAGAGGAACCCGCTTGTTTCTTCCGCTTGGAACGCTAACACTCACTCATCCCATTCTCATCCCCGATACGGCGCAACGTTTGCCGTGTCGGGGATTTTTTCTTGGGATCACAGCTCGTCGATCCAAAACCGTAGATCAATGAGATTGCAATGATCGTGAAAATGAGATGTCTTGAGTGCGGAAACGTTATTTTATGAAATTCTCTCCAGTGCGTTGGTTGATATTCTCGTTCGTCTTGGCTGCTTGTGCTGTGCTGGTATTTGTTGCTTGTGTTTCCTCGGGCGATCCCCACCCCAATCTTGGCGAGGGTGCGCGTGAGTCCGCCAGACGATTGGAGATGATGGCTGCAATGACCGATGAACATCGGCCAAGCTGTGAGATCGCTGGCATTCGTTATCGTATGTCTATGGAGCAGATTGTGGTCGCCGACACCGACGGCAGTGAATCTGACATATCATTGAATCCACCAGCTACGCGCAGTTCTCTTGCAGAGCGAAGTCAGCAACTTGCCAACGGCAGAAAATGGTATCCGATTCTCATGCCAGAAGAGGGAGGAGATCATGCCGCGAAGCGTCGTCTCGTCACGTCCGAGATCACCATTCAGCTTCCGCCTAATACCACAGCTCAGCAAGTGGCAAAAGCGACCGGTCTCGTATTAAAAACTGAGCCATCCTATGCTCCTGGGTTTGCCATTTTTTCTGCAGCAGATCCTGTGCAAGCTTTGGAAATCTCGCAACGTCTCGCTCTAACAAGTGACTACCCCTTGGTGGACATTCAGCTTGCTAAGCAACAAAGCAAGCGCGCCCTTCCCAATGATCCTTTGCTGGCATCCCAGTGGCATTTGAAGTTTCAAAATCAAGCCAGCGCTGTGGCAGGTTCTGATGTGAATGTGGAAAATGCTTGGCGCTTCGGTGAACTGGGTGGCGTGCGTGGTGCGGGGATACGCATTGGTATTGTCGATGATGGCGTGCAGACAAGTCACCCCGATCTTCTTGCCAACATTGATTCTGCAAATGATAAAGATTGGAATAGTAATGACAATGATGCAAACCCCGCGCTTACAGACGATGTTCATGGCACTGCATGCGCGGGGAATGCGGCGGCGCGTGGCAACAACGGCATCGGCGTGACAGGCACTGCTCCCGAAGCAACTCTTGTCGGCCTGCGTTTGATCTCTGGCGCCACGACTGATACCATGGAGGCTGAGGCAATGGCCTACCGTAACGACATCATTCAAATCAAAAGCAATAGCTGGGGCCCTTCAGATGATGGTTTTACTATCGAGGAGCCTGGGCCTCTCACCAAGGCAGCATTGCAAACCGCAACGACGAGTGGCCGAGGCAATCGAGGAACCATTTTTCTCTGGGCTGGCGGCAATGGTGGATACTCAAATGGGCAAGTGGACAATTCGAATTTCGATGGATACGCAAATTCGATTTACACGATTGCGATCGGTGCCTTGGATAGCAAAATGCGCCGTTCCGAATACAGCGAACGTGGCAGCAATCTTGTCGCAGTGTCCCCATCTGATGGAGCATCTGATGCTCTAGGCATCACCACGACCGATCGCACGGGTAGCCAAGGCTACAGCACCAGTGATTACGCCAATGATTTTGGTGGAACCTCGTCTGCGACTCCTACCGCGGCTGGAATCGTGGCGTTGATGTTGGAAAAAAATCCCAATCTCGGCTGGCGTGATGTGCAGGAAATTCTGATTCGTTCAGCGAAAAAAATCAATCCCAGTGAAGCCGAATGGGCACTGAACAGTGCGGGCTATCATTTCAATCACAACTATGGAGCTGGATTGATCGATGCTACTGCGGCGGTAAATCTTGCAGCAAGTTGGGTCAATCGCCCTGCGCGCTTCGATCCGATTGTATCCTCTCAATCCGGGTTGAGCCTCAGTATACCTGATGGCAACGCAACGGGAATAACGCGTAGTTTCGTTGTTCCGAACAATATTCGCGTTGAGCAAGTGACGGTGAAAGTAAGTATTACACACAACTACCGTGGCGACATCGCTGTGACCTTGATTTCACCTTCTGGCATGACTAGCAATCTAGCAGAAATGCGCCCAGATGATAGTGAGAATCATTTTTCAAATTGGACCTTCAGCTCAGTGAGGCATTGGGGCGAGTTATCGCAGGGCACATGGACATTGCGTGTGGCGGACCTCGATCCGGGGACCACGGGCGTCTTGCAATCCGCGGAGTTGCAAATTCATGGCAGCAGTCTGGTTGCGCCCCAAGTGGCCATCGCCAGTCCGTCGAATCAGCAGGTAGTGGTGCAAAATCAACCCGTGAATATCTCTATCAATGCCACAGGAAATATCGATCATGTCGATCTGAAACTCAATGGAGTAGTAATTGCCACAGACTCAAGCGCTCCTTTTACCTTTGTGCAAAATCCGTCGCAGCCCAATCCCATCTACACTGCGGTAGCCGTTGATAGCATTCACCTGACAAGCACGTCCCAACCCGTATCGTTGCAAGTAGTGAGTCCCTACCAATTGTGGGTCAGTGGCTTCCCCCAACTAACGAACAACTTAGCATCAGCCGATCCTGATGGAGATGGCTTAACGAACGAACAAGAATTCGCCGCGCAAACCGATCCTGGCAATGCTACTTCGGTTCTGAAAATTCTCAACTTTTCCCGCAACACCGCAGGCACGCAGGCAACCATCACTTGGCAAAGTGTCAATGGCGTGAGCTATCAACTGCAGAAATCGGAAAATGTAAGCACGTGGAGTGACATCGGAGCTGTCATATCCGCTACCAATACGACGACTTCGCTGACCTTTTCTACCTCGACTGCATCGCGTCAATTCTTCCGCATCCGCACCACGCCTTAATCATTCCTTTTCTGGCAGAAAGGATTTTTTGCAAAGCTCTGCGTATTTTCCATTCCGCGCAAGTAGCTCGTTGTGAGTTCCTTGCTCGATGACTTTTCCGCCATCCAACACATAGATGACATCGGCGTTTTGGATCGTTGATAAGCGGTGGGCAATCACGAATGAAGTGCGGTTTTTCATCAAATGATCCAGCGCGGATTGGATCAAACGCTCGGTCTCTGAGTCCACGGAGGCGGTGGCCTCGTCTAGTAAAAGAATCGGCGCATTCTTGAGCAGCGAACGCGCGATCGATAGGCGTTGTTTTTCTCCGCCTGACAATTTCACACCGCGCTCGCCGACATTGGTGTCGAGTAGTTGCGGCAATTCTTTTACAAAAGGAGAGGCGTGTGCCGCTTCTAACGCATTCCACATTTCCTCATCGCTGGCATCGCGTTTGGCCAATTGCAGATTCTCGCGCACAGTGCCATTAAACAGGAAAGCTTCTTGAGTCACGTAGCCCATGCGATCTCGTAGCGATGCTTTCGATAGAGATGAGAGTTCAATGTCATCCATCGTAATGCGTCCACTGGTGGTTTCGTAAAATCGCGCGAGCAGCGAGAGAATGGTGGTCTTGCCAGCACCCGTTGGTCCGACGAGAGCTACGGTCTGCCCAGGCTTGGCCTCGAGGGTGACATTTTCGAGCGTAGGCTGATTCTGATAAGAGAAACTCACATTCTCAAAGCGAACATGGCCGCGCAGATCCGCAGGGAGTTCTGCTCCGTGGTTGGCGTTGACTTCATCGTCGGTATCCATGATTTCAAAGACCCGATCAGCTGCTGCACGACCCGAGAGAATCATTTGGTTGAGCGAGTTGAGTCGATCAATTGGTTCATAGAACAGCGACAGGAAAAGCAGGAAGCCGGTAAACGAACCTAACGAAAGTGTTCCATCCATCACTGCACGACCACCAAATGCCAGCACCAGCACATAGCCTGTCATCCGCAGCAAAGACATCCCTGGCGAATACAGTGCCCACCACTTCATCATCCGCAAGTTGGCTTTGCGCAGAATATCGGAGAAACGGTTGAATCGAGCAAGCTCCTCGCGCTCGGCGGCATAGGCTTTGATTTGGCGGATGCCGGAAATGTTGTCGTGCAGCAATGCATTCAGATCCGATGAGGCATCGCGTTGGTTTTTATAGCGGTCACGTCCTTTGGTGGAGTAAAACCACGCACCCACCGCGAGCAACGGCACTGGCAGCGTCGCCCATAGTGCCACCGTCGGATTCAAGATAAACAAAAACACGCCTACGCCAAGAACCTGTAAAAGCGCAACCAAGCCTTGCTCGATGCCGTCAATCAGCACTCGTTCCATGTTGGTGACATCTTCTACCACTCGGGTCATCACATCGCCCGTACGTTTCGTATCAAACCACCGCAGTGGAAGGCGTTGGATTTTTTCGTAAAGATCCGAGCGAATGTCAAAAATCACTTTTTGCTCGAAGGTATTGTTCACCATGATTCGCAAGCTATTCAGGCCGTCTTTCAGCAAGAAGCCCACGAAGGCTAGTGCGATCCAGAAGCCGAATTCGGTGTGCCGCTCGGGGTGGGGGATGATGTTATCGATGACATGACGCGTCGCATTTGGGAAAACAAAGGTCGCTAGTGTCATACCAATCGCGCATCCGAGCTGGGCAAATGCATGAAAAGGATACTGTTTCAGGTAGGAAAATACGCGCAAAATGGACTTCATCTGCGGAATTGATGGCCTTTTGTGATTGCTTTGTAAAGTCGTGATGCAATTTTACAATTTTCCTGTTGCGCTCCCCCCTGAATTCCACTTAGTCTCGCCCGCAGATCACCGATTCACATCTCAGCAATCACATCTAAGTAAAATACCCTATGCAGACTACTCTTGGAATCCTAACAGCACTTGTGCTCGCCGTATCCGCATTTCTCGGATATTCAAACTGGGGCGCGTATAAGGAAAAAATCGCGGACCGTCAGAAGGAAGAGAACACACGCGACAATACGCTTCGTCCTAAACTGAAAAGCACACTGGAAGAGCGTGACGAGACCAAAACTCTGAAAGAAGAGCAAATCGAACTCGCCAAGGCAAAAGGTGAAGAAGTTGAAGCTCAGCAAGCAAAAATTGACGCGCTCAAAAAAGATATCGCGGCGAAAGAAGCACAAGTCAGCGAACAAAAAGTTGCTTTGGATGCCCTCACTGAACAGCTTAAAGAAACTGGTGACCTAAAAGAGCTTGCTGGAAAAATTGAGCGTATGAACGCTGAGCTCGTCGAACTGCAGTCGAGCATTGATGTCTCCACTTCCAAGCTCAACAACATGATTGCGGAAAAAACTCGCACTGCTGCGATCGTGAAGTCCTACGAGGAAGAAAACGAATGGCGCAACGCGAACGTTTCCAATCCCAAGCTTACCACCAGAATTAGCTCGATCTTTGATACCTATGGCTTTGTAACTCTGCCCGTTGGCAACAATGCAGGTGTTGTCGGTGGTTCCACTCTCGAAGTCGTTCGCGATGGTTCAGTTGTAGCGACACTCCTTGTCAAAACTGTTGAAGCCGGCACTGCCGCTGCGGAAATCGTTCCTGGCTCGGTTCAAGCTGACACTGTCCTGATGGTGGGTGATGAGATTCGTGCTGCTCAAGCTAAAAAAGCAGCTCCCAAGCCTGCTGCCACAGTCGCTCCTGCTCCTGTAGACGCTGGTGCTGCTCCTGCTGAAGGTGCTGAGCCTGCCGCCGAGGAAGCCGCTCCTGCCGATGCCGCTGCCGAGGAAGCAGCACCTGCTGCCGAAGCAGATGCGGCTCCAGCTGCTGAAGCTGATCCATTTCAATAAGCGCTCTTTCACTAACAAAAACCATTTCTCTATCACACATGAAAGCAATTCTTAACATCCTCGTGATCGCCCTCTGCGGCGGCGGCATTTATTTTGCCCAACAAGCCAACGTGAAGCATCAGGAGCAAATCTCCCAGTGGGAAGCCGCTAAGGCCGACAACAAAAAACTTGGCGACAACATCAAAGCCGCTCAAGGTGAGCTTGCAACTGAGCAAGATGGCTTGGCTCAAGCCAAAACAGACTTCTCCGAAAAAGAAGCAGCACTCGATGCTGCCAAATCCACGGAAAAAACCATGCTCCGTCAACTTGCTGAGAGCGAAGCTTTGCTCGAAGAGCAAGCTGCTCAAATCGAGCAACAGAATAAGCTGATCGAAGAAGCTAAAAAAATTCTTCCAGGTGTAACTGTTGACAACATCGGCGATAAGATTGCTGAGATCGAGCAAAACAAAAAAGATCAGACGAAGAAGCTTGAAGAGCTTGAGACCTTAGTTGCTTCTGCCACCAAAGATGTCTCCCAAAACAAGGAGAACATCGCTGACCTTGCTGCTCGTAAAGCCAAGCGCGACGAGAAGATCCGCAGCAATGCCAAAGAGGCTGTGATCACAGCTGTCGAAGCAGACTGGGGCTTTGTAGTGATCGGCGCCGGCAGCAATGTGGGCTTCACACCGCAAACCAAATTGCTCGTTAAGCGCGATGGTGTTTTGATTGGTCGCATCAATCCTACTTCCATCGAGCCATCACAAACGATCGCCGAGATCGAAACATCGAGCCTTGCTCCTGGTGCTTCCATCCAAGCTGGCGACCGCGTGATCCTCGCTGTGCCTGCCACTCGCTAATCTCCTGATTTTTTCAGAAGATCAAAAATTTCCACCTCTCGGACTTGCGTCCGGGAGGTTTTTTTGTATCATGAACGCACGCTATGAAACTTCTCCTTGCTTCCGCGCTTTTGGTTTTGCCTTTTCTTTCGATGACTTCCTGTGTCACGCAAGAAAAAGAGCGCAAAGCCGTGCCTCCTCAATCATCCGCCAGCAAGATGCCATGGAATCGTCCGATGCCCGGTGAAGGTGGTGCCCAGTTCGGTGGCATGCTTGAGCGTCGCTGATTAACGCAGCATTCTCACAGCGCGGCGTGTTGCTTCGCCGAATGCCTTTACCTCATCCAGGGTGTTGTAGAGTGCGAATGAGGCTCGGGTCGTGCCTGAAATCCCGAAACGTGCCATCAACGGTTGGCAGCAGTGGTGTCCTGTGCGCACAGCGACGCCCATTTGATCGAGAAAGGTGCCTAGGTCATAGGCGTGGACATTTTCCACTGCAAATGATAATGCTCCACAGCGATCGGATGGACCGAAAAGGCGGATGCCATCGATTGTCAGAAGCTCTTGTTCAGCAGCGCGGATCAGTGATGTCTCATGCTCTTGGATGAGAGCTTTACCGATTCCATCCACATAGTCGAGAGCTGCAGCGAGTGCGATGGCTCCTTCGATGTTTGGTGTGCCCGCTTCGTATTTGAACGGGATGTCATTGTAGGTCGTGTGCTCAAAGCTGACCTCTTTGATCATCTCGCCACCACCGCGATAAGGTGGGAGTTTTTCTAACACATCACGTCGACCCCAAAGCACGCCAATGCCCGTGGGAGCATACACTTTGTGTCCTGAAAAGACTAGTAGATCGCAGCCGAGAGTAATGACATCGATGTCGAGATGCGGTACTGCTTGGGCGGCATCGATCAACACGGTGCAATCGAATTTTTTTGCCGCTGCGATCATTTCTTTCACGGGATGCACCGTGCCGAAGGCATTGGAAATCCAGCCCATGGCGAGCACTTTGGTGCGCTCGTTGAGCAGCGTGTGAAAAGCTTGCTGGTCGAGCACACCCGTTTCATCACAGGGAATCACGCGCAAGATTGCTCCACTGCGCTCGCAGGCCATTTGCCATGGCACGATGTTCGAGTGGTGCTCCAGTGTAGTGATCAAAATTTCATCACCAGCTTGCAAGGTGGCGCCAAGAGTGAATGCCGCGAGATTGATCGAATCCGTAGCTCCGGAGGTGAAGATGATTTCCGCGGCATCGCGGCAACCGATGTGCCGTGCTACGGTCTGACGCGCGTGCTCATGGCGCTCTGTCGCCGCGCGAGCGAGCTTGTGCGCTCCGCGATGAATGTTGGCATTGATCGTCTCGTAGTATTGGCGTGATGCATCAAGCACGGCCAAGGGTTTTTGCGTGGTAGCAGCGTTGTCGAGATAGATCAAAGCACTCCCGTTGACTTGCTGGTGCAAGATCGGAAAATGCTCGCGCGGTGGATGAAATGAGCTCACGCACGGAGCATGCCACGTTTTTTCAGCTTTTCCACTCTGTTTCTTGGCAAGATGATTTTTGGTCGGATGAATCAGATTGCTAAAAGATGCGCGATATCGAGCAAGCCAAGCAGAGCATGCGCTGAGTCGCGATGCTATCTTGTTATCGTTATGAGAAAGAACGAACCTATTCGCAAATTGATGTCCACAGAACTTGTCACCATTCATCACGGTGAAACCGTCTCGCAAGCCCGCAAAACGATGGTGGAAACAGGTGTGCATCACCTTCCTGTTGTCAGTGGCGATGAACTGCTCGGCATCATTTCCTGGAGTGACCTATTGCGCGTCAGCTTTGGCGATGCCTTTGAAACAGACGACCGCGCGGTCGATGCCACTTTGGATCATACCTTTACCCTGGAACAAGTGATGTCGGGCGATCCGATTACTGTGACTCCGCAAACCACTGTGCACGAGGCCGCTGAAATTCTCAGCAAAGGGCAATTCCATTGCTTACCAGTCGTTGAGGACGGAAAGCTGGTTGGCATGGTGACCACAAGTGACTTGCTGCGCTATCTTGCGGAGCTGTATTGATTTTCTTATGGCGCTTTGTGGCGATTATTGAAATTCCTGCCTAGCTGGGCGCGTAGGGGATTTCATGATCGCCGCATTTTCCCGCTCATTTTTCATTTCTTTGCTCGCCTTGGCTTCAATTGCCTCGGCTCAGGATTCCACGAAACCCACCGCCTTGCCGCAGTGGGTTTCTTTGTTCAATGGTCGCGACCTCACTGGTTGGGTCAATGTGAACACAGCTCCCGATACCTTCACCGTAAAAGACGGAATTCTGGTCTGCACGGGTAAACCGATCGGCGTGATGCGCTCGGAGAAGCAGTATGAAAATTTTATCCTGCACATCGAGTGGATGCACAAAGAAGCCGGAGGCAACTCAGGTGTATTTGTCTGGAGCGATCCATTTCCAGCTCCCGGAAGTCCATTGCCGAAGGGCGTAGAAGTGCAGATGTTAGAGTTGGATTGGCCTAATCAACATCGTGACAAAGACGGCAATCCGGCACCCATTGCCTATGTGCACGGCGAGGTTTGGGGCACTTTGGGCATGACCACCAAGCCCGATAATGCTCGTGGCGAGCGCAGCATGTCGTTAGAGAATCGCTGCCTGCCGCGCAATCAATGGAACACCTACCTCGTCACGTGCATCGATGGCGTGATCAAACTTTCGGTGAATGGAAAGGTCGTCAATGGCGTGAGTCAGGCGACGCAGCGCAAAGGATATCTCAACCTCGAAGCCGAGGGCGCAGAGATTCATTTTCGAAACATCCAGATCATGGAACTACCCCCAGGGCTCGTTACCCCCGAGCAAACCGCTCCACTGGCGAAGTGATTTTTTTGATGAAATTACGATGCGTTATTACTTTTCAAAAAAGAATAAATCGTTGATGTTTAGTGGCTTATTGTGAATCTTTAGCGAAAAACTACGATGCGTAATCATGCGTGATACTCGATAGATAGAACTCAATTTGCACTGAATGCAACGGGTTCTACTTTTTGAATGCGACTAAGTTAGTTTTTCGCGATTCTTGCTGACATCGGTAGAGGGATTGTGTAATTGGTTAGGCATGAAAACGTCGCCGTTGGCAGTCTTGACATCAAAACCCATTTGGATTGCTGGAAGTCATGTTGCGATGTTGCTGCTCGGCTACATGTTGCTGAAAGAGAATCAGACAACGGAGGCTCAAAGTGATGAGCAGATAGCCAATACTTCGGTATCGGCATCTTCCTCGTCTCGCTCCCGCACGAGGTCAGACAATGGCGATGGAGTGCTCTTGCTTGAGGCATTTCTTGCGGAGAAAAAAGATGCTGTCGATTTGTATGAGGAATACAAAAAATCATTGAGTCCTGCCGCCGATAAGAAGCAGGCATTGTTCTATGCCATGGATGAGGTAGCAGACATGATCAAAAATCGAATCAATAACGAAAAGCAGTTTCGCGAATTGTATGCCACGATGAAGGTAAGGTTTTATCAGTGGATGATGGAAGATCCGGTCGCGGCTCAAATTGGGGTGAGTGAATATAAATCGCGGTTGCCTGATTCTGAACAGATTGCTGAAAATCTTTCGAGTTCACTCGTCAGCGGCACAGAGAACCAAATCATTAATGATGTGCTAGACGAAAAAGGCTTGATCGCTTCTTTGCCATGGTTACGAGATTTGAATAGTTCACAATACATGGTTGCAAGAGTGTTAAAGAAAGAAGTGAAGGAGGGTGGAGGAATGGCTCATTTTCTTAAAGTCGAGCAAGTGATGATTGAGTCAGATCAAGGTGGTAATCAGTTGATGTGGAACATGGTTGATGATGATGCTTTCATGCAAATTGCCGCTGGCCTACCAGTTTCTGATGCACAGGCATTGTTGGATTATGTTATGTTGTCTTCGAATAAGGATAAAAACCGTGCGATGCTCGTGGGTTTTGCTTCATCAGGCAAAGATGCTGCAACTTGGCTATTGGATCAAGTCGCCAAAGGCGCAATACCAAAAACTTACATGGCGAGTGTTTCTCAAGGTCTTGGCAACCAAGTACTCGCTCATAATGATATGGATTTGGATGCGCGAGTCGCGGCCCGTCGCTACACTCAAGGAAGTGAAAAAAAAGATCGCAGTTTGATCGTCGGTGATCTCATGCGTGCGGACGTGAATCAGTATCTTAATAATGGACGCGATTGGCGTTTTGAATTTCGCCATGGTAATACATCGCTGGAGGAGATCACGGCGGCCATGGAAAAATCTCTCAACATTCCAGCAGACGGGCGCAATAGTGCGATGATAACATTGTATCAAAATTTGGCAGAGGAAAACCCTGCAAAAGCTCTGCCTTTGTTGGATGTGTTGCCTGAAGAGCAGCGCCGATCTTTATTGTTTGCGAACACTTGGCAAGGTTACGGAAGTATTAATCCGAATGAATTTTTTTCCTATCTTCAAAGTCTACCCGAGCCTATTACGGCGCAGGAGAAATCGGACCGCATGAAAGGATGGGATTGGAAGGCACGTGGGTTTTTGCATCGCTATGGTGACGACTACATCACTTGGGCTAAATCATTACCCGATGGGCCCGATAAAGCGGCTGCACTGAATTCTGTCATTTGGGCCACGAGAGAAATCAACGCAGTGGAAGCACAGCGTCTGAGCAAAGAAATTTACGCAAAATAGTTATGAAATTTCAGAAATCTCACACCTTGATTGTAACGCACGTTCTTGCTCTAGCATGCGGCTTGTTGGTAGCATGGCTGAAACGTAGTGAAGTTCATACGGAACCATCTACGGAACTTTCCAAGCGTAGCTCAGTGAGCTCTCATGCGCAAAGGACACGCAGCGCAGATGTCTCGGGCGTCGCTGCGACACGGCCTGTAAAATCATGGAGAGCATCGGAATACCAAAATGCTTGGATTGCCGTGCGGACGGCACAACTTTCTACCTCAGATCGCATCCAAGCTCAGCGCTCGTTGTTAGAAGCGTGGGCTGAGGTCGATCTAGCGGCTGCCATCGAAGCTGCTCTAGCGGAAACTTGGGATAGTGATACTGAGGGGTATTATGACAGATGCGGCGCACTACTTGATGTATTTAGCGGTGCCTTTGTGATGAATTCAGAGGAATCTTGGGCGCTGATCAAAAGCGGGAAATTTGGGGTAGGAACTGGGATGTTACGCAATATATGGTTGAGTAATGTAAGTTTTTCAAAGCCTTTGTTAGTTGCTGGAATGTTGGAGGAATTATCATGGCGGGATCGATCGGCTGCAATTAATGAGATACGGTCGGGTATGCATGTGAATTCGAAAGAGCGTGATTTGATCATAGCTGAGCTTGCCAAGTATCCCAAAGATATTGTCTCCACAAACCAATTGCTCCCATTTCTACAACTAGGCAAAATTTACAACAAGGGAGAGCAATTGCTCGAGGCGGCCGCAAATCAACCGCCGCGAATCGCAGAAGCCATGGCCTTACAGTTTGGAAATCGGCTCTATAAGTCGGAAACATTTCTCACGGAAGTGAGTCAATTGCCCGATCATATGAAAATCGCCGCTTTGACTGGTGCGATGAATTACGCCAGTTCTGATGACAGTGCCCACTTCACTGAAGTTCTCGATATGATGGTGAATGCGGAGGCCTGGACGGAATTGGATCAATTCAATTTGCCTTCTCGCATGAAGCAATCAGCAGAGCGTGGTGATCCAGCATTGATTGCGGATTGGGTGACAAAACTGCCTGTGCGCGAGGAGTTCACTGAGGCCATTCATCGCGGTGTGGAAAAGTATGTTCGTGATAACATGGAGGAATCGCGGACGTGGCTTGCGCAAATCGAGGAACCTGTGTGGCGTGATCGCGCCTACGCAGAGTATTCTCAGCAAGCCTTGCATGCCAAGGGTGATGCAGAGGCATCGCGATGGGCTCTCGATCAAATTCAAGATGCCACTTTCAAAAAAGAAGCCGAGGCTTGGCGAAGCAATTGGGAGAAGCGAAAGTGAGCGTATCTAACGAAATTTAGAAAACGAACAATTTACGTTACTTCTTCTTCGCCGCTTTTTTGGCGAGCGGGGCGATTTCTGAAAACGATTCGACGAATTGTTCTGCTCGTTGTTTTACGGCATCGCGTGCCACCACACCACCGAAGCCGATGAACAGATCGACTTCGCTCGCGGCTTCGAGATCGGAAATGCCATCACCGACCATGATGGTGGTTTTGGGCAGCATGGCTTGTTTCCACTCGCGGATGATTTCGGGTTTGCCGCCGTTGCGGGTGGTCGGAAAATCCGCACCGTAGCCAGTGTAGTTGCCGAGTTCATCGTGATGCAGCGGCACGGCTTCGATGAAGGAAATGCATAACAGTTTTGCCAAAGGATCGATCAAGGGAGCAAAGCCGCCACTGATGATGACAATCGTCCAGTCTTCATCGCGCAAGGTTTGCAGCGTTTCGCGCACTCCGGGAACGATGGTTTCTATGTAGCGTTGGGCCACTGCATCGCAGGTGGCTTTGTCGGGCCGAAGGATGTCCATGCGGCGCGGGAAGACTTCGTGCAAGGGCACGGTGCCATTCATGCCAGCATTGGTGAGATCGACGATTTGTTGGAAAATTTCCGCGCCACGTTCGCGTGCGAGTTCATCGATTCCCTCGATGCTCGATAGGGTAGAATCACAATCAAAAAACGCGATCTTGCCACGCTTGCGGGTGGGTGCCTCGATGTAAACCTCGGTATCGAGCGGTGTGAGATCAAAGAGTTCGATTACATCGATGTTCGATAAACGAATGCAGCCATGGCTCGCGGGGATACCGATCAGTTCTTCATGGTTGGTGCCGTGAATGTAGATGCAGCGCTCTAAGGTATTTTTGTTTTGCGCATCCATGCCATCAAGTCGGAGGATGCGCGAGGTGACCAAGTCGCCCTCGACCGAATCTCCCGGTGCCCATAGTCCGACCGGTTCGCGCTTTTGAAAAATCGTGCCGAGAGCTTGTTCGTAGCCGATTTTTTCGCAGATGCGAAATTGCCCCGTGGGTGTGCGATAGCTGCCGTTCTTGAAACCCACACCTTTTTCTCCAGAGGAAATGGGATACTCGCGAATCACCTCATCGCCATCGGACAAGGTGAGCAACTGGTCATCGATCGAGATATGGATTTGCATATAGCAATCATGGTTTAGCCTAACACATCATCCATGGCATCGATCAGCTCCTGCATGGTCTCCGTGGTTTCGTTGCCCATGTTGGAGATGCGGAAGGTAATGCCTTTGATCTTGCCGTAGCCGCCGTTGATCATGAAATTGTGTTTGTTCTTGAGCGTCTTGATGAAGTTCGATTGATCGAAGCCTTCGGGCGTGTGGAAGCAGCTCAGGGAAACGGAGCGGAATCCTTCGGGCGCGAAGTGTTGGAAGTTGTGGCGAGCGGCCCAGTCGTGAATCATTTTGTTGTTGCTCAGGTGACGAGCAAAACGGTTTTCCAAGCCCTCGGCAGCGATGGTTTCGAGAATGAACTGGAGTCCGAAAATCAAGGAAATGGCTGGCGTCGATGGTGTATTATTCGCGAGAGCGTTTTTCTCGAACTCGACGAAGTCAAAGTAGTAGCCTCGGTCTTTGGTGGACTTGGCGCGCTCAAGGGCCGCTTCGGAAATGGCAAACACGGCAAGGCCAGGAGGCAAGGCCATGGCTTTTTGCACACCGGCGAGCAGGACATCGATGCCGAGTTCATCCATCGCCATCGGCACAGCGGAGAACGAGGAAACGGTGTCAACGATGAGTAACACATCGGGGAACGATTTTACCACTTCGGCAATGCGCTTGAGGTCGCTCATGACGCCAGTGGAGGTTTCGTTGTGAATGAAAGTCACGGTATCGAAGCCGCCTTCGGCCAGTTTGGTGCGCAGTTGACCTGGATCGATCGCTTGGCCCCATTCAAATTGCAGCTTCTCGACTTCTTTGCCGCACTTTTTCGCAACATCGAACCATTTGTCGGAAAATGCTCCGTTGCAGAGCGTGAGAACTTTTTTCTGGGTAAGATTGCGCAAGGCAGCTTCCATGACGCCCCAAGCGGAAGATGTGGAGAGATACACGGGGCGTTTGGTGCCAGCAAGTTGTTGCAAACCGGGCTGTGTGGAAGCGTAGAGAGCCTCGAACTCAGAGCCGCGATGGCCAATCATGGTGCGGGACATGGCCGCATAAGTAGCGGGTGAAACATCAATAGGACCTGGGATGAATAATTTAGGAGTAGCCATGGTAGTGCGGACCTAGTGTGCGCGTGCCAAGCCCACTTGTCAAAGCGGGAAGCTGGCATAATGAGAAAAAGTGACTGAGTTTGTAAAGTTTCTGCATCACAATTCCGATTGAACGATTGATTCTGATCACGGCTTCGGTGCGCCTCGCTTCAATTCGCAGGCATGTGCAGCAAATCCCGCCCCAAAGGCAGTGAGCCAGTAGTGTGTGTCATCGCCACCCAGCGCGAGACGATTTTCTAACGAAAAGAGGACGGACGGGCTACTCATGTTTCCATGGAGGGCTAATACATCACGTGTTTCATTCAAACGAAAGGGCAATACCTGTTCAAGAGCATCGATCACGTCGCGCCCGCCTGAATGAGTGAGCGCCTGATTCGGATCGCCACTGCGTCGTGCATAGAGCTCTGCCACAGCCTCGGCGGCATGTTGTGGCACACTTCGGTGCAATTGATTTTTCAACTTACCACCTTCGTTTTTGAAGCGGATTTTCTCGCGATGCTCGGGACGATGAGTGGTCGTGAAATGGTCTGCCTTCCATTGATCTTCACTTCCTACGCCGCTCCAGATTGATGCAGAAGCACCATCGCCGAACAAACACAGGCTGATCAACACGCCCGGATCTTCGTTGACGAAAAAGGCAGCGGAGCAAATCTCCACTGCGATTACCGCCACCTTCGCCTCGGGGTGCTGAGAGCAAAATCCCTGAGCCGCACGCATCGTCGGAATCGCCGCGCCACAGCCAAGTCCTACAAGATCACACAAATACACATCATCGCGCAAACCTGCTTTTTCGGCTACATGCGAGGTCACTCCTGGGCACAAATAGCCCGTGCATGTGCACAAAAAAACCGCATCGAGCTCATGAGCCGCTAGACCCGCTTTTTCGAGTGCTTTCTCCAGTGCTGCCGTAGCTAGGTCACTGGACTCACGCTCAAAATACTCATTCAACTCTTGCGCGTCAGCGCCAAACAATTTCGTGATGTCATCCATCGCATACTGCCGATGATCGATGCCTGAGCCACCTAACATCACTTTTTCTAGCAACAACTTTGATCGCGTTGAAAGTGCCTCATGCCACTCACTCGCGCGGATGATGGAATGACAATCAGGCTGGCTGATTGAATGGATCGGGTTAGCTGATGCGATAGATTGCAGATACATAAAAATTTATCGAGTAAGAGAAAATAACAAACGAAGAGGAAGTAAATCGTTTTGGGCGAGAATTTCCACGGGGCGACGCCACATCGGATCGAACAAAGCAAAATGAAAGCTCTGCGCCACACCGAGACGACGGCGAAAGTGTCGAAGTTGCAATGCTCGCATGTGCTGCGTGCAAGTTGCCCAGTCCGTCATTCCTTGTGCGTAGGCCACTAGCGGCTCGACTGCCAATTCGGCAGACTGCAGGGCCATGCTCATGCCATGACCTGTAAAGGGCGGAATGATGCTTTCGGCATCGCCGATCGAGCAAGTGCCTGATTGCAGGTGTTGTCGACCTAACGAAAAACCCGCAACTGCAGCATACGATCCTTCGCGATGATGAGAACAAGACAGTCTCTCCGCTAACTCTACCAAACCACAGCGTTTCAGATACTCGATTAACAAATCTTGCGGACGTTCACGCACATCATGTCGAATCCGAAACAATCCGCATACATTGACCCAACCATCCTCTACTTGCGCTAAGCCTACATAGCCCCAATCGCCCAAATGCATTTCCAGACTTGTGCGCAGCTCGATGTCGCGCGCATGCATCTTCAGCCCGAGCCATTGGCCTTGTGTCGTCGGCTTGCGACCTACCGCCCACACGGTGCCTTCGCGAGAGCGATGTTCGGCACCGATGCGTGATCCTTCCATCACTTCACCTCCCATGCTGCGCAATAAGCCGCACAACTGCTCATCGAGACGATAGCGCGAAATGCCATAAGCAGCTTGTGGCAAATGAAATGACGTCAGCATTCCTTCAGCATTGCACCATGTTGCCTCGTGATGAAGCAAGGTTTGAGCGAACAATTGTTCAATGCCCAAATATGAGAGCGTTTCCTGCGTGACCCCCGAAATGAATTCGCCACACACCCGATGTTTCGGATAACTCATGGCCTCATGCACACGCACTGGTACGCCACGCTTTCGTAAAGCAATTCCTAACGAAAGTCCAGCAAGACCACCGCCAGCGATGTCAATCGTCTTCACGGCATGCGAGATCATTTGCGAATCCACACGCTGCGCAGCGCTCCTTTCCAATGGGCTTGCTCGACAATCTCCCACTCGTGTGCGCAGTCCGCAAACAGCGCTGGAATTTCACCACGAAGGAATCCTGCATCGATGCTCACATGCATGTCGTGTCGAGTCACGTCATTGATCCATGGATGCAGCAAGTTGCCCAATCGATGCGCGAAATTGGAGCGCAGTGGTTCATTGAAAATCATCACCTGAGCGCGAGCCATCCAGGCCCGTAACCACGAGAGATCTTCGTCGCGAAAATGATGCAAAAATAAATTCACTACCAAGATACCAAAGTCCTGCTCCGGCATCTCTTTCGTAACATCCCCCTGATGCCAAAAAATCCCTTCGTCCAAGCCAATCGGCTCCGGTAACAAATCGTAAGCCGCAATCGGAGCCATCGGCAATCGGTGGTGCATGCGCCGAGAAAACGAAGCATCTCCTGCCCCGAGCTCAACGATGCCACGCTCAGCAACCACACGATGCCGATGGAGTTGCCGCAGCATCCACGCCTCATTTCCCATCAAAAAATTGATCAAGCGCAAATCACGACGCGAGCTCAGTGCGCGCGGATCATCAGCTGCCAGTTCATCAAGCAACTCTGCCACCACCACTCTCTTTGTCGTATCTTTCTTCAAGAAAATCAACATAGCGCGGAAAACATCAACCGCAAGCGAGCTGCGTGATTTTCTGCAAATGACCTGTTAGCTAGATCAATGGAAATTCTTGCACAAAGGTGCAACAAGTTTACCTCATTATCGTGCTGCCACGAGATCGTAGCCGCGCCAGTCTTTGATCGTCACCGTGGCAAAGCTGCCGACAGGGATGTCTTCGGGCACATGAACGGAGCCATCGATCTCGGGGGCATCCCACTCGGTGCGACCTACGCCAGGTTGCTCAATGAGGACTTTTACGGACTTGCCGACTTGCTCTTGATTGACCTCGCTAGCGATGCGTTGCAGCGCTTTCATCGAGCGGCTCCAACGTGATTTTTTCGTTGCGTGATGAATGTGGCCATCCATTTTGTTCGCGCGGGTGCCTTCTTCTTTCGAGTAAGAAAACACGCCGGCACGCTCGAAGCGGAACTCTTCGATGAAGTCGAGAAGCTCTTGGAAATCTTCTTCGGTCTCGCCAGGAAAACCTACGATGAATGTCGTACGAATGCCCAAATTCGGAATTCCTTTGCGCATGCGACGTAGCAAATCACGGATGTAGTCGCCAGAGGTCACGCGTTTCATGGCAGTCAACATGCGATCGGAAATATGCTGCAGCGGAATGTCGACATATTTTGCCACCTTATCGCATTGGGCAATCGTCTCGATCAGCTCATCACTCCAGTGAGCTGGATGAGTGTAAAGCAAGCGGATCCAGAATTCGCCGGGGATTTCATTGAGTTCGCGCAGCAAGCTGGCCAACGAATGACCTTTGGTAGAATCGACAGGAGAATTGGGTTTCGGACGCGATTCGTCCCACAGGTCCATG
The DNA here is from genome assembly GCA_044239965.1 of Akkermansiaceae bacterium. Lineage (GTDB taxonomy): Bacteria > Verrucomicrobiota > Verrucomicrobiia > Verrucomicrobiales > Akkermansiaceae > UBA956. Next base: position 31,967 of record JBIIAI010000015.1, read on the forward strand.
CCAAAGTAGGTGGTGTCCTGCGAGATCAGGTTGATTTCTTTGACCCCCGAAGCGACGAGAGCTTTCACCTCGTTGACGACTGATTCTTGGGTGCGCGAGCGATGGCGGCCGCGGATTTGCGGGATGATGCAGAAAGTGCAGGTGTGATTGCAGCCCTCGGCAATCTTCACGTAGGCAAAGTGATCGGGCGTGAGACGCATGCGCGGCGTCGAGTAATCAGGAATGTATTGCGGCTTGAGTGTAACGAAATCGCGCGGGTCTTCGGTAGCCGAAGGTCCCTCGGTTTTCTGCACTTCGTCGGCGTTGTTTTTTCCTAACAAATTTTCGATGATCGGCGCGACTTTGGTGATCTGGTCGAGGCCGATGAAAGCATCCACTTCCGGCATGATGCCAGGCAGGTCTTTGGCAAAACGTTGTGACAAGCAGCCGGCAACGATGATTTTTTGGCGCGAGCGCTCTTCGTTTTCGGCACGGTCTTTTACGGCCTCAAAAATCGCGTTGACCGACTCGGTTTTCGCCATGTCGATGAACGAGCAGGTGTTGATGATGATCACATCGGCAAGTTCTGCATCGGGCGTGAGCGCCATGCCCGCCTGCGCGAGGTGACCGATCATCACTTCGGAGTCGATGAGATTTTTGGCACAGCCTAGAGAAATGAGACCTACGGTAGTTTGCATAGCGGGGCGCGTTGATAGCGTAGTTTTGAGGAAAAGGGAATGAGAAAATGTCAAAGAGGCTGGCAGGGCAATTAATAACGAAGTTGTCGCTGTGATGCACGCCACAAAGTAGAATCATCGTTGCGCACTGGCTCAGGCCGATTCAAACAGGATTACAGAATTTTTCAGAATTTACAGAATTTGAAATCAATGCGTTCTGGGGCCATCAGTTTACATCAATGGGAAACATCCGACTTGGTCCTAATCGACCTGTCGATTGGTAGATCTAGTCTTACATCTTACATCTTATGTCTGAAAGTCTAAAGTCTCTAGATTCACTTCACCACAATCACGCCTTGCATTTCGCTGAAGTGGCCAGGGAATGAGCAGAAATACTTGTAGTCACCAGCTTCTTTGGGGGTGAATTTGATCACGTGAGACTCTCCAGGGCCGAGTTGTGGGCTGTATGCGACGATGGCAGCCTTACTCTCCGCATCGGTAGCGATGTAGTTGTTATCCTTGGCTTGGGCGCATTTCATGGAAATCATCGGCGGCATCGCACCAGGTTTGAGGATGACCATGTTATGCGACATGCTTGCTTTGGGTATTTTGCCAATGTGCTTGATCGTGATTTCCATCGGCACGCCGACTTTTCCCTCGATCTTTTTGGTGCTAAACCGCATCTGATCGTTCGCGGTGACTTCGATTTTGATGGGAGGAGCTGCTTGGGCGATGGCAGCAAATGCGAGCGATAGGAGTAAGGTAGTTAGTTTTTTCATAGAGTTGCGAAATTACGGCAAGAATTTGGATGATTTTTCGGAAAATACAAGCTTGCGACAAGAAAAACAGTAGGATGCGTTTTTCCTACGTCATAATT
>JBIIAI010000115.1:0-9788 GCA_044239965.1 Akkermansiaceae bacterium
ACCCCTCCAATCACTACCCCTAACCCCTAGCCCCCATCCCCTAAAAATGAAAAAAAATATTAAGCACCTCGTGCTTGCGCTATTACTCAATGGCGTAGCGCACGCTGTTGAAACCCCCTCGGTCGATTGCTCTAATGTAGTCGCATCGATACAGACTGAAGTCAAAGCACGTCCATCCGATGTGCTGACGATAGTCGAAAAAGCGATCAAGTTACATTCGTCTTGTTCTTGTGAGATTGTCAAAACGGCAATCCGCAGCTCCGAGGCGGATGCGGAAAAAGTCGCTAGCATCGTTGAAGTTGCAGCGATTGCCTCGCCAGAAAACATGCGCCTCATCGCGAAATGTGCTGTTGCTGTAGCCCCCGACGCGTTAGAAGCTGTTCAAGAAGTTCTCTCCAAGCTGGATCCCGGCAATGGTGAGAGCGAACTGAGCGGTAAAAAGATCACAAAAAAAGGCGGTCTTGAACCTAAAACAGCAGCCACCAATGAATCGGGTAATCCCTTGGATTTTCCGACAAATGGCCAAGCTGTGAATGTGGGTCCTGCTCCGGGAGAAAATCCAGGCTCAGCCTATGTGCCCTGGATTTTCCCGTATCAACCGCCCGTTGTGCTCGCGAATCCTGCGACTAATAACGATCGTCCCGATTGAGTTTGTAGTGTGTTGCGTCTCAAAAACGTAACCAATGCAACTTCATGATGTGAAAATTTCATGAATTACCGGCTTCGATCTTCGCAAGAGGGTCGAAGCCTATAGAAAAATAAATTCTTCGAGAAGGCAGTTGGTTTTCAAAGGAAAAAAGGAATGAAAGGAAAATGAAACACTCCCAGAGGATTTTTTTCCAAAATCCACAAAAAAAACTTGCCACTGGTTAGGAAATTGCGTATTCCTACCTCGTCAGCGCGGGCGTAGCTTAGTGGTAAAGCGCTATCCTTCCAAGTTAGACATGCGGGTTCGATTCCCGCCGCCCGCTCCACTTTCCTCCGAAAAGCAATACAAAAACGTCCCTTGAATTCAGTTTAAGCTGAATTACGAAAAAGAATCCAACTCGCAAAAACATGAAAACATTACTAAAACTTTCCACACTCGCCCTTGTATTGAGCGTATCATTTCTGAGTGCTGCTCCCTCGGTTGCTCCGAAATTTGCTAGCGCAAAAGCTGCTGCAGCTTGGGTCGCGGCTGAAGTCAAAAAAGATCCAGCAGCTGCTGCTGAGATCGCCGCGGTAGCTGCTGCCTCATCTCCCCAGTTTGCAGGTGAGATCACCAAGGCTGCGATCATCGCGGCGAATGCATCCGATTTGGGAGCTTCAAGAATTGTTGGCGCTGTTGGCAAGGCCGCCCCTGAGCAGCTTGATACCGCTGCTAGTTTTGCTGTCGCCGTGCGTCCCGAGGCTGCCAATGAAGTGAATGCCGTTCGCGCTACGCTGAGTCCATCAAGCAGCCCACTTGAATTCCCTGGTTCTGGAGGTAATTCAGGTTCTGCTGGTAAATCCCAAGTAAATCCCACTACACCTCCTGGTGGCTCTTCCGTTACTGGTAGCTTTTTCAATCAAAACCAGCCACCGGTTGTCAATCCTAATCCAGTTACCAATAATAACAGGCCAAACTAATGTTAGCCAACCCCTCCACCCTCATTAACAACACTCAGATTATGAAATACAAAACAGCATTTACATTTGTCGCCGTGGCTTCCTTCGGTGTCGTTTGCGCTCAAGGCCTCTACTATGTAGGTGACGACACTTTTGAAAGCTCCCCCATCCGCTGGACCGTTGGTGTTAGCGCCGTCTTTGACGACAACATCAACCCTAGTGTAACAGCTGGTCCTGGCAAGAGCGAAGAAGCTTGGAGCTTGAATCCTACTGTTGGTGCAAGTTTCAGCACGAAAAGTCCACAAACGACAATCGATTTTTACGCTCGTGCTGGTGTCAATTACTACTTGACCGAATCTGATCTTGAAGGTGCTGACGACACAACTCCCAACGCTCGCTTCACGTTCGATCTGACCCATCGGATTAATGAGCGTCTTCGTTTTTCGAGTCGCAACTTTATGTCCTACGAGATGGAGCCAGAATATGCATATGGTATTTCTAATCAGCGTGGCAGCGATCCGTCTGCGTATTGGACTACAGACAATTCCGTAGGTTATCGTTGGAGTGAGCGTCTTGGTAGTTTTACCGGATTTACTCTCAATGGTTACTTGTCTGACGCACCTAACAGCGATCGTGATTCATGGGCCGTTTACCATCAACTGCGTTATGTGACGAGTCCACGTTCTACTCTGACTGCAGGATATCGCTACAGCGAATGGTCTGGTGGTAATGCGTCTGATTCCCAAAACCATTATTGGACAGTTGGCCTTGAGCATCGCTTGAGTTCCACTTCGATTCTTGTTCTTAACGGTGGTGTGCAGTTGCGCGACGTTGACAACGGTGACAGCAGCACCTCTCCATACTTTGAGGTAGCTCTCAATAATCGCGTGAATAGCAGCTTCAGCATTCGCGGTTTCACCCGTTACAGTGTAGAAGACCTTGATACTATTCGCACCATCGGTGCAACTACTTATGAATACAGTGACCAACAAGTATTACGTGTTGGCTTGACTGGTGAGTATATACTCACGCCGCGTCTTTCAGGTTTCGGTGGCGTTGACTACGTCAGCACATCCTTTGACGCTGGAAACGAATTAGGAGGTGGTCCTCTCACCTCTGGTGGTCAAGCTGAAGACCTCGTCAACCTCTATGTTGGTCTCCGCGCCAAGCTCAGCGATCAGCTGACTGGTGAGTGCAGCATCAACTACACCGATTCTGGCTCTGACTTCGAAGGTCGCGACTACGATCGCCTTCGTCTTAGCGCTGGTGTGAGCTACTCGTTCTAATTTTTAGATTCATTCGTCTCTAACAAAAAATTCTAACAAGTCATAGATTTTTCACACTCCCGCAATGTTTTTCATTGCGGGAGTTTTGTTTGTAAGGTAACTTCCCCACGAGACCTTCACCCAAGCCCCTTCAATCATTATTCGCGTCCCCCCCCAGTCCTTCTGATCCATTTTTTATATGCAACCACAAAGTTCTAATAGTGAAGCCGCCCTTCATGCCGTTGATTATTGGCAGGTGATCAAAAATCGCTATGGCGTCATCCTGATGACTCTCTTGCTCGTGTTCATGACCGCAGCTGTCATTACCTATGTAATGCCGCGCAAATTTGAAAGCCGTGCAGTCGTGCAGGTCAATCCCTCGAACCGCTTTGGCACTGTGTTCGGTGATAACAGCAATTTGCAGAGTCAAATGACGCCGCAGTTCTTCGCGACGCAATTCGAAATCATCCGTTCTCAGCTTACGCTACGTCGAGTTGTCGATAAGCTGCGCCTCACCAATCGCTGGAATGTTTCGGAAGAAGAAGCCTTGATGACTTTGACGGGAATTGTGCAAGCACAAAACATCCGCGGCACCGACCTGATCGAGATCACTGTTCTTCATCCGGGTGCTGAAGATGCACGCGACATTGCCGTAGAAGTTTACGAAGCATACAAAACTCGACGGGTGCAAGAGGAAACGGATTTGTCCGAGAATGCGTTAAAACAATTGGAGCAGGCTGTCCTTGAGCACTCTGATGTCGTCGAGGAGAAACGCAAGCAGCGTGACAACCTTCAGCGCCGCGCTCCGTCCGTGGTTCGTGATTTTCTAACAGGAACCTCCGGCAGCACATTTCAAAGCATGCAGGCAAATGTAGAGAGTCAAGTCGAAGCGGCAAAGTCGGCTCTTGCAGAACTTGATAGCATGATTGTCAGCATCGACCGACTCAATGCGGATGAGGTCATTCGCTATGCTGCTAACCTAGAAGCTGCGGGCCAGGATTTGAAATCGCTGTTTCCTGAATACCAAGAACAAGTGCGTATGCTAAGCGGTATGCAAGTGCAAGGTCTTGGACCTCGCCATCCCAACGTGCTAGCGCAGAAAAGCTCGGTAGAAAGTCTCTTCAAGCAACTTCAAGCGAGTGTCGTTTCGTTTAAGGATTCATTGAAGCTGAAGCGTGAAACGAAAAATTCCGAACTCGCAGAGTTGAACAAGCGCCTCGTTGAGGTCAAGGAAATGAGCCGCGAAAATCTTATTCTGATGACTCAGATTCAAACGGTGCATGACGAGTTCATTACCCAACAAAAATTGCTCGATGAGATGAAGCAAAAGCTCACCACAGATCGAATCAATTTGCGCCAACCACAAAACATCATTCAACTCCACGAGGAGCCCGTCGTAGCTCGCATTCCTTCCAGCCCGAAGGTGAACATCGCTCTGATTCTCGGCGCCGTCGTTGGCCTCGTATTCGGCATCGGCATTGCTTTCTTCCTCGAATACCTCGATACCTCCGTGAAGACTCTCGAAGACGTGGAGCGCTACTTGCAAGTGCCCGTTCTCGCTGTGATTCCGAAGGATGTCGGCGTGCTGCACAAGCAAAGCGGTATGAGCCCCGATGCCGAGGCCTATCGGATTTTGCGCACCAACATTGAGTTCAATCGCAAAAACCCTGAGGACAACTCACTCACGGTGGTTTCCGGTGGTGCTGGTGAAGGTAAGTCCACCACTTTGGTCAACCTCGCTTACATTTGCGCCCAAGGTGGCTACACCACGCTGATGATCGACGCTGACCTTCGTCGCCCTCGTTTGCACACATTCTTTGATATCAACAATTCCGTCGGTCTGACCAACTACCTGACCACCGAACTGATGCTCGAAGACGTCATCCTGCAAACTCCCGTCGATAACTTGTTCTTCATGCCTTCCGGCATTCTTCCCGCGGATGCCGCCGGTATTCTCAACTCCCGTCGTATGTCGGAACTCATCGCCGATGTCAAACAGCGCTTCGACCTCGTGCTGGTTGACTCTCCGCCGATTCTTGGCGTGAGCGATGCATCGGTTCTTGCCAGCGAGGTAGACCTCACCATGATCGTGGTGCAACACCGCAAACTTCCACGCAACATGCTCCTCCGCGTGAAGCAGTCCGTTGAAAACGTCGGCGGTCATGTGATCGGCGTGGTTCTCAACAACGTGGATGTCCGCAGTGACAGCCAGTATCAATACTACACCAGCTACTACACCTACTACGCACCTGCCGAAAGCCAGATGCCACAGTCGGTGCCGAGCACGGCATCACGCTCCTCGACTCCTTCTTCATCCAATCAAAACGATACACTGTATTAATCCCCAGACCCACATTGCTATCATGAAAAAATACTTACTCTCATGGATCCTGGTCGCTCTGACGATCTTCTCACCCTCGGCCTTCGCCCAAATCGTCGCAGGCCGCGGCATCGAAATCCGCATTCAAGGCGTTCCCATCGAGGAAAAAGGCCGCATCGATGGTGCATACTCAGTCTCTAGCTCAGGCACTGTCCGTATGCCCCTCATTGGCGAAGTCAGCATCTCTGGCATGTCCACCAATGCTGCTGCCGCTAAACTCGAAGGCGTCTACAAAGCAAACGGCATTTACACTTCGCCGACATTCCAAATCAGTGCCACTAGCGCTGATGCCATCCGCCAAGATCAAGTCACCATCAGCGGCTTCGTCCGCGGTGCTGGTCCCAAGCCCTACACACCTGGCATGACCTTGTATCAAGCCGTTGCTGCTGCTGGTGGTCCTAACGAATTCGGCGACATGAAAAAAGTCCTGCTCATGCGCGGCAAAACCAGCCGCGTCTACAACCTGAACAATCTTCAGGATCGCAACATCATTCTTCAGCCGGATGACACCGTCGAGGTGCCAGAAAAAGGCATCAATCCGTTCCGCTAACCGCGGTCCACTTCCTCAGCCCACTTCATGAAAAAATTCGGATTCATCCTTTTTTCTCTCGGAGTGGGTTTTTTGTGTGCCCAAGAAAAAGCGCAAGTTCAGCTCAAGGTGATTCCCGCAGAGCCCGCTCCTCAAGCTCCAGCGCCTGCGCCAGCTGCAGCGGAGGCGACACCAGCCACTCCGCCTCCTTCGCCGCAGGATTTTAGCGAGGCTAAAATCAACGAGGCTGTCCAGTCCTGGAAATCCCCAGCACGCGAGCAACGCGAAGCCGCCTCCCAGTTCCTCAAAACCTGGGTGGAAAGCAACCCTGCTCAAGCAAAAGAACGGCTTCTCCGCCTCCTTCGCGAAGATCCCCAGCCGGAGGCCCGCGAGCGCTCCGCTAGGCTCCTCAGGATCGTCGCCGCTGCTGAGTTCGACACTACCGGGGCAGGCTACATCGGCGTATCTCTCAGCCCTACAGGCATGAGCATCAATTACCCCGACGAAAACTCCACCCTCATCGGCCTCCCGATCACCGCTGTCAGCCCCAGTTCTGCCGCAGAAAAATCAGGCATCAAGCCCGGCGACATCGTTGTCTCCGTCGATGATTTTCGCTGGGATGCAGTCGATCAAATCACCGATTTAGATCATGGCCTATCCGCCAAAATCCGCGCCAAAGGGGCCGGCGTCACCGTCGTTTTCGGTCTGATGCGCGATAAAGAAATCGTCAAAGTCCCCGTCACTCTGAAACGCAGACCTGCGAATCTTGAACGGCTCCCCGTCGATATTCTCAACTTCAACGGAGCGCAAGGCGGTATCCAGCTCGGCCTCGTTCAAGGCATGCAGTTTGATAAAAAAATGATCGACGATCTCGTCGCAGAAGAAAAAAATAGTCCCGAATACTTCCAAGAGTGGCTCAAGCTGCAAGAACAGGCTCCCACCGCAAAATAATCAAACAAAGCAGCCCCTCCGCATAGCTTTGTTTCGTGGACAAATCGCGGAAAGATGTCATCATATTCCGCGTAAGCTACTCAACGCAAAAATCTCCCATTATGAGCAATCGTATCCTTCGTCAATTCGTCGCCTCGGCTTCCCTGGCACTGGTGACTAGCTGTGCCGTGCAGGCAGAGCAACCCACCGATTTCAATGAAGTCGGTAAGCAAGTATCCATCCTCTTGCAAAACACCCACTTCAGCCGTGCCAAATGGGATGCCAAACTCGGCGAAAAATTTCTCGATACCTACCTGCGCGATCTCGACCCCAAGCGCATGTATTTCCGCCAACCCGATGTCGATCGCTTCCACAAAGAATACGCCGAGAGTTTGCACGAAATGCTCCTCCGCAAGACCAGCATCACCGCCGCGGAAGACATCTACAAGGTCTTCCAAGAGCGCGTTACCGAGAGCTCGGAATTCATCAAAAAAACGCTCGCCGCTAATGAATTCGATTTCACCAAAGATGAAACCATCGAGCGCACCCGCAAGGATGCCCCTTATCCCAAAGATCTCGCTGAATCCCAAGCCCTGTGGCTGCTCACCGTCAAAGACGCCGTGCTCGGCGAGGTCCTCCGCCGTGAAAACATCGCCCGCCTTGCCAAGGAGCAGGGGAAAGACGATCCGCTCAAAGGCGAGAAATCACCCGTAGAAAAAGTCCGCCTCCGCTATGATCGCCTCCAACGCAGCATCACCGAGGTCGATAAAGAAGACATCGCCAATTTCTTCCTTTCCGCCGTCACGCAAACACTCGACCCGCACACCGAGTACATGGGCTACCGTGAGATCGAGCGCTTCAAGGATAGTATGAAAAATGCCCTCGTCGGCATCGGCGCTCAGCTCCAAGAAGAGGAAGACGGCGCCACCATCATCAAGGGCATCGTCGTCGGCGGCCCTGCTGATAAGCACGGCGAACTCAAGCTCAATGACCGCATCGTCGGCGTCGATACCCTGAACACCGGCGACATGGTCGATATCATGTTCATGAAGCTCGATAAAGTCGTCGATCTGATCCGTGGCAAGGAAAACACCGAGGTCCGCATCAAGGTCGAGCCCGCAGGAGCCACTCCCGGCGAGAGCAAATTCATCACCATCACCCGTGGCAAAGTGGAAATGAAGGACGAGCAAGCCAGCGCCGAGATCATCGAGCGCAAGGACTCCAAGGGCAAGACCCGTCGCCTCGGCTGGATCACCCTGCCTTCCTTTTACATGGACTTCGACAACGGCGAGGCCAGCTGCGCTAACGATGTCAAAAAACTCCTCGTCTCTCTCATGGAGGAAAAAATCGACGGCCTCATCATCGACCTCCGCGGCAATGGCGGTGGCTCCCTCGATGAAGTTCGCAAAATGACCGGCTATTTCATCAATCGCGGCCCCGTCGTCCAAGTCAAAAATGAACTAGGCCAGATCGAGGTCAAGGACACCGATGCCCGCGATCCGATCTACAATGGCCCGCTCGTCGTCCTCATCGATAAGACCAGCGCCTCCGCCAGCGAGATTCTCGCCGGTGCCCTCCAGGACCACAACCGCGCCGTCATTGTCGGCGATAGCTCCACCTTCGGCAAAGGCACCGTGCAGCAGCTCATGGACGTCGGCCGCATGATGCCCTTCTTCGCCCGTCGCGATCGCGCCGGCACCGTCAAGGTCACCCTGCAGAAGTTCTATCGCCCCACCGGCCATTCGACCCAGCTCGAAGGCGTCAAGTCCGACATCGTCCTCCCCAGCATCCTTGAGGGCCTGGAAGTCGGCGAAGGATATCTCGATAACGTCCTCGAGTTCGATCGCATCCGCGTCGCGGCCGACTTCGAGCCCAAGGAGCGCAACCACCTCTTCCTGCCGCGTCTTGCCGAACTCAGCGCCGCCCGCATGAAGGAAAATAAGGACATGTCCTACGTCAAGGAAGACATCGCCGAGATGCAACGCCGCATGAAGGAAAACAAAGAAACGCTTTCCAAGGCCCTGCGCGAAAAAGAAATCGCCGATGCCGATGCCAAGCGCAAAGCCCGCAATGCCGAGCGCCTCGCCCGCTTTGAGGCCATCCAAAAAGAAGACCTCGCCACCATGAAGTTCTACAAACTCTCCCTCGGCGATGTCGATACCAAGGTCAAGGCCCACGCCTACGATCCCTCCAAGGAGGACGAAGAATACATGCGCAAGGCCAAGGAAAAAACCGAAGAACTCGACGATACCCCGAAATGGCCCAGCGGCATGGAAATCGTCAAGCGTGAGGGTCTCTCCATCCTTACCGATCTCGCCGAAATCACCGAATCCTCCCGTGAGGCCGGATTGCTGAAAAAGACAGCCGAGCGCTAATCTTTCGTCATCCCAGACATGTCAGACGTCGCCGCGAACCTCACCGAGATCCATCAGCACATTCACGCCGCCTGCGCTCGCGCAGGCCGCAGTGCTGACGATGTCACCCTCATTGCTGTCACCAAGACCTTCAGCGCCGATCGCGTGCGCGAGGCCTACGATTGCGGTCAACGCCACGTTGGCGAAAACCGACTCCAGGAAGCCGAGTCAAAAATCCCGCTCCTGCCCGCCTCGCTGCAGTGGCACTACATCGGCCAACTCCAGCGCAACAAAGTCCGCAAGGTGCTGCCCCAGTTCTGCCTCATCCATAGCATCGATTCCCTGCGCCTCGCCCAATACGCCGACGAAGTCGCCCGCGATCTCGGGCTTTTCCCCAAAGTCCTGCTCCAGCTCAACCTTGCGAATGAAGAAAGCAAAGCCGGCTTCACCGCCGAGCAACTCCGCGAGAGCTGGGACAGCCTGCTGCGCCTCGAACGCCTCGAAATCATGGGCCTCATGACCGTGCCGCCCGCCGTCGAGGACCCCGAGCAATCACGCCCCTGGTTCACCGCCCTGCGCCATCTGCGCGATGAACTCGCCACCCTCTCCGATACTCCCTTGCCCTACCTCAGCATGGGCATGAGCGGCGACTACAGCATCGCCATCGAAGAAGGCGCCACCCACATCCGCGTCGGCTCCGCGGTCTTTGGGAAAAGGTGAGGAAATTGCGGAGTGATCAGCTT
>JBIIAI010000295.1:0-2897 GCA_044239965.1 Akkermansiaceae bacterium
CTCCACCACTATCGCCAATCACCACCGACGATGTGGCACGATTGCTCCAGAAAAATTTGACTTGTGCATCCGCTGGATCGACTCCAGGTGAGACATCGGCTTCCCCGCCAGCCGTGGTGCCGAGCGAATTCGATTGCCCCGTCAGCACATACAAATCAACGTGCGCCGCAGGCAACAAAGACATCAGAGCAATCGTAGAGATGAGGAAAAACTTCATGAGCAGGCAAAGCAACCATAATCATGCCTGATCGATTCTCCACCGCCAATTACTGGTCTTCTCGACCTACCAGTAAATTTCATCACACAAGGTCACCGTTTTCGGCTAGCATACTGCATGCTTCTTCGCGCCATTCTCCTGCTGCTTCTCACACTGCAAGCGCAGGCTATCGAACTTTTGCCTGCGCCCGCGGAAATGCAGCAACACGCGGGCACATTTCCTCTCGGGAAAAATCTCAGCGCGCACGCACCCACAGCACCCGCGAAACGCATCGCCGCGATCTTTCGTGACCTCGGCGTCACCTTGCAATCTGCACCCGCCGCGCAAGCATCATTCGTCTGCACGATCGGTGACGTGAAAAATCCCCACGGCTTTGCTGGCGCCTATCAACTCCGCATCACCCCAGAAAAAATCGAACTACAGGCCGCCGATCCCCAAGGCCTACTCTACGGTAGTGAAACCATTCGCCAAATCGCGGACAATGGCGCCTTGCCATGCTGCACCATCAACGACTGGCCGGCCTTTCCGATCCGTGGCTTCATGCTCGATACTGGACGCAACTACCAAACGCCCGCATTGATCAAAGAACAAATCGAGATCATGGCTCGCTACAAATACAATGCTTTCCATTTTCACTTCACCGACAATCCGGGCTGGCGATTGGAAAGCAAAATTCATCCACAAGTGACTGCGGCAACTTCGATGTCACGGCAACCCGGGAAATTTTATACCCAAGCCGAGTTTGTTGATCTGTTAGATTTCTGCAAACAACGCGGCATCATGATGATTCCCGAAATGGACATTCCCGGTCACAGCGAGGCACTGCGCAAAGCCCTTGGCATCAACTCGATGAATGCCCCCGAAAGCCGCAAGATTGTCAAAGAACTGCTCACCGAGCTTGCCTCACTCGCTCCCGCCGCAGACATGCCCTACATCCACATCGGCACCGATGAAGTTCGCCATGCCGCCGAAAAAGTCGATGGCACTTATGTCGCCGAAATGTCCGCTCATGTTCGCAGTCTTGGACGCAAGGTGATCGGCTGGCACAAGGGACTCAATGATCCAAAAGACCAAGAAAAAATCACCCAGCTCTGGGCACGCACACCACCCCTAACAAAAAATCCATTTCTCGATAGTCGCTCCACCTACATTAACCACATGGATCCGCACGAGGCTGTCTTCACGTTTCTTCATCGCGCCTCCTGCAATGTTCCCTTTGGCAATGATCGTGCCCTCGGTGGTGTGCTTTGCTCGTGGCCCGATATTCGGATCGAAAACGAACGCGATCAAATCACGCACAACGCCATCTACCCCGCCATGCTCGCCTATGCCGAATCGGTCTGGACAGGCGTCAAAAGCAATCACGGCGAAAGCTATGCCGCCAATCTTCCCGCTGTCGGCACCGCCGAATTTGCGCATTGCGTCGCATTCGAAAAACGGCTCATTTCGCAAAAGCAACGCTTCTTCACCAACGAAAATTTTCCCGTCTATCCGCAAACGCAACTGCGTTGGAAAATCATCGGACCGTTTCCAGACAACGATGATTTAACGACAATATTTCCCGTCGAGCAATCGATCCAACAAAGCTATCAGTTCGACGGCAAGAACTACACCTGGCTACCCGATACTTTCGGCGCGGCGACTTTATACTACACACACTTTTTCGGCTTTGGCGGTCTCGTCAAAGAAAGCCACGGCACCTGCTACGCGCTGACCAACATTTGGTCACCCGACGCACGCACCATCAAAGCATTCATCGGCTTCCACCATTCCTCGCGATCCGATCGTCGCGGCAACGAACAAGCCACACCGGGTGAATGGCACAATTCACTTCCATGGATCAAAATCAACGGCGAAAAAATCGCCCCGCCGGCATGGAAAATCACTGACAAAAAAGACAACGAAATACCATTCACTGACGAAGACTACCAGATGCGTCCGCCTCATGAAATCGCTCTCAAACAAGGCTGGAACCAAGTCCTTCTCAAAGTTCCCAAACACAGCAAAGGCTGGAAATGGTCGTCGACTTTTCTACCCATCGACAACACCAATGGCCTTCGCTACAGTGACGAGCTACTGTCTGCACCATGAAAAAATTCATCAACTTTGTTGCTCTCGGTTTGTTCGCATCAGCTTCATGCTTGGCGCTCGAATGCGATCCCGTATTTGGCGATCACATGGTCTTGCAGCGCAATGTGCCCGTGGCGATTAGCGGATCAGCAGATGCCGCGCAATCGATTGAAGTATTGTGGCAAGGTCGATCATGGACCGCCAACGCGGATGCTCAGGGACGTTGGCGAGTGACCCTGCCGGCAATGAAAGCATCGCGAACGGGGCAAGATCTGATTGTGCGCAGTGGTGAAAAAAAAGTCATCATACGCGATGTGGTTGTCGGCGATGTTTGGCTGTTTTCAGGGCAGTCCAACATGGATTTTCCTCTCGCAAAAGCAGTCGGTGGTCGTGAGGAACTGGATCGTTTCACATCCATTACCGAGATCCGATTGCTTCATCACCAAGGCGTCTCGACCAATGACCGCACCTATGACGCTGCCACACTCCAGCGCTTGCAGGCTGCGAAATTTTACGAAGGCTCTTGGCAGATCGCAACGCGTGATGCGGTTGCTTCTTGTTCGGCCATTGCATGGTGGACGATCCTTGCCTTGCATCAACGTGAGCCAGA
>JBIIAI010000022.1:0-29730 GCA_044239965.1 Akkermansiaceae bacterium
GCCAACATGATCAGGCCACAAAGCAATCGCAGTGCCGCCGGCACGATGGGAAAAAAAGTACGCATGGGTTATGTCGCCATTCTAGCGAATCCCCACAACAAGTCTATCACCCGCAAGAGTGAAATTTTTTTGGGGGGATTCACAAATACCTCCAGAGAAAATGAAGGACCGAGTTCTGGTGATTCACGATATCTGCTTCAACGTGTGAACCAAGACGCCAAGACGCTGTGCATGATTATTCGATCTTCTGGTAACCAATTCCTTTGCAAAACCTCATCTGCCCACTGATCCGCACCAACGAAAAAATTTCGATAAATTTCAGCGGCGTGCTGGAATTCTGGGGACCCTTGAATCTCATCTTTGACTCCCTCGCAGGAATCCCGCTCAACCCGCGACATCATCGCAACGATGCGAAAGACGTCGTTGCCGTGCTTGATGGCTTGAGCGTTTGAGAATGATCGCAGCTCTGCATCAGAATTTCTATCTTGCGAAAGTTGCCACCGATCTGCTGCCGCCGTGAGCTTCATGATCGACCATGTCAGTGCATTTGGTAACTTCAGAGACGTGTCTTGATAGGAAAACGAAAAAGAATGAATGTTTGCTCCTACAGCTTCGGGATTCAGGCGTCCGTGCACTCCATCGTCTCCGAGCGAGGGCTTGTGTTTTACCCGGATTCCATCGGTCTTCAAGTTTTCATACTCGGCACTGGGACTGGGAGTATGGAGTTCTGCGATCACTCGTCGGCGATCTCCAAGATCTTTGACAAACTGCCAGCGCTTGCCTGCTGGTTTTTCGGATACGCAAAATCCATGCGCTATTAGAGCCGACAGCAATTGCTCATTCCTAGTTTGGTCTGCCACTAAATCGAGTCCGACAACCAAGTCGAGATCTTTCGTGACACGCGGTGTCGCATCTTGCCATCGGCTCAGTGGCAAAACAATTTCTGGAACCTCTTGTTGTAGCAACCATTGCTGTTTCAGAAATAATCCATAGCCACCTGCGACAAGAACGTCTCGGTCAATCGCTAGAAAGTCTTGCCACAGTGGTTGAAAGTGCGCCCACAATTCATCATTTATGCTCCTCATCGTTTGATCTCTCGAAGTATGTTATCTCTGATTTCTCGTGCGGCATCTTGCTGCCTGCCTTCGCCGTTGTTGAGTTCAATCCAAGTTTGCAAGGGACTGGACCAACGCATGCCCTCAGAATCACACTGGTTTTGAAAAAAGAAGCCAGCGTCTGTAGTTTCGATGAGTTCGATATCGGCAAAATGGGGAACCGCCTCAGGAGTTCCCTTGAGATGCTCTACTGCTTTGCTCAGCTTCGATACCGCGATACGCATCGGACGCCCCTCTCCAAATGCTGTGTATCTTGTTACCGATGATTTACCTGTGACGGCCCATGGCACGCCGACGCAAGTAAGATTCGCGAGTTCAGCGCGTGGGTTGATCACGCGGAGATAAACTTTTTGTTCAATTGATGAGCGCCACTCCAAAGAGAGTCGTTCGAGCAAGCGAAGGGGATTTCTCAGGTGAATGCTCCGACCACTTGTTGATACGATCATCTCTTGTTCTAAGGCTGAGATTGCCTTAGAAACCTGAGAAAACGATAGATCGATGCCACCTGCCTGAATCGCTGCGTGCAGCTCACTCATTGATTCAAAATGCGGCTGCGAGAGCAAAGCCCGCGCGACCATCGCCGAGCGTCCGCGAAATGGATTGTTCAGCGTCCGCGATTCTGGGTATCGGTTTTTATTTCCGGTGCGATAGATGAATAATCGCTCGGGGATGATTACGATCCCATTGCCGCAAAGGTCGATCCCGCTCACTTGAGCTTCTTCTAATTCTTTCAGGCGTGATTCCGAGAGATACGGCACGACGATCATGGGATTCATCTCGGAGTCGTTTTTTTTCTTCAGACTGGATTGGATCTGATGAACCGCGTTTTGTACCGTCTGCGGTGTGCTTGAGGCCTTCACTTCCACCAAAAAGACAAGTCTCTGTAGTTCAGCCCCCTTCAGAAAGGCGCTAAGCATCAGATCCGCTCCCGCTAAATCTCCCCCCGACGTCAGCACAGAATCACGCTGCAAGGGAGCCAAAAGTTCCCTTGTCTGCATCAGATGCTCGATGATTTCCCCCTCAGTCATTTTCTTATTTTGGCATATTTTCTCGTTTGAGAAAGTTCGGTCAACAGAGAAAATGTATCAGATTTTCTCAAAATGTCAAGTTTTCTCATTTGGGAAAATGATGATTTTAAGAAATTATCCAGAGAAATGACCTGACATTTGCATTCATTAGACCGTTGTCTCGGTCAATAGGCAGGTCATCACCACATCCGATGTTTCGTTTTAGTTTATGGATTAGGATGAAATGGAAAGTGTGTAGTCATCAGTGAGCAGTGGAGCACCCAGCGCGAAAGGTGGAGACGGATGATTTCTTGCTGATTCGCTACCTTTTTTCGCTAGCCCCATGAATGGGGCGCGAAGGTTTTTCTCGTTGGGATGGTAGGTTACCCAGCCCGTTGGACTGGGCTGATATGGCGTTGCACCGTTGGTCCGCTTGAGAGGGGAAGAAAGACAGGGGAATTGTCATTTTCCGCGCAGATGATGGTGTCTTGGCTTGAATTGAAGGTGCAGTTTACGTTACTCATGACGTCAGTGAGAAATGAAAAAAGATGAAAAAAGTTCCATTTCAAGGAGGAAACTGATGGTTTGGTGTTGCCTACTGTTACTGAAAGTCGTCTCCGTGACGTCGCCACGCAAGTGGCTCAGGTAATGTGTGGGCTTAATTTTTGCAACTGTATGAAAGGGGGCGCATTATTTTCATTCCGATGCCCCACATCCCCACCCTACGAACTCTTACGCGGCCGGGTTGACATGATCAAGCGCAGCACGGCGAGGGGGAGGAGGGAAATGCCTGCGGCGGCGAGGGCGATTTTCCAGCCGGGATAGACGCGGGCGTTGCGGGCATCCATGGCCATGATGGCTTCGCTGACGACTTGTTCTTTGTCGACGTAGAACCACTCGCGCATGCCATCGAAGTCTTGGCCCTGCACGCGGGCTGCGACTTTTCCAAATTCGGTGTGAACGGGACCAGGGCAGACGGCGAGGACGTTGATGCCGAATTCCTTGAGCTCGATGCGCAGGGCTTCCGAAAAGCTCGATACGAAGGCCTTGGTGGCGGCGTACACCGCGAAGTCGGGGATCGGCAAAATGCTGGCGAGCGAGCTGATGTTGATGATCGATCCGTGCTGGCGGCTGATCATGTCGGGCAAGATCAAGTGGCAAAGATGCGTTAGCCCTTCCATGTTCAAGCGCATCATGGTTTCGAGTTTTTCCCAGGAAGCATCGGCAAAGGTGCCGTAATCACCGATGCCGGCGTTGTTGATGAGGCAATCGGGATGCAGATTTTTGGAGGCCATGGCGGCGGCGAGTTGGCTGCGTTGTTCGGAGATCGAGAGGTCTGCCTCGAAGCAGCAGACCTTGACGCCATGCTCGCGCACGAGCTCTCCGGCCAGTGTGGCAAGGCGATCACCGCGTCGTGCAACGAGCACCATGGTCTCGCAGCGATGGGCGAGTTGTCGGGCAAATTCTTCGCCGAGCCCCGAGGAGGCACCGGTGATCAGCAAGCAGGAAATGTCTTTCATGGAGAGGGAAAATGGTTAGTTTTTGGGCTTTGCCGTTTTTTCGGTGATGTATTCTTTCCACATCGCATCGACCGTGGCACCGCAGATGGTTTCGATGGTGTTGGCTTGGTAGGTGCCATCGTGGCAGGCGGTGTTGAGTTTACGGATTAAGTCCTTGCCGGGCGTTTTTTTCTGATCGATCCAGTCGAGAAAGGAACCAGCAATGCCATAGCCTTGTTTGTAGGAACTGCGTGCGGGATCGAGTTGCCATGAGTTGTTTTTCCCGGGTTCATAGTGGTGATAGCGAACGTAGTCGGCCAAGCCCTCGGTGAGCCAGAATTCTCCCTTGCCCTTGTAGTCTTGCACGATGTGCACCAATTCGTGAACGACCATGCCATAGTCTTGCGGTGATTTTTTGAGCCAGTCGGCAGAGAAATGGATTTCATTGCCACTTGCGTAGGCGACGCCATCCATTGGTTCGAAAATCATCGTGATCGATTTTTTGGGCAGCTCGCGTGTTTTATCGAAAAGCAGGTTGTGGATTTTCGGATACCATTCCTCGGCGATGGTTTTCGCTTTGTCTGCAAAGGCCTGGCACTGCGGGGCTTTGCTCACATCGAGCGTGATGCTGAGCTTCGAGGCTTCTTGCGCATGAGCCCATGGTGCGCTCAGCAGGCAACAGGCGAGGAATAAGCGGAGTGAGTTCATGTCGATTACTGTATGGTTTTTTCGTGACGAGTCAATGCTGAGGATTTTTTCTCTATGATGCTGGATTTTTTCCGATGGGTCGTGCAGCATCCTCGCGCGAACACTGATTATGACTTACGACTTCGATACCATCATTCCGCGCCGTGGCACTGGCAACATCAAGCATGACCGCCGTCCTGATCTGGATCCGTTTTGGGTGGCGGACATGGATTTTGCCTCAGCACCGGAAATCACCGAGGCGCTGATTCGCCGTGTGCAGCATCCAGTGTATGGCTACGCGCAAGCGCATCAGGGCTTGATGGATGTGACGCTGGATTATTTGCAGAAACGTCATGGGGTGAAGGTGGCGGCGGAGGCTATCGTATGGCTCGGCGGACTGGTGCCTGCCTTGTCGCTTGCGGTGAAGGCATTTTGTCAGCCGGGTGAAGCGGTGATGACTTGCACGCCATCGTATCCGCCGTTTCTTGGCGTGCATCACGATCATGCGACGGTGCAGTTGATCAGCATTCCGCATGCGCAAGTGGATGGACAGTGGACATTTGATTTCGCGGCGATGGAGGCTGCGATCACGCCGCAGACGCGGCTGTTTTTGTTGAGTAATCCGCAAAATCCGTTAGGTCGGGTGTTTACGCGTGCCGAGTTGATCCAGCTGGCGGAGTTTTGCCAAGCGCATGACTTGGTTCTCGTCTCTGACGAAATTCATTGCGATCTGGTATTCGATGAAACGGCGACACCGCATGTGTGTGGTCACGCTTTGCCGGAGGAATTTCATGATCGCATCATCACGCTGCTCTCGCCCTCGAAGACCTACAACATTGCGGGCATTGGCATTGCGTATGCGGTGATCACCAATGATACGCTCAAGCGGAAATTTACGGCATCGCGCGGGCATACCCAATCCGAGATCAATACCTTTGGTTACTACGCGGCCGAGGCGGCCTATCAGTTTGGCGAGCCATGGCGTCAGCAAATGCTGGCGTATCTTGCCGGAAATCAACGGGTGATGCACGAGTATCTCAAGAGCGCAGCACCGCAGTTGATCGTGAATCACAATCAAGCAACGTATCTGACGTGGATGGATTGCCGAGCGTACCCGTGGGAAAATCCCGCGCAGCATTTGGAGAAGGAAGCGAAGTTGTTTGTGTCGGACGGAGCCTTCTTTGGTGTGCCGCAGCACATCCGTTTCAACTTCGCCTGTCCGCGCGCTCAGATGATGCGAGGCTTGGAGAAAATGACGCAAGTACTATCTTTGTCGTAGATCGGAATTGCGCTAGGTTGGCGACTCTATGAAAACCATCATTTACCCCGTCGTTTTTGCGCTAGCCAGCACTCTATTCTCCCAAGCTCAATTGATTTATCAAGGAGGCGAAGGCATTGGTAAGGGAAAACACATCGTGTTTCTTGCCTCGGACCACGAATACCGCAGCGAAGAAGCGTGTCCGGCATTGGCGCGCATTCTTTCGAAGCATCATGGATTCCGCTGCACGGTGGTATTTGGCGTGGATGCTGCGGGTCACATTGAAGCGGGATCTTCGAACATTCCAGGGATCGAGGCTCTGAAAGATGCCGACTTGTTTTTCATCTCTGCGCGATTCCTTTCTCCGAGTCAGGAGCAAATGCAGCCGATCATTGATTACATCGAACGCGCTGGTCCCGTCGTTGGTCTGCGCACTTCCTCACACGCCTTCAAGATCGATGCGAAGAGCCCACTGGCGAAGTATAGCTATGACTCGAAGGTGGCAGGCTATGAAAATGGTTTCGGCCATCAAGTTCTGGGCAATACATGGGTGGGCCACTATGGTCAAAATCACAAGCAAGGCACGCGCATTCAGCTGATCCCTGAGCAAAAAGAGAATCCGATTTTGCTTGGTGTGAAAGATGGTGCATTCACCTATGCTGGCGGCTATGTGGGCAAAGCGGCTGTGGATTTTACCGTGATCGCCAATAGTCAGCCGATGGTGTCGATGGACCCCAAAGCGGAAGTCGATGCCTCAAAGCCACCGATGCCCTGCACATGGACCCGCGAATACACATCCACCTCAGGAAAAAAAGGTCGTGCCTTTCACAGCACACAAGGTGCTTCTCAGGACATGCTCGATGACAACTATCGTCGCATGATCATCAATGGCACCTTGTGGGCGCTTGGAATGGAAAAGCAAATCACCGAGACGCTGGATATTTCCTTCGTCGGTCCCTATCAGCCGCGGAAATTTTCGTTCGAGGGCTATGCACGCAATGTGAAGCCTGCTGATTTGCAATCACTCGATAGTCCGATTTTGCCGAACGAGGAAATCAATCAGAAGAAATAATTGCGTTAGAGAGTTACTGGCGGTCCCGTGAATCGATGAGAATGGTCACGGGGCCATCATTGACCAGTGACACTTGCATGTCTGCGCCGAAGCGACCTTGCTCCACGGGCTTGCCCAATGCGGCACTCAGGGTAGAGCAAAATTCTTGGTACATCGGCTCGGCCTTCTCAGGTCGGGCCGCGCGCAGAAAGGACGGGCGGTTGCCCTTTTTCGTTGAGGCATGAAGGGTGAATTGACTGATCACCAAAATCGATCCCCCAATGTCTAACACATGTCGGTTCATCTTGCCCTCCTCGTCGGGAAAAATGCGCATTTGGCTGATCTTGCCGACGAGCCAATCGAGATCCTCTCGCTCATCGCAATCTTCGATGCCTAATAGCACGAGAAGCCCGCGTTGGATTGCGCCGAGGCATTCACCTGCAACCTCGACCTTCGCTTCGCTGACCCGTTGTATCACTGCTCGCATGGGGAGAGAATGCGCGAGGCCGCGGAACTTTTCAAGTTTGCGTATGCTGAGAGGTGAGGAAAAATATGAAGCTCACAAAACTCCTGTATCGCGCAAGATCGTTGCGATGCGGCGGCGCTCGGATAATTTCATGCTGGGAAAATCGTCATCGCAGGTAGGTGCATCCAGGATGGTTTTGAGTTTCGTGAGCACCCGCGATTTGACGGCTGCGGGTAGATTGTGAAATGCGTCCGAATAGATCATATAAGAGCAGCGGTTTTTGAAGAGTCGGGTATTCAACTGAAAGTCGGCGAGCGAGTCACCATTTTTCGAACGGGGGACCGATGCGGCAAATTCTTTCTGAAATGTCTCGCTGCCCTCGACGCCATCATCGCCCATCGCAGCTTCTGTTTGGAACAAGAACCACTCTACGATGCGTTGCGCAGCTTGCTCGGCGACTCGCCCCGCTGAGCCCTGATCGGGATCGCCATCGGGATCGATCGATTTGCTGAGAAAATGCGCTCGCTGATAGTTCATCGAGGCAGCGGTGAGCAAATTGTGTGCTTGGCATTGATGCTCCAACACCATGAGGGCGACGATGTCACTGGTGTTGACGGGATATTTTTTCACATCGATGTGCTCGTCTAACGATTCCCAATCCGATGTCTCGGCTTCGGCTTTTCGGCCATCGGCGTAGGTGCGATTCCCCAGATGCGGCAAGGCGATTTGTCCGGTCACGTAGTAGCCGCCCCAGCGCTCGGGGATCGGCGTTTCGTGCGTGATCACACCGGAGCCAAAGGAGAGCAGGGGATGCCCGTCTTCATCCGGAAATACCGAGCGAATCAAAACGCCTGGGACATTTTCCGTGCGACCCGTGCCATGGCAGGAGAGGCAATCGCTGGTGTCGCGCTCGACTTTGGGCGGTCGACTTTCGTTGCCGAGTTCGATCAAATAAAACACCTGTCCGAGTTTGGGATCATTGATGATGATTTCCATCACGCCACCGGGGACGTAGCCCGCATAGCAGTCGCGCGAAAAATACAAGGCGCGCGGATTGCCCGGATGAATTAGGCCATTTTGCTTGCTGGTTTTGGAGTAGACTAACACCTGCGAGCTAACGGGCACTTTCAATGCTCGAAGCACCTCCTGCACGCGCTCCAATGGTGTGCGGCCTGTGAGCTTGGCGGCGCCGCTTTGCCAATCTTTTGCGAGCTGAGAGAGCGCATCGGTAGGGGTTTGATCCGAGTAGCGCAGTGGTGGCAGATCCCATAAATCCACTTGCCCCGCACAAGGTAGGCAGGAGAGCAAAGCGCCTAGCAAAGAGGCACATGTAGCGGCTTTATGAGTTTTATTCATGCAAAATCAATACGTGAGGTGGCGAAAGTTTTCTCAGCTTGATTTGCTTACTGCAGCGCAAAAATTACCGTGCCAAGTTGCTGATGAAGCGCGAGAAATGCTCTACACCCGCGAGA
The DNA here is from genome assembly GCA_044239965.1 of Akkermansiaceae bacterium. Lineage (GTDB taxonomy): Bacteria > Verrucomicrobiota > Verrucomicrobiia > Verrucomicrobiales > Akkermansiaceae > UBA956. Next base: position 8,556 of record JBIIAI010000022.1, read on the forward strand.
AGATCGTCTATTTTGATAAATTCATCCTCGGTGTGTGCTTGATCGATGGATCCTGGACCAATGCAGATCGAGGGGATTCCAGCGCGACTGAGATGAGCGGCATCGGAGAACCACGGTGCTCCTACGGTCCGTGTGCCTTCGCGCGAGAGTTGAAGCAATTGCAACACGGGATGATCCAGAGTGGTGTCCATGGGTGGGTTCTCATGAGCATTGACGATTTGTAGCGGCAGTGCCATTTCACGAATGGCATTTTCTAACAAGAGCAATGCACCACCTTGTTGGGAAAGCTGCGGAGTGATGCGGATGTCGAGTTGCGCCTGTGCACAATCGGGCACAATATTGGCGCGCGTTCCGCCTTGAAATGTTCCGATGTTAACTGTCGAGTGACCCAGCACAGGGTGCTCATAGGCTTGCAAACGGAGTTGGAGATATTTCTCTAATGAACCTAAAGCGCGTGCGAGTTTCATCACAGCGTTTTCCCCTTTTTCAGGCATCGAGCTGTGAGCTGCTTTTCCTCGGGCTTCTAACGTTGCCCAGAGCGAACCTTTGGTGGTGTAGACGATATCAAGAGATGTGGGTTCGCCAATAACCGCAAAAGCATAGTGATGACCGTGATGCTCGGCAAAGTGTTTCGAGCCCCATTGACCAGATTCCTCCGCCATGAAAGCGACGAAATCGACAGCAACTGGCATGTCACGCAAGAGATGGGCATTTTCGCGCAAAGCCCAAAGCATCGCTGCCATCGGGCCCTTGGTATCGGATGCACCACGGCCCCAGATTTTGCCGTCTCGGATCTCAGCGGAGAATGGATCGATCGTCATGTTTGCGACGCCAACGGTATCAAGGTGAGGGCCTAACAAAATGCGTGGGCGCCCATCCATTGGAGCAAAGCGCGCGATCAAATTCGGACGCCCTGGTTTGACTTCGTCGAGAAAAACTTCGCAGTTTGGACCTTCCAGCCACTGGGCGAGGCTCTGGGCCAGAGCAAGTTCACCACCACCCGTAAATCCCGATTTGTCATCTGGATTTACTGAGGGGATGCGGATCAAATGCTGCAACAGTTCGACGGGAGATTGAGGCATAGCTTGAGAAAAATGGATCAAAATGGGGCAGGGGGAGGTTCAGAACAGAAACTGCGTGATCCCTTGAGAGCCGACAATCAAAAAATGACGAATAGAGCAGGAAAGATCATCACTTCCAGCTCCAGCTTGGCTTGCGGATCGCTGCCAGAGCCTCTTCGCTTGTCAATGCTGCCGATGCGACCAAGCGGTGCTTACGGCGATGTTTTTCCCATAATGTCTTCTCTTCAGGAGTGGGCTCATGCCGCGCATGAAAGGGGACTTTCATCCCGATCAAGTGCGCAAGATATCCTTCGATCCCATAAATATTAGGCTTAAAGGGCAGCGCATGCACTAATTCCGGTGCGGGACCGATTTTTTGATACGCTTCAAAAAATTCCTGAAAATCACCTAAGTGGGTGTGCTCTTGGCAGTGTTTCCAAAACGGAGTGTCGCGCAGGGTATTGAACTTGTAGTGAAATGCCAAAAAGTCTCGGATTTCATCCCAGGCTCGACCCATCTCCTTGTTGTAACGCTCACGTCCAGCATCGGTCGCGCGATGTTGCTGCTGCTTGAGTAGTTCTACCATCCACCGACTTGCGAAAATGATCTGCGCCAACGCCGTGGCTTCCAGTGGCTCGACGAAGCCCGAGCTATTGCCGATCGCCACCACATTTTTCTCCCAATTTCGCTCCATCCTCCCGCTTAGGTATTTGACCACCCGAGTCCCATTTACCTTGGGATTGGCCTTTTTAAACTCGGCGAGAGCGTCTTCGTCACTGATGAACTTCGAGCTATAGACATAGCCTCGATTGATAAAATTCTCGTGCTCAATTTTCCAGCACCAGCCCGCATCCATGGTTTCCGCAGTGGTGTAGGCTTGCAGCGGTTCTTCTTCACGAGTCCATCCGCCGATCACCGCACGATCACAGAAGAGTGCTTGAGAAAAACTGTTGCGTGTGACTCCAAGCGCTTTCCCAATGAGCTCGGAACGAAATCCCGAGGCATCGATGTAAAGATCCGCATGGCGAGTGCGGCCACTGGTGAAATGCAATGCTGAAATTCCCTGATCATTCTGCTCCGCATGTTGTAAGGTGTCTTCCTCAATGATCACACCCTGCTCGATGGCAATATTCGTCAGGCAGCGAACCAATTTTTCATTCTCAATATGGAATGCATATTCACCCTTGATCAGTGGCTTATTGAGCGGACCGCTAGCAAATGCTTTTCCCTCCTGCATCATCGCACAAACATCGTTGAGATCTGTGCACTCTTGATCGCAATAAAATCCCGTAGCTTTGTTCATACCCGGATATTGCAGATCATACTGAAATCCGAAATCGTAGAAATAGTCGCCGCGCTCTCCCCAGAGAAAGCGAATTCCTTGCTTCCATGTCGGTTGTGCTTCTCGATAAAATCGCTCTTTGGATATGCCCAAGGTATCAAATAAATGCGCAGGAAAAACGGCCGTAGTGCCTTCACCTACTCCGATTACTCCGATTTCCTGACTGTGCACTAATGTCACGCGATAATCACGCAACATGCACTTGACTGTCAATGCCGCCAGTAACCCTGCACTACCTCCGCCCAAAATAAGAACCGAGGAAATGCGTCCATCTTCTTGCTCCGATGATTGCGATACCATAATCTGTTGTTGTATAATAGGAAACTACTAAAACGATCCTGCCCCCCGTCAAGGCAAAAAGTTCATGTTTTTTCCGTTTGAATCGGTGGCTAGAAAATCACCTTGCCAAATCTACCCGAGATTGCAGACTTCCGCATGATCCGAACCCTGCTGCTCGCGCTCTTCACAAGCTCTCTTTGTGCCGCCGAACGTCCCAACATTGTTTTTATTTTTTCCGATGACCACGCACTCTCGGCGATCTCAGCCTATGGTGGACTGTATGAAAAACTCGCGCCCACGCCGAACATCGATCGCATCGCGAACGAAGGTGCTCTTTTTCAGCAATCGTTCTGCGCCAATTCGATCTGCGGTCCCTCACGCGCTTGCATCATCACCGGAAAACATTCGCACCAAAACGGCTACCTCAGCAATGACTTCGATACCTTCGATGGTCATCAAGTCACCTTGCCCAAACTCCTGCAATCCTCTGGCTACCAAACTGCCATCATCGGCAAATGGCACCTCGTGAGCCAACCGCAAGGCTTTGACCACTGGAGTATCCTTCCAGGCCAAGGGAATTACTACCAACCCCAATTCATCACCAAAGACGGCACGCGCAAGCACGATGGCTACGTCACCGATCTTATCACCGATCAATCGCTCGATTGGCTGAAAAACGCACGCTCCAACGATAAGCCGTTTTTCCTCATGTGCCAACACAAGGCACCTCATCGCAATTGGTCGCCCGCTCTGCGCCATCTTGATTTTCTCAAGAATGCTACCATGCCCCAGCCCGATAGTCTTTTCGATAACTACGAGGGACGTAGTAGCTCATTGCGCGATCAGAAAATGACCGTTGCGCGCGACATGTTCTGGGGCCATGACATGAAGTTCCATGGCGAAAATCTTTACCCTGAATACTTCGGTAGCAATCTCCCGAACGATGAATACAACCGCATGACCGAGGAGGAAAAGAAACAATGGGATGCCACCTACGAACCCGAAAATGCCGAGCTCATTGCCAAGATTAAATCTGGAGAGTTTCATGAAAAACAAATCACCGAATGGAAATTCCAGCGCTATGTCAAAGACTACCTGCGCACCGTGCGCGCCGTCGATGAATCAGTCGGACGCATCCTCCAATATCTCGAAGATTCAGGCCTCGCAAAAAACACCATTGTCATCTACTCGTCGGACCAAGGCTTCTACCTCGGCGAACATGGTTGGTATGACAAGCGCTGGATGTTTGAAGAGTCGATGAAAATGCCCTTCCTCATCCGTTGGCCCGGTGTCATCAAGCCAGGGTCCAAACCGAAGGCAATGATTCAAAACATCGATTATGCTCCTACCTTCCTCGAAATCGCAGGTGAAAAAGCCCCCGCAGCCATGCAGGGCAAAAGTTTTCTCCCCGTGCTCCAAGGCAAAACCGATGTGCATCAAGAATTCATCTACTACGCCTACTATGGCGAAAATACGCACCAAGTCGCCGCGCATGATGGCGTGCGCTCCGCGACGCGTAAGCTGATTTATTTTCCTGCGACCAAGGAATGGAATCTCTTCGATCTCGTCAAAGACCCACAAGAAATGAAATCGGTGCACGATCAAGCCGACTACGCTGCCGATCTTGCTGCGATGAAAAAAGCCTACGCCGAGCAACGCGCTCGCTACGGAGTCAATGACGCTACTGTGCCTGCCCATCGACTCAAAGAAGAGTGGTGGAAAAAACGTCATCAAGAAAAAGTCAAGCAAGGCCGCGCCATGCAGCAGCCCGATCTCGTGCTCCTCGGCGATTCCATCACGCAAGGTTGGGAGGGCCCCGGCAAAGAAGCTCTTGCGCAGAGTTTTGGCTCGGAAAAAATCCTCAACCTCGGCTTTTCCGGCGATCGCACCCAACACGTTTTGTGGCGTCTCTACAATGGTGAATGGGATGGTCTTCAGCCCAAAGTGGTTAGTCTGCTCATCGGCACCAACAACACCGGGCACGTCAAGCAGAACCCCGTCGAAACAGCACAGGGCGTTGCCGCCATCGTCGAATTCATTCGCACGCGTTCCCCACAAACCAAAATCATCCTCCACAATGTCTTCCCTCGTGCAGCGAGCAAAGACGATGAGATGCGCCGCCTCAACGATGAAATCAACCGCCTCTGCCAACCTCTCATCGATGGCAAAAATGTCTATCTCCTCGACATGGCACCCGCTTTCCTCCAACCCGATGGCACCCTTACCAAAGAAATCATGCCCGACCTGCTCCACCTCAATCCTGCTAGCTACACGCTATGGGCCGAGGCCTTGCAAAAGCACATTAAGGACATAGCAAAGTGATGCATTGTCCATGTTCCGCCCACGGAGAGCATCAAGAAAATCCGTAGCGGAGGCGTCCCGCCTCCCAGCTAATATCATCAGTCAGAACACGAATCTTCTCAATCGATGAATTCCATCCAACAGCAAATCTTTCGACTCTTAACAGGTGCTAGCATAGTGATTTTGATTGTCAAAGATTCTCCCTATTGGTGGTTTGCCGCCATTCCTTGGATGATCTTGTGCATTTTCGGAGTCTTGGCGACATTACCGCTTTTTGTGTTAGTAGGAATCAACGCTGGTGGTGCGCAAGCAGATTGGATGAGTGACGAATTCATCATCGGACTTGTTTTCGTGATTCCGACGATCCTTGCCATTGCCATCGCAGAGTGGAGACGTTCTCGGAAAAGGAGCATGAACGTGGTAAACTCCATGGATCATGGAACATCTAATGGCGTAACGTCAGGTGTTGTTCAATGAATCGGTTCATAGGTAAATGATTCATCCTCCAACCATCCCGTAGGGATGAACTGTGAATAGCCGTAGGTTGAGGAACGAAACCTACGGATAGCAATCGCCATATTTTTCCAACTCCGTAGGTGTTGCCCGATGCATATTGGTTTGCTAGATTTCCAATATGCCAACTAACACGGACATCACATGTCATCTTGTTTTCGCCACAAAAAACCGCGAGTGAGTGCTTAACAAAGAAAATCGAGAAGATCTCTTTCGGTTCATTTGGGGGGTGCTAAAAAATCGCTCGTGTCACCTCTATCGTATTGGTGGTGTGGAAGACCATCTGCATATTCTTTTTTCGCTGCACCCGACCCAAGCGTTATTAAACATTGTAAAAGAAATCAAAACGGCAAGTTCAGCGTGGATCAAAGGACAAAAAATTTTCCCTCACTTCACATTCTGGCAAGAGGGATACGGGGCGTTTACTGTCGCGGCAGAAGACCGACCAGCATTGATTGCATACATTCAAAATCAAGAACAGCACCATGCTACGATCAGTTTCACCGATGAGCTCCAGCAGATCGTGGAAAAACTTCAACTTACGTGGCATGCGGATCATTTGCCCTAATCCACCACGGAACCAGCAACGGGCTACACCTACGGCGCAGAAAAAACTAGCAATGCTCGACCCGGGATTTCATCCCGGGCTATTGACGGGTCATCCCTACGGAATGAATGGAGCGCGGATCTTTAGTCCGCTTCTTCATCGAACAAAGGACCCTTAAATAAATAATGGTCTCTCACCTCTCCCAATCTTTGAGCCCTCAAAGGGCGATACTCCCTATTTCGCGACTATGCCTCAATCCGTGCCTCGCCCCTCAGGGCTTGAGAATGATGTTGCCGCGGTTTCCCAAGGCTCATGAGTGATTGCACCTTCGGCGCGCAAGATTTGTTTTTCAATATCATTCTTGATCCTCGCCCAGAATTCAGTATGTTAGTGCTCGTTGATATGGACGTCATTTTCGGATTTATCGGGCGCATTTTGTTAGGCCTTTTGCTGTGGGTTGTTCTGCTGCCTGTGACGCTAGTCATCGCCACTCCATTCATTTTGGTCCTCGCGTTGTTCGAGTCTAAGCCATACGGCGAAGCAGTGGCAAATGGATATAGCAGTGCACTTCGTTTGTGGGAGAAAATTCCGTTGCCATAAAGATTCTTAGGCATGGCTCAACTTCTGAGTGTTCTTTGACAACGGAAAAGCTAGCATTTCTCTCATGATGCAAATCATTCTAATCGTCGTCATTTCGGCATTGCTGCCGATTGCGTGGATCATGGCGGACTTTCGTGGTAGCGCGCTGAGACGTCGAGTGATCGGTGCCATGGCTTTGCTTTGGTCGTTTGGCATTGCATATATGGTCGGTGTGCTGCAGCAGTTCGATGCAAATGCGTATTATACGAGTCATACGAAAGAGTTGCTAGATGTCTCTATTAGTCAGCATCAAGCCGGTCGATCAGAAGCGGTGATTCGAGAATGGACGCGCGCGCGTGATGCATTTCATCCGACGTATGAAAATCGCGGTGGTTATCGAGAAATTGTTGCCGAGGCGATCGAGGGAATGAAACGGTGAGGACCGAGAGAACTATCCAATCTGAAATTTGCGACGAAACCCTCGTTCGGATTCATGGGAGATGTTTATCTTTACTAAATCGTTCGATGTTTCTCGTGCTCGACTTTTTTTGTTAGCTGGGTATGATGTTGACAGTTTTTTTATTGCAAAATATGACTCGCCGAAAAAATAAGTCGAAACGTCGAATTTTTACCACCGTTCGTGAGAATCGAATTGCCAAATTGCTGAGTATGGGGTGGATCAAGGATGCAGACGAAATTCCTAAGGATGCAATACCGGTCGATCCTGATTTGATCAATCGAGGCGGATCATGGGATTATCCTACCTGCTTTAGGGATCAACCATTTGTCTGCATTGATTGCGGATGTGAGCGCATTTGGAAAGCCACCGATCAGAAGTGGTATTTTGAGGTTTTGCATCATGCATTTTACAAAACTGCGAAACGTTGCACGGCTTGTCGGGCGATCGAACGTGAGAGGAAAAAGCAAGCGCGCGTCTCTGCTGGCCACGGAAGTTTGAACGAAACATCGAAATAGAGCCATGCAGCAGATCGCGGCGGTGCTTTTTCACCTCTAATGAGCAGCTTCTTGTCACTTTTCTCATTCGGAATATCCTTGTCGTCTAAGGGTTGATGTGATTGACTCGCCCCGCTATGGAAAGCCACGAAGTTTTGCGCAATGTTTTTGAGAAAGTTAGCCCTAAGGCGATCGCCTCGGAGTTAGGAATCTCGCTTTCCTTGGTCTATAAGTGGGCGGAGAAGCCGAGCGATGATGGTTCGGGTAGTCGGAATCCCTTGGATCGCTTGGCAAAAATCATGGAGTTGAGCCAAGATGAGGCTGTCGTGGAGTGGCTGTGCCAGCAGGCTGGCGGTTGTTTTTTGCGCAATCCCGATAGCTCGTGCCAGAAGGGTTTTGAGGTTCTACCAGCCACGCATGAGATCATCAGTCAGTTTTCGCAAATGTTGAGCATGATCTCGCTCGCAGCTCTGGATAATACGATCACTACCAAGGAGGCATCGGAAATTCGCGATTCTTGGGATCGACTGAAGAGCTATGCCGAGGGCTTTGTGCGCTGCTGCGAGGAGGGAGATTTCGATCAATTGCGTAAGATTCCGAAACCTTCAGAAGGACCGAAACGGTTGTTGCGCTGAGGATTTTTCATGGATTTTTTCATCGGGTTTGACAAAATAGCCAACTTGGGTGAGTAATACCTTCGTTATGAGAAAACTAACAACAATTGTTGCACTGGCATTGATGATGGTGGGGAGCACAGCTTTGGTAAAGGCTGAAGACACCCCACTCGCTAAGGAAATGAGCTCCATGAATGACGCGTTCAAGGCATTGAGCAAGGAGACTGATCCCGTAAAAGGTGCTGCTCTGGCTCGCGAGGCTGCTGAGGCCACATTGAAGGGGATCTCTCTGACTCCTGATTTCATTCAGGACATGATTCCTGATCCGAAGGAAAAAGCGAAGGCAGTGGCTGATTATCGCAAAATGATGGCGCAAGCGTTTATCGTTTTCTGTGACATCGAGACCGCTTTTATCGATGGTAAAACGGACGATGTGGCGAAGTTGGTGAAAGATGCCAAAGCGCTGAAGAAGGAAGGTCACAACAAATACATCGAGGAAGAGTAAGATCTTTTTCGTGTAGAAAAATTTTAAGCACAGCCTGCGGGTTGTGCTTTTTTGTTTTGGATGGGGAAAATCTTTTACCTTCTGAAGTTTCGACATTAAGACTTTCCGACTCGCAGTGAAGCGGCCTCAGCGCTGTGGCGGGTATTTTTGGAGTTTGCGTTGGAGCGAACGTCGATGTAGGCCGAGCACGCGGGCTGCTTCGCTGATGTTGCCTTGGCAATCGGCAAGGACGCGCTGGATGTGTTCCCATTCAACGCGTTCGAGACTGGGTGGTTCCAGATCATGGGCGGGCTCGCTTTCGTGATCGCTGGGGTCTTTTTCCAAAGTGGCGAGTAGCTGGGTGACGTCGGTCGGCTTGATGAGATAATCGCGAGCACCGAGGCGCACCGCTTCCATGGCTGTGGGGATGCTGCCGTAGCCCGTGAGCAAGATCACTTGCGCGTGAGCGTGTCGAGCCATGATTTCGCGCAAGGCTTCGAGGCCATTCATGTGGGGCATTTTGAGATCGAGAATGACGGCATCGGGAAAAAAGGCATCTGCTTGGGTGATGGCCTGGGCACCATCTTCGGCTTCACAAACTTCGTGCCCGCGCTCACGGATCGCGCGCGCGAGTCGCTGGCGGAATGTGGAATCGTCGTCGGCTAACAGAATTTTCATAATTCTTGATCGTCGCTATTGCGTGAAATGGTGAGATGAGCGCGCGTCCAGCCATCGGAGCTGCGGGTAAGTTGAAAATCTCCGCCGAGGTGCATGGCCAAATTTTTCACAAGGAAAAGCCCGAGCCCCATGCCTTCGCCGGGTTGTTTGGTGGTGAAAAAGGGATCGCTGGCGCGTTCAAGGATATCAGCAGACGGTGCGTTTCCTTGATCTGCTACGGTGATGCTGATGGTGGTATCGGAGAGCTGGGTGTCGAGTTTGATCTCGCGAGTTGTAGGATCTGCTTGGTGGGCATTATTGAGCAGAATGGCAATGGCCTGCGTAACGGAGTCGCGAGGAAGGATAAATTTTTTGCGGAACTGCGGATGTTCAAAAATACGCACACGTTTCATCAGCGCTTCGGGCAAGGTTTGATGCAGGGTATCGATGATCTCATGCAGGGAGGTAGATCGAGGAAGGTCGCCGAGGCTTTGTGTGTGGCGTTCGTTGAGTCGATCGAGAATGTGGCGGCAGCGCTTGACCTCTTGGGCGATGAGTTGCGCGTCTTCGCGATAAGGGCTGAGTTCAGGTTGTTTTTCGAAGGCAAAAACGAGCTCGGAGCTGGCGAGAGAAATGGTGGCGAGGGGAGAGCCGAGTTCGTGAGCGACGCCTGCAGAGAAGGTGGCAAGTGCGGCGAACTGAGCATTTTTTTCAGCCTTGATGCGAGCCTTTTCGAGTTCGGCGTCCTGTTGGATGAGGATGCGGTGCATGCGCGAGACAAAGGCGGCAATGAAGATGGCTGTGACAATAAAGGCATACAGCATGCCTTGCAGGTGCCACGAGTAGCTGGCACAGCCGCTGGAAATTTCCATATCGCCCATGAGCAGAGGCTTGTGCCAAAAAAAGATCAAGGTGTAGCCTATGATGGTCGTTGCGACGAGCGACCATAAGGCGCGCCGCGACATCGTCATGGCGGCCAAGGCAATGTGCAGGAGGTAGAAGGAGGTGAAGGGGTTGTGACTGCCGCCTGTAAAATAGATGAGTCCGGTGAGAAGGAATACATCGAGCCAAAGTGGAGTGCCGGTGATGGCGAGGTGTGGCTTGCTCACGAAGAGCAAGTTGGAGACAATCGTGATGGTGATGATGACCAAAACGGGGGCCCATGGCACAACGAGGTCATAGGCGCTTTGCCCTACGATGGCGCAGAGAATTTGGCCGATCGCAGCCATCCAGCGCATGCGCAAGATCCACTCGGCACTGATGATTTCTCGTTTTTGGAGCAATTTTCCTCCCATGGCGAAGATGCTGTGGTAGCGATGCCGCTGCGGCAAGGAGAAAAATCCTTTGGTTCTGTGGCAAATTGCCGCAGGTGAATCGATGCTCAGAAACTTAGCGCGTGAGGGAACTGATCGAGGTGCCGCGGATGAAATCCGGCATCATCAGCAAACTGCGTTGCTGGAGACGGCTGCCTTTGGCCAGTTGTTCGAGTTGTTTCGCGAGGCGTTTGCTGAAGTTGGTTGGGTCGATGTGATAGGTGGAGATGCGCGGGACGATGCTCTCGAAAATGGTTTCGCTGGCGAGTGAAATCAGGCTGCAATGGCGAGGGATTTGTCGGCCAGCGGAGGCGAACCAAGTGAGGAAGGTGAGCGCTTGGCGCGGGCGCAGCGTGAGGATGGCGCTGGGTGGATTGTTTGAGCGAAAGGCGATGTCGAGCGATTGCAGCAGTCCATCGGTGTTACCATAATCGATGATTTCGCGCACGGTGGTATCTGCGCCTGTGAAGGCACGCGCACCTTCGAGAGCCGCGATGTTGCCGCGCAGTCCATCCTGCGGGACAATGACGCCGATGTGGCGGTGCCCCTTTCGCCAAAGCTCGCCCATGGCATGATTGGCTGCGGCGGCCCAATCGATGTCAACGGAAGGCAAGGCAATGCCATCATGAGGATAGCCGCGGATGATGCAGGGAGCTTGCGTTTCTTGGAATGTTTGTTGGATGGCGAGACTGGATCGATAGAGCAACCACGCGTGGCAAGGCTCTTGTTGCAAGAACTCGCGCAGGTGTTTTTGGGGATGGGGTGCATCATACCAAGCGGGAGAAAATACATCGAGGTCGATGGCTTTTTTCGCGAGAATCGAGCGGATGTGGTCCACCTCGGTGAGCATGTTTTGTGACATGCGTTCGAGTCGATGTGGCGACAGCATGCCGATGCGCAGAGTTGTGGGCTGAGGTCGCTCCTCGGCGATGAGATGGGATTTGATGAGTCGTTTCCGACCATGGGCACAAGGCTCGAGCAGTCCTTGCAAGGTGAGTTCGGTGAGACTACGGCGCAGTGTATCGCGCCCGACTTGGAGGATTTCTGCTAGGCGACGTTCGCCGGGCAATGCAAGCGGCCACTCGCCTTGGCGGATGCGTTGTGCCAACACGCGGGTGCAGTCATCGGCGAGCGATGTTTTGCTAGGCAGCAGTGGGCTAGAACGTTTCATGGGGTGAATGCGTTAGATCTTGAGATCGCCGGCGATGTTATGGCATAGCCAGAGGGCTCGCGGATGATGAAAAAACGACTTCCAGAGCGAACCTTTGAGAGTGCTGGAAACAGATCCATCGCGCTGCAGATAACCATACCATTCTCCATGCTCGTTGTCAGAAAAATGTGCAAAACTCCACTCGCGCACTTGCTCATGCATGGCGAGATACTTTGGCTCTTGGGTGAGTTGATAGGCGAGTAAGGTTGCGATCAGCGCTTCATCATGAGGCCACCAGAATTTCATGTTTTGCCAGTATTCTTGCACGGGGCGATCATACACATCGCGGAAGTAGAAAAGTCCACCATGTTTCTGATCCCATCCGCGTAGCCACATCCAATCTAACATTTGGCAACCAAGCGCAATCAGATCGGGATCATTGCCACGGCGTTTGGCTTCTTCGAGGATGAACCATGCGCCTTCAATCGCGTGCCCCGGATTGAGCGTTCGCCCATCAAAGTGATCAGAGATCGAGCCATCAGGGTTTACCAGTTCCATGACGACCTGGAGGTCAGGTTTGACGAAAAGAGTGCGAATTTCTTCGATACAGCGGTCGATCCAACCTCTTAGGAAATCATCGCTGCCAAGTCGGAGGCTTAGTTCTTGTGCGGTGACAAGCGTGATCATGCGTGGGCCAAGTGCGACGAGTGGACGGGCATCGGTGAACTTGGGTTCTGCGGTGTTTGGCAGGAAGTTCCAATCGACGAAGCGCTGAAACCAGTGGCGAGCTTTGTTGGCAGAAGATTCACAACCCGTGGCCGAAGCGTGGGCCGCAAAGGCGATAGCAGCAAAACTTTCACTGTAGGCATATCGACGCTTGCGTAGTGCCGTGCCATCGCGTGTCACATGAAAATACATGCGACCATCATGTGGGTCGATGCATTTATTTTCCAGAAAATGCAGGCCACTTTCCGCCCAAGCGAGCCACTCGGGGCGGCGTTCGTGATCTTGGTATAGCGTGAGAAGCATCCAACTCATGCGCCCTTGGGCCCAGACAGATTTGTCGTCATCGACGAGTGATCCATCGTGATCAAAGCAGTGCAGAAATCCGCTATGCTGGTGATCCACGCTGCGCGGAAACCAGAACGGGATGCAATCGTGGAAGAGTTGCTGGTGATAGAAATCTGTTAGTGATAGCGCTTGATTCATGAGGCGGTGACAGAGGTGTGCAGTGCCCATTCGTTGTATCCTTGATCTTGCAGTGCTTGCCAAAGTGATTCGATTTGAGCTGTTGTGGGATTGCCTAACGGAAGTCGTGCGGGTCCGACGTCGACGCCGATTTTTTTCATCAATGCCTTCGCCGTGCCGAGATAGCCCGTTGATGTGATCGTGTCGATCATGCGAATGGAAATGGCTTGCAAGCGATGCGCTTCTTCCTCGTCCTTGCGCAGACAGGCGGCGACGAGTGATTGATTGAGCTTGGGTGCAAAATTGTAGGTCGAGCCGACGCCACCACGCGCGCCTGTTGCAAAAGCACCGACGATCATTTCATCGACACCCCAGGGAAGATCGAATTTTCCACCGCAGGCACGACGCGCTTTGAGATATGCTGTGAGGTCGGTGTTGGTGAATTTGATTCCTGCGAGGTTCGGGATCACGGCATCGGCTGCTTCGAGAAATTTGTCCATCGGCAAGTGGACTTGCGTGAGCGCAGGGATATCATAGTAGTAAAAAGGCAAGTTGGGACAACATGCGGCGATGGCGGCGCACCACTCGACAAGAACTTCTACCGATGATGGTTTGAAATAGCTGGGTGCGAGAGCACTCACGCCGACGAAGCCATGTTCTTGCGCGGCACGAGCGTAGGCTTTTGCGTCTTCGAGGCAATTCGTTCCGCAATGTGCGATCACGTGAAGCTTGTGAGTTGCTGCCGCTTTTTCCCATGTGCGAAACATTTCCAATCGCTCATCGCGTGTTAGCGAATGTGCTTCACCGGTGCTGCCCGTGATAAAAACATGGGTGATGCCTTGCTGGGCCAGGAAGTCCGCTTGGGCATCGACTTTTTCGGGAGCAAGTGAGCCATCGGCATGAAATGGCGTGTGGGTGGCGCTGACAAGTGTGTGGAGTTTCATGAGTGTAGGGAAGAAGTTGCGGTGCGTGGTCGCACAAAAAGAATCAGAACGACGGAAATCACCGAGATCAATCCGAAGATGGTGAAGATTGTTTCGTTAGAAATGTTTCGATCCTTGAGAACGCCGAAAAGCCAATCGGCAAGGCCGCCGCAGGAGATCGAGAAAAAATTCAGTATGCCATAGGCCGTGGCGCGCGATGATGCGGGCATGATTTGGCAGAGGATCGGCATGTTGTTGCAATCAAAAAAGCCCCAGCCGCAGCCGAAGAGAATCAGTCCACCGATGCACAAACTGAGGGCGGTGGAAATCGGCATGCTTGAGCCCTCTCCCGTTGCGATGCCGACCGCAATAAGCGCGGGAACGAGAAGCGACATGCCAATGGCTGAGGTGTAGATGCGACCGCGAATGTTGCGTTTGACCCATCGATCGGCAATCCAGCCACCTAGCATTGCCGAGGCGATTGCAGCGCATTGAAAATAGAGCACCGCATTGACCCCAGCGGCTCCTTGCGACATGTTGAATCGTGTTTTGATGATGGCTGGCATCCAGTCACGAATGACCCAACCCGCGAGTGCGGGAAGAGTGAAATACAGAATCATCAAAACAAAAGACCATTGCAGTAGCCCTTGAAACCCCGAGCCGTTGTCGCTGAGCTCGCCATCTTTTTTCTGTGTCACAAGTCGTCGTGAATATTTTCCTAACAAAAAATACAAAGGGATGGCATAGATAATGCCGATGTATCCTGCCACGCTGAATGCACCGCGCCAACCGAGTTGAGGGACATCGGCAGCATAGCCACTGAATGCACCGAGAATCACTCCGGTGTAGATGCCGATTTGGTGCAAGCCTACGGCCTTGGAGCGGGAGTCACCCATGTGAATCGTGGCGATGAATGCCAATGCTGTCGGAATGTAACAGGCTTCAGAAAAACCCATCAGTCCGCGCACCATGAGTAATTGATGATATGTCTGACAGTGGCCCGTAGCCCAAGTCGTGAGCGACCACACAAACAAGGATATTGCGATCAGCCGTACATGACCTACGCGCAGAGCGATAATGCCTACAAATAGTGAGACGATCGCGTAAGTCCACTTAAACATCCCTAACAGCATGCCCCAGTTTTCTTGATTGATGATGCTGGGAATGTCGTGCATCACCGAGGTTTTCATCGTCGCCAGCATTTGCCGATCGAGATAGTTCAGCAAGGCAACGGGGAAAAGTAGGAGCACGCAGAACCAAGCGGCGGACTGTGGTTTTTCGGCAGTGGTCATGGCTTGCGGGTGAGTTCGAGAATGTTGGGAGTGCGCACACCGGGACGAATTTCCCCGCTGATGAGCAGATAGGTTTCACCATGCTTCACGGAGGGTGCTGTTACGGGAAGTACGGCATCGAGTGCATCTTCTTCGATCCATGTTTGCGAGGTCTCATCGAGTCGCATGATCGTTTTGCAGAAGCCTTGATGCTTTTCTGGGTCTTTGCCGACTTGTGAGCCGTCATCGCCACCGACGACGAGAAGCTCGCCCTTTCGTTGCCATGCGGGTGATACGGCGGCCACTGCGCAGCGAGGCAAATCAGGCCCTCGTTCCCACGATTTTCCATCAAATGTCCAGCTGTGTGGTTGATAGGTGCGCACCGCTTTGTTATCAGTATCAGCAGCCAGAGAACATCCGCCGATCACCCATAGCGCGTTATCCGTTGTGCCCGCTGTGGCGAGCATCAAGCCGTGTTTCGGAAGTGGTGCTGCCTCTTTCCAGGTTGCATCCGCGCTGCTGAGATCGAAGGTGAAATGCCGCGCACTGGCCGTCGTCGAATCCGGTTTTTCGAGTCCGCCGATCACATGGATGTGATTTTTCCAAATCACGGCACAGGCATTGGCGCAGGTCATGGGCAAGGCGGGCCATGGAGTGATTGTAACTTTTCCTTCATCCCATCGGATCGAGGAGACATGGCTAAAGTTTTCGGTGAGATTGCCTCCGCCGATGAAAATGATTTCATCCTCACGTTGAATGCTCACGCCGTAGCCATTCGCTTGAGGAAGGTTTCCCACAACACGCCAGGTTGATTCTTTGTTGCTGAGATCGAGGGCGAAAATTTGATCGTGCCAAACTTTCTTGCCGCCCTTCCATGGCATGACCCCATCAGGAAAGTTCGCGCCGCCAGCAACCAAAAGAGTCTCGCCTAACACACCCGCAAAGCTCCCGGCGAAGCCGTGGGCATCAGGAAGAGCGGGCAAGGCGCGGACGGAAGTTTCTTGCGCAGAGACTACGGCAAGCGCGCTCGCTGTCGCGATGCCAGCGAGGCAAGTAAGTTTCGATTCGGTGCTCCGATGCATGTTGTGATGCTCCACGAAATCATGGTCAGAGCAAGAGGAATTAACTGGTTTGGTGCAAATACCAGTTTTGCCCAATTTGGGAGATTTTGCCTTGAAGTATGCTTGCCACAAAATATGAAACTTGTCATGAATGATGGTTGTTTTTTCCTACTCATTGTGATTCTCTGAGCTCCTATGAGTCTTTCCCATCCGACCGCCAAAGCGGAAGCCTTGATCGAAGCCCTGCCGTATTTGCAAGCCTTTCGCGGCAAAACGGTGTTGGTGAAAATGGGTGGCTCGGCGATGGAAGATCCGGAGCTGGTGGCGAAGGTGATGCGCGATATTGTTTTCATGGAAGTCGTCGGCATCAATCCGATCGTTGTGCATGGCGGTGGTAAGGCGATTTCGGCAGCGATGGCTGAGGCTGGTCTCGAAGCCAAGTTTGTGGGTGGATTTCGTGTCACCACAGAGGAAGCAATTTCGATTGTGGAAACAGTTTTGTCGGAAGAGATCAATCCCGGCTTGGTGCGCATGATTCGCGACTTCGGTGGCAAAGCGGTGGGCATTCCTGGAACGGATGTGTTCTTTGGTGAAAAAATGAAAGTGACCGACAAAGAGGGCAACCGTGTGGACATTGGTCGCGTCGGCGAGGTGGTCGGTTGTCAATTGGGGCGCATGGAATCGGCGCACAATGCGGGCATCGTTCCGGTGATTTCGCCATTGGCAGCAGAGCTCTCAACAGGCAAGCCACTCAACATCAATGCAGACCTTGCGGCAGCGGCATTGGCGAAAGAATTGCGTGTTGCGAAGTTGGTCTATCTCTCCGATGTTCCCGGTCTGATGCGCGATCCGAGTGATCCATCGACATTGATCAAATCGGTAAACCGCGCGGAGGCTGATGCGATGATTGCTGACGGCACGATTTCTGGCGGCATGATTCCCAAAATCAAGAGTGCACTCGATGCTCTCAATGCCGGAGTGCGCAAGGTTCACTTCATTGACGGTCGTCTGCCTCACGCGCTTTTGTTAGAAATTTTCACCGAAAAAGGCATCGGCACTGAGGTCTCGCGCTGATCATCTAACTGATGATCATGTTGCGTAGGCGCTGATGCAGATAGTCAGGGATTTCTTGGGAAAATTCCATAGCTCCTTTGCTGCTGATCCAGATTTCGGCGAAATCAATATCTTCTTGGCGCAGAGCATCGGCGATCGCATCGAGCTTCCATTGCATGAGTTTTTTGCAATTGTCATGAGCGCGATCGTTGCGCCATGAGATGGTTTGTGCAGCAGTGATGCGCTTGAACCATTTCATCATCGTTAGGCTTTGATGCCAGTCGCCTCGGCGAGTCGCTCGGCCATTTCTTCTTTTTGCAGTGAGTTGGTGAGATCGAAAAGGTCTCCATCCATGACGGCGGCGAGATTGTGCGCGGTGTAGCCGATGCGATGGTCGGTGATGCGCGATTGAGGGAAGTTGTAGGTGCGGATTTTTTCGGATCGATCGCCAGAACCAATGAGTGAGCGGCGGTGCTCGGAGTATTGTTCGGAAACCTCGCGCTGCTTCATTTCATAAAGCTTGGTGCGCATGATTTGCAGCGCTTTTTCTTTGTTCTTGCCTTGTGATCGACCGTCTTCGCAGCGGACATAGAGGCCGGTGGGAAGGTGAAATACTTGTACGGCAGATTCCGTTCGGTTGACGTGCTGGCCGCCTGCACCACCGGAACGGCAAACCTCGATGCGTAGATCATTCGGGTTGAGCTGTACGTCGACTTCTTCCGCTTCGGGAAGCACGGCAACGGTGACAGTGGAGGTATGGACTCGGCCTTGTGCTTCGGTCTCGGGTACTCGTTGCACGCGGTGCACACCAGATTCGTATTTGAGATAGCGAAACACTTCGTCGCCCGTCACGCGTAGAATCACTTCCTTGAAGCCGCCGACTTCGGATGGCGAGGACTCGAGGTGCTCGGTTTTCCAGTTGCGGCGTTCGGCGTAGCGTTGGTAGCTGCGTAGCAGTTCGCCTGCAAACAACGAAGCCTCATCACCACCGGCGCCAGCGCGGATTTCGATCAATGCATCGCGATCTTCGTTCGGGTCGGCGGGCAATAGGGCGTATTGCAGATCACTGGTGAGTTGGGGAATTTCTCTCTCCAGTTGAGGGATTTCAGCCGCTGCCATTTCGGCAAAATCGGGATCATCGCTCTTGGAAAGCTCGATGTTTTCTTCCAACTGTCGTTTGGCATTTTCCAATCGATCGGCGATCTCCAGCGTTTGCTTGAGTCGACGATGCTCGCGCAAGGTTTCGGTGGCACGCTTCGGGTCGGCAAAAAGATCGGGATCACCGATGGCGTGTTCGAGCTCGGTGAAGCGATGTTTGCGTTGGGCGATGAGAGCGGAATAATCCATGAAGTGCGTGGGCGGAAACTTAAAACTGAAATCTTAAAACTGAAAACTAAAATCTTAATATCCCAACCAGGGGCCGAGCCAGCGTTCTACCTCTTCGATGCTCATGCCTTTGCGTTGGGCATAGTCTTCGATTTGGTCGCGTTGCAAATCGCTAAGCGCGAAGTAGTGGCTATCGGGATGGGAGAAATAGATGCCGCTCACGGCCGAGGCCGGATGCATGGCGTTCGATTCGGTGAGTGTTACGCCAGTTTTGTTAGAGGCATCGAGCAGATCAAAAAGGATCGGTTTCTCGGTGTGGTCTGGCTGTGCAGGGTAACCAGGTGCCGGACGAATGCCGCGGTAGAGTTCTTTGATTAGCTCGTTGTGATTGAATTCGTTAGGCCGCTCGTAGCCCCATGCTACGCGGGCTCTGTGGTGGAGTAGCTCTGCAAATGCTTCGGCGAATCGGTCAGCGATGGCTTTGACCATGATCGCGCCGTAAGGATCATTTTGTTGCTCGAGTTCTTTGGCATATTCATCAGCTCCATGGATTCCTAGGACAAAGCCGCCGATGTAGTCTGTGGCGGAGGCGTCTCGCCTCCCTGCCTCACTCGAAATCATTTCTTTCGCCCCCTGCCACTGCCAATTCAACAATCCTGCCTTCGTTGGATTATTTTTGATGTAGTGGAATTGATTCCAGAAATCATCTTCATCGCGGATCAAATGATCGTATGATTCTGCCTGCCAAAATGGGCCCTCGCGTCCAAGTGCTTTGTTTGCTGCTTTTGCAGAGAAGCTTTTAATTGATTGGAGAATGTCAGATAATTTATGTTCTCCAAGCGGCTTAATCAAAGCATGAACGTGATTAGGCATAACACACCAAGCTGCGAGATCATAGCGTTCGCCGTCGAAATGAGTGATGCTATCCGCTACAATCTGAGCGATTTCTGGTTGGTTCATCCAAGCTTCACCGTTGCCTTGATCGAGAATTTTTTCAATGTGCGTGCTGTAGAGTTCTTGGATGGCAATTTTCGTTGAGAGGACTACGTTGCTTTGTTTTAGTGCCTGAGCATTTTCGAGAACTAGCTGAAGTCGTTGTTTTTCTTCGACGTAGAGATGCTGGACATTCAGAGGTATAGAGTTATTTAGCCTGAATGTGATGGCGTAAGTGCTGCCATCTTGTGTCCAGTGAGGAAGGGATGAGCTATGGTCCTTGGTGATTCTTTGATTCTCTTTCAAATAAGATGGTTTGAATTTTGAAGAGGCTGGGAGGCGAGACGCCTCCGCCACGGGCACCAAAAAGTCCGATAGGGCGACGTTGGGTTTGCCGGAGGATTTATCGAGTTGTTGGCGTAGTGTGTGAAGACGGCATCGTTCGGCGCTGCGTTCTGGATCGGTCCAAACGATGACGTCGTCGCCCGTGGCGTTGGCGGGGAAGAATCCGTAAATGCCCCGCGCGGTGAAGCGTTTTTCGGCGATGATGCGTTCGATGAGTTCCAGTGCCTCGGCGTGAATTTTTTTCGCTTCTTCTGCTCCGCCTGCGTTCTGGGTTTTGAGAGTTTGCGTCTCGGGTTGCCAGACGCCGCGGATTTCCCATGCATGGAAAAAGGGAGTCCAGTCGATGTAATTCGCGAGCTCGCGCAGCGATTGATTCTCGATGACACGAGTGCCGAGAAACTCAGGCACGGCGGGTTGGTAGTTTTCCCAGTCGCAAGTGAATTTTAGAGCGCGTGCTTTCTCTAACGAAATGGTCGCTTTTTTGTTCACTCCTTTTTCGAAGTCGATGCGAATTTTGTCCTGTTTTTCGCGGTTGGCGCGGGCGAATTCTGCACGCTGATCAGCGGAAAGCAGCGATGTGGTGACGGGGACGGAACGTGAGGCGTCGAGCACGTGCACCACAGGGCCAGAATAATGTTGGGCAATTTTGATGGCGGTGTGCGCGGCAGAAGTGGTGGCTCCGCCGATCAGTAGCGGTGTGGTCATGCCGGCTTTTTCCATCTCCTTGGCGACGTGCACCATTTCATCGAGTGATGGGGTGATGAGTCCAGATAGCCCAATAATGTCGGCGCCGATTTCGCGGGCTTTGGTGAGGATTTTATCGCAAGAAACCATGACGCCCATGTCGGTGACTTCGAAGCCATTGCACGACAGCACCACACCAACGATGTTTTTGCCGATGTCATGCACATCGCCCTTCACGGTGGCGATGAGGAATTTTCCGGCGGATGATGATTCTACTTCCGCATCGGGGTTGGCTAAGGCTTTGGCAGCTTTTTCTGCCTCCATGAATGGTTCGAGCCAAGCGACGGATTTTTTCATTACGCGCGCCGATTTTACTACTTGTGGCAGGAACATTTTGCCTGCGCCAAAAAGGTCGCCAACAACGCCCATGCCATCCATCAAGGGACCTTCGATCACCTTCAAGGGTACACCATACTTGAGTCGTGCCGCCTCGGTATCTTCATCGATGAAACGGTCGATGCCTTTGAGCAATGCATACTCTAGGCGTTTTTCGACAGGCTCATTGCGCCATGAAAGGTCTTCTTCGATCTTCTTGCC
>JBIIAI010000257.1:0-3590 GCA_044239965.1 Akkermansiaceae bacterium
TCGACTTGTTGGCGCGCGACTTCGAGTGCGTCTTCGAGTTTTCCTGCGCGAATCAATTTCGCAAACGCTGGCGAACCAGCCACGTTGGTGCGCTCGCCGATCATCAGGAAATTTTTGTCGGGCGTGTGATTGTATGGCTGTGAGCCAGAAAGTCGCAGGATGCGGGGAATGGTGTTCATTTCGTTAGAAAAAATGGAAGCTCGTTAGAAATTGTTAGGCGAGTGATGGCACAGGGCGAGGGGCGACGTGCTGCACGGCTTTGGCGATGGCTGCGACGTGTTCGGGCGTGTTGCCACAGCAGCCACCTGCAAAATTGAGCAGCCCCGAGTTCGCAAAGTCGGCCAGCCAGCGGTTCATGTCATCGGGTGTCATGTCAAAGCCTGTTGGCGTCAAGGGGTTGGGCAAGCCGGCATTGGGATAGCAGGAAATATGCGTGGTGGCGCAGTTCGAAAGCTCCTCGAGAAACGGCTTCATGAGGTCGGGCCCGAGCGAGCAATTCAATCCAATCGCGAGCGGATTAACGTGGGCGACAGCATTCCATAAGGCCTCCGATGTCTGCGCGGAAATCATGGTTTCGCCACCGCGACCGACAGCAGCCGAGACGATGATCGGTAGCGAAATTTTGTCCTCGGCAAATACGTCTTGGATCGCGACGAGTGCGGCTTTGGCATTCAGTGAATCGAAAATCGTCTCGACCATCAGCAAGTCCGAGCCTCCTTCGATCAAGGCACGCACTTGCTCTTTGTAGGCGACGAGCACTTGGTCAAAAGTGATCACACGGAAGCCTGGGTCATTCGCATCGGGCGAGTTGGTTAACGGCACCGTGAGTGGTCCGATCGCACCAGCGACATAGCGTTTGCGACCTGTGTCGGAGCCGATGTTGTCGGCCCACTTGCGGGCAAGACGAACCGATTCGACGTTGATTTCCCATGCCAAATCGCGCAGGAACGAATCCTCGATGATACCTTGAAAAAATTCTGGATCTTTTTTTCCGCCGTGCTCGCGCGGGTCATCGACAAAAAATTCCGACTGCGAAATTGAGGTGGCCGAGAAATTATTCGTCTCCACAATGTCCGAACCGGCTTCGTAAAAGCGCTTGTGGATGTCACCGATTACCTCAGGATTGGTCAACGTGAGGATGTCGCAGTTGTTGAGAATGTCCTTTTTGCTGTCGGCAAAACGTTTGCCGCGAGCTTGTTCTTCGCTCAATCCGTAGGTGCGGATGGTTGTGCCCATGGCTCCATCCAGAACGAGAATGCGTTCCTTCAAGGCGGCGGTCAATTCAGCGGTAGGGTCAGGTTGCGGCATGGCGAAACGCTAGCGGATGGTCGATCATTTGGCAAGCATATATCAACGCATCGTGATATGATGATTTGAAAGATTTTTCGGTGGGGGCTTGCGTTGTGGCAGAATCCGGCTATTTTCTCCCCGCCCATGGGAAAAATTACAGGCCAACTGGTTCCGGTAGAACGGGATGAAAAAAAACTTCGCAGAACTGCGTTGATCTTGACGGCGTTCGCGATCATGGGCGGCATTGGAATCATTTCTGCCTATGCCCGTTTTGCCAAAAATGCGAATCGGGAAGATCGTCCTTCTTACGTTGGCGAATTGCGTCACAATCTCCCCGTAGTGCGTCAAGATGGGCAGCGCTCGGGATTGGACTCGTTGCAAGGCAAAGTTTGGATCGTCAATTCGGTAAGTGTCACCCAGCCTGAGTCATGCACGTTATCCCAATCGATGGTCAAGGCGATGGCGGAAAAATACCGCGACAATCCCGATGTGGCTTTCGTCAGTATGGTGATCGATCCCGGTGCTCCTGAGAGTGCCGCCACAGTGCTGTCTGAAGCCGCCGCAGCGCAGAATGCCTCTCTGCCCAAATGGTGGTTCGCCACAACGGAACCCGTCATTTTGCACAAATACCTCAAGGATAAGTTCAAACTCGGCACTCTGCCTCATCAGGTTGAGGGCAAGTGGGATTACGATACCAGCTTGGTGCTTGTTGATCGTCAGATGAAATTGCGCAAAGCCGTAGTGCCTCAGCAACGCGGCGGTGCTCCGTTCGTCACGGGCTTTGATTTCGATAAAGCCGCCAAATGGGATGCACAGGGCATCAAGACGGGCACGGAGCGCAGCAATGTCGAGGAAATGAAGCTGCTCCTAGAAAAGACCATCGATATTTTGCTCAACGAGAAAGTCAATTCGGGCGAGCCCTAATACCTTATTCTAACAGCTATGAACAGGAAGCTTAAAATCATCGGCGTTTACACACTCACCGCCATCGTTTCGGTTGTCATTCTCACCGCTGCATTTTGGGTGCGCAATGGATTGATCGAGCGCGAAAAGCCGATGATTGTGAATGGGGGATCCGAAAAGCAGGAGGTTCTCTTTGCCATTGATAAAGATCTGGAAGCGACCAATCAAGCGGGCGAACTCGTCAAGCTATCATCGCTCAAAGGCAAGGTCTGGGTGGTGGGTGAATTTTTTGCAATCTGCCCTCACTGCGCAATGCGCAATGGTCAAGAGCTGCGTGGCTTGATCGATGAATTTGGCAAAGAGTCAGGATTTCATCTCACATGCATTTCGATTGATCCTGAGACTGACAATGTCGAAAAACTCAAGGAGTACGCCAGCGCGCTGAATGCTGATCCTTCCAATTGGTGGTTCCTCACGACCAACAATACGCAAACGGCCCATGAGTATATGGAAGGCACGATGAAGTTTTTCAAAGTGAAATTGCGCACTGATCCGCTCGATATCGAGAGCAATGGCAAATACATGCACGATCTCGGATTGGCCGTGGTGAATAAAAATTTCGAAGTCGTGGGCAAGTGGCCGTTGGCCGAAGCTCGCAAGCAAAATCCTGCGCTTTATGAAACTATGAAGCAGGAAATGTATGAAACCATCCGCCGCGAATTGGCAAAATAATTGCAACGAGATATGAACGAATTGACCGGAAAAATTTCTGCACAGGCAGATCGCAAATGGCGTCTCACGATTTGGGTCGTTACTGTGTTGGTATTGGTGTTAGTCGGCCTGATGCGTCGGCCTGAGCTGCGCATCGATGTGGGTGATGCTCTGGCATTTTTGCCATTGGTGCATGCGATTCTCAACTCGCTTGTTGCGCTTTCATTGGCGATGGCGATCGTCGCGATCAAGCAAGGAAACATCGCGCTGCATCGTCGCTGCACGACCACGGCGATGTTGCTCTCTACGGTGTTTTTGCTCTGCTATGTGGCCTATCATTTCACCAACGTTGAGACCAAGTTCGGCGGTGAAGGTGCGATCCGTTCGGTGTATTTCTTCTTGCTGATCACTCACATCGTCGCTGCGGCGGTGAGTTTTCCGATGATTCTTTTTACCTATCTTGCGGGCTGGGCGGACCAGCGGCAGCGACACCGACGCCTCGCCAAGTGGACTTTTCCGCTATGGTTTTACGTAGCGGTCACGGGTCCGATCTGCTATCTGATGCTCCGTCCCTATTATTGAATTGATTTTGTTACCCCATGAAAGTTTTAAGTTATAAAGATCCCGGTTTTGCGGCAGTGGCCGCCAAGATGAAACGCCGGGCTGTGCCTACGATGGAATTGCGC
>JBIIAI010000314.1:0-2882 GCA_044239965.1 Akkermansiaceae bacterium
CTAATACCTCCCTGAAAATCAAGTTTTCCATACCCCTCCCCGTGCTCCTCCCAAGCTCCATAGCCCGCTCTCTCCTCCCTTGCATGATTTACTTCATCGCCTTGGGGGGGAGAGCAACAGCTGTGATTTCGAATCATGCAAGAGATCTGCCTGCGCATACCACTTTTCCCAGTGTTGCCCTAT
The DNA here is from genome assembly GCA_044239965.1 of Akkermansiaceae bacterium. Lineage (GTDB taxonomy): Bacteria > Verrucomicrobiota > Verrucomicrobiia > Verrucomicrobiales > Akkermansiaceae > UBA956. The sequence continues at coordinate 184 of JBIIAI010000314.1, forward strand.
CCGCGGAGGGATGGTGCCGTCAGAGCTATGGAGCGCGGACTTTAGTCCGCATTACGAATCCCAGAAGAATAAAGTCTGCACTCCTGGGTTCAAGTAGAAGATTTGCCGTCACCTCGTTGTGGTTTGTAGGTGCAGTTGCCCAGCGGGGGAGTTCTCTCAGGGTGAGAGGAATCTCCCGCATCGCTGGGCGCATGGCCTACTCGGCTCAATGTAAGGGCGAGGTGGCGGCTTCATGTTCTCTGGTTGATGTCATTGGGCAATCAGGACAAAAAAATCAAGCGGTCTCCATGCGGTTCCCCGAAAGATTGATTCCTAATGTCGGATTCATGGCTCTCGGCGCAAGCGAGGCGGAGGGAGACGGAGGGCTTGAGCCTCTGAATGCAGAAAGTTGTAACAGAAAGTTTTTGTCTGCTGCCTGCCCCGTGTCACCTTGTGATCAGCTCATCGTTTTCTCCGTGGAGGAATTGTTGTCAGAGTTTCCTAAGGATGGAGGGCTCAATCATACGATCAGGAAGCAATTGCCCGATCGTTGGCTGTGCAATGATTCTTCCACGGGGGATTGTTTGCGATCACAATACGAATCCGGTGAAAAAATGGCAACTGATCTTCGTTCCAGTAAATGTGGCGTGCTTGGAAAGGATGAATCTCAAATCATTAGCATCTTCCCAAATGGGGTAAGACCAGAAATGATCCATTCCTTACAGTTCCCAATGGTGGTGAAGAGTATGAGAACCCTAGAGACGAGTAGGAGTGTCTCTGAGTTTTGGCAAAGAAGTTTTGTATCAATGCGCAAGCTCCTAGCCAATGAATTCCATTTTTCTCGTGCTTCATGTTCTGCGCAGTAACATATATTGATCGAAAAAATTATGCATATACTAATCGTTTCTCATCGTTGGCAGTTTTTGCATGCATCACGTAGTGCACGAGGTAAGAGTCGGACATATGGAGAAAATAACACTTAGTCAGTGGGCATCTGGTCGGTTGGATTTACATAGAAATTAGTTCAAATGAAAAATCGAGAAAATCAAGTATCTGTTGTGTGCCCTTGTTGTGCCAATCCTATGTTGGTTGGATACATGCAGAATCGTCATTTTTCTTGTCCATTCTGTGCATCCATTTTGAAGATGGCTATTGAGTTAGAAGGTCCAGAGCGTCAAGGCGCGTTGAAAGAGGGGAAGCATTTGTCACTTTTGTTGAGTCCTATGAACCTTGCTGATACGCGCCTCCATGCCTCCAATGTAGTAGATTTTTTTGCCTATCCTCGGACTGGGGTGCTCATGAATCCCACGTAGGCAATATGAGAATTAAGGAGATCAAGGCAAATTCATTCAGGAAATTTTTTACTGATGATACGAGAGTTTGAGAATCATGCAGCAGATGAATCATACAAGGGAGAGTGAAGTCCGAGCATTGGGAAGCTCTGGTGAGGTTTTTGATCGTTGTTTGGTGTGTGCTCAACCGCGGATCAAAGGATTTATCCGCAAATTGACTGAAGCGAATTGCGATTTGGATGATCTTGTGCAGGATGTCAACCTGGTAATCCTTTTGAAGCGGAAGGATTTTCTCCCTGGCTCAAACTTCATCGCTTGGGCCTTGCAAATTGCAAAATTCAGGGTGCTGAACTGGAGAAGATCTGTCAAAAATCTTTCAGAGAATACATGCTCCATGCAAGAGCTTGGTTCATCGATTGCGCTTACGGAGTCTCATCAGCCTGAGCTGGTTCCGTTCGATGATTCGCTCGCATTCGGATTGGTGGGGCTGAATTCGGAGCAAGCTGATTTGTTATTTTCCATTTATTGTGATGGATACACCTATGAGGATATGGCAAAAAAAATGAAATCGAATCCAGCAGCATTGCGTCAGCAAGTTGCTAGATTGCGCAAAATGATTCGGTGTCGTTTGGATCGAGTAAAAAAATGATCTAACGGAAAATTTTTTGTCACAAAATACGGTATGCAAACATTACCTAACTAGTGACATATTGTAATGTGTCACTTTTCAATCAATTAATTAATTAACTAATGAAAATTATGAAAAATACAGCAATAATGATGGCTATTTGCAGCATGACGCTCACGGCGCATGCGGCAACCGTTCTCTACAGTGAAAATTTCGACGGCGAAGGTACCGCGGTCGATTCCTACAATGATGGCACCACTCCGGAGATCAACGTCGGGTCGGTCGGGGCCCTGCAATCAACCGGGTTTAATCAAGGTGGTAACGCGGAGGATACTGCTTGGCGCGTTGGTAATACCTCACCCGCAGTAAGTGGACTTCGCTTCGGAACCGGTTATAACTGGGCGACTGGTGACAACGCTGCTACCATTCTGCTTGCTGGCGGCTTCTCGATTTCGTTCGACTATACGGTCACAGGAGATGCAAGCAACTGGTTGGGGGTACGTGTTGGCAGCGGCGGAGAAAATGTCGCAATCAATGGCGCAGGTACTACTTTCGGTGCTCTGGCACGGGCCAGTGGTCAGATGCAAACTTTCGAAAATGGTGTCGCGGATAATTTCGGCACATCGGGCGCAGCAGCCACGCGTAGTGCCCAATTCTTCTATGCGTTTAATTCGTGGGATGCTGGATCCACAGTGACCTTTACCGGCATGATCGACGGAAATACGGTCGCGACGGATACCTTCACTTGGGATGCATCGAATGATATGAAGATTGTCTTCGGTGGTAATACCGTAGGGAGT
>JBIIAI010000118.1:0-9744 GCA_044239965.1 Akkermansiaceae bacterium
CATCGCAATCCTTCGCTGCATTCGCATGGATGCGCTGTTGATGTGACCTTACAACATCTCGATGGTCGCATGGCTGCGGTGCCCACAAAATTCGATGATTTTTCCGCGCAAGCAGCATCCGATTTTGTGCATCCAGATCCCGCAGTGCAGGAAAACATGCGCTTACTCAAGGAAGCAATGTGGGCTGCTGGGTTCGGCACCTTACCGCATGAGTGGTGGCATTTCATGGACAAAGATTACAAGCAACTTCCCTTCATTCCCACAACAGCACTCCCCTTTCACCTGCAAAACATGATTCGTTCATCCTCGTAAATGCGCATATTTTTTGTTAGCTTGATTGTGGGCGTAACATGCTTTTCTAGCATGGCGCAGGAGGTAATACCATTGATTCACACCTATCTCGGAGATGCTCAACGCAATTATTATGGCAATGTAGCACCAGAAAAACTTCGTGAAGTCTGGCGCTGTCACTTGGGCACGGGCAAGACATTTTTCAAAAACCGGATCAACCTGATGTCGGGCGCGGGCTGGACAGGTCAACCTCTTCTTTTTAAAGAAAACGGCAAACTGGTGTTAGTGCAAGTTTCGTTAGACTACCACCTACGAAAGATCGATGCCACGACGGGCCAGGTGATCTGGAAGTCGAAACTCGGCGATGCAATCAAAGGCACGCCGACGTATTTTGATCGCGGTGGCGGAGATGAGGCAACGCGCCGAGTGTTGATTACTGGATCGAGGCATGGGTTCGGGATCGATCTCTGGCGCGATCCTGCCTACTCGCTGCGTGGCATTTCCTTTGATGATGGTCGGGAGTTTTGGCGGCATGATACGGTATTGACAGATTCCAATAGTCGCGACTGCGATGCCTCGGCCTTCATCGCGGGGCAGAAGGCCTACATTCCGTTAGAGAATGGAAAGTGGCTACAGTTTTTTCCCGATCCAGAACGCGCCAAGCAAATGGGGTCATGGATGTTTCCACAGGTGGAAAAACAGATGCGCCTCTACGAAAATTCTGATCTTGCCACCTATGGCCACGAGCTCTCTTGTGAGGCTTCGCCGACTTTGATCGGCGGCACCGCATACATCGTGGCGGGATGTGGTCGCATTTATGGAAAATCGATTCGCAGCGCGCTCACCTCGTGGAAGCTCGATGTTGGAGGTGATTTAGAAAGCACCATGCCGGTCACGAACGATGGCTGCTTGCTATTAGGCATCGAGAAACAATTCATCCCTGGCTCGGGTGGCGTTATGAAAATCAATCCCCGCAAGCGCGGAACGGCAGCCATTTCGTGGTTTTTGCCGTGGGCAGATCATGCCTTCTACGAATGGCAAGGTGGCATAGTAGGATCAGTGACGACCAATGCGCGCTATGGCAAGGATGCTCCGGGTGGCGGTAATTTGGGCTGCGCAGTTGGAGTGGATGGCGTGCTACGGGTGTTTGATCACACACGATTGAGCGGTAACACCCATCTCGGGCCGCGCGAAGATCAGACATATCCGATGCCTTTGGTCACTAGCGAGATCAAGTTACCCGATGGTTGCATTTCAACGCCCATTTTCGTCAAAAACAAAATCCTCATCGGCTACGATAGCGGACTGGACCTCTATCAAGTGAGCTCCGAGGGTAAATTAAGACTGCTGGATCGGATTCGTGGTAAAATGTATGACTCCACGCCGATTGTCTGGAACGGCCGCGCCTACATCGCCTCACGCGATGGCAATTTGTATTGCTATGAATAAATCGACACTGTGAGCATTAGAGCGATTTCGCGCTGAAGGTATCGCCCTGGCGGATGTCTCCCGTCTCGTAGCCTTTCTTGAACCAGCGTGCGCGCTGTTCCGAAGTGCCATGCGTAAAGGCAGCAGGAATCACACGACCCTGTGCCTTGCGTTGTAGAGTGTCATCGCCAATCGCCAGAGCAGCATTGAGTGCTTCATCGAGATCGCCATTTTCGAGAATGTCGAATTTTTCCTGAGCATGGCGCGCCCACATGCCCGCATAGAAGTCGGCCTGGAGCTCAAGTCGCACCGAGTATTTGTTGTATTCCTCCTGAGACACACGACCGCGCAACTGCGCCACTTTGTCAGAAGTTCCTAGGAGCTTTTGCACATGATGCCCGACCTCATGCGCGATTACGTATGCGTGCGCAAAGTCGCCAGAAGCGCCGAGCTCATGTTTCATGGTATCGAAGAACGAGAGGTCGATGTAGACGTTCTGATCAGCGGGGCAATAAAATGGCCCCATTTCAGCACTCGCTGCGCCACAGCCCGAGCGGACTTGTTCCGTGAACAAGTAAAGCTTTGGCTCCTTATATGTGCCGCCGAGTTGTTTGAAAACATCATGCCAAACTTCCTCCGTGTCTGCGAGAACGACGCTGACAAATTTCGCGGCCTGATCCTCCGCGGGAGTGCGTGGAAGACGCGTCTCGATGCTACTGCCCTGCGTGCTACCACTTTGCTGCGACATTTGCGAAAGCAGCGACATGGGATCACCACCCAGTAACCAAACGATCAGCACAATGACAAGCATGCCAAGCCCTCCGCCCATGGCTTTTCCACCACCAACAGAACTACCACCTTGACCACGAAGATCCTCGACGTTTTGACTTCCTCTTCGACCTTGCCAGCGCATGGATACGAGCATAGTCGGTGCCCCCTACGATGGAAAGCACACTTTCCGAAAAAATGTTTTGCATTTGTTGATATTTTCTCTTGACAAAATTACGCAGATTTCTTGATCAATCCCGTTTTTTCCCTCGCTTTTTGCGGAAGGCCTGCTATTGTATTGCTCGTTATGGCAACTACTACGAAACGCACTCGCTTCTCCCGCCGCCTCCCTGATCATGTCACTGATGAATTGGTCAATGTCCTTTGCGAGGACAAAATTTTCCCCTTCAATGATTTGTTCGAACGCACATTTGAGAAATTGAAAGTTCGTAATGCTGTGTCCGGTGGAGAAGAAATGCTCCGTCTCCGTGCCTATGAAAAGCTCCAAAACTTGGTCACACGTGGTCTTGTTGAAAAGATCGGCAAGGAATACAAAGGCAACAAGCGCGTTCGTGAGGCTCACTCTGAGTTCGCAAATGCCGAGGATTGATCCCCTCTTCCCCTCCTGATAAAAAACCGCGTCCGGCTCGTCCGCACGCGGTTTTTCTTTGTGAAAATAAAAGTTAGTCCGACTATGGTTCTAGTGATTTGATCCAATCATTTAGCCAGAGCCTGAGACCACTCATCCGCCTTGAAACCAGTTAGCGCGATGCCATTTGCTTGATCGATCAAGAATGGTCTCTTACAAAGGTTGCCATTTTCCTGAATCAACGCGAAAACCTCATCGGCAGAGAGACTTGCTAGCTGATCTTTCAAACCCATGGCGCGATACTCTACTCCTGATGTATTGAGTAACTTTCGAAGATCTCCCGTCTGCTCCCATGCGAATTGCAACTCCTCTTGAGAAGGTGGGGTTTCACGGATTTCAAAATTCTCTACGGAGAATCCGTGGGATGCCAGCCATTTGGAGGCATCCCGACAAGTGGAGCATTTGCGATACGCGTAAAATTTCATCAATCCTGCGGCAATGGCTGGTCTTTGGTTTCAGGTAGGAAAGGCAGCACGATCACACCAAGAAGGAAGATTAAGCACATCCACGATGCGGCATCACGGAATGCGTCAATTTTGGCAATCGCCTCACTTGCTCCAATCAATTTCGCTTCTGCTGATGCTTTATCGGCCATGCTCTTCGCGAGGTAAGCGAGAGTCAAAGGACCTGATGCCGCAACATAGCGACCTACGTTGTAACAGAAAGACACACCCGTTGCGCGCAAACGTGTCGGAAACAACTCAGGCAGATAAATGGAAAATCCAGCAAACACGGAGAGTTGGAAAAAGCCCATGAGTGGAGCCATCCACAAAATATCCCAACGACCACCGACATTCCCCATCATTTGAAAGACGAAAATGGTAATCGCAAATGCGCCCAAAAAGAAAATCAGGAAGCTCTTCTTGCGACCTAGTTTTTCCGTAACACGGGTAAAGACGAGCATCCCCACGAATGCGCCGATGTTGAAGAATAGCAGGTTGAGGGCTCCCCACAATTGCTTACCCTTGAGAATTTCCTCCATCGGTTTGCCTGCTGTGGTGAGACTTTGCGTAACGATATCACCAACCAAATCGGTGGAAAAAACGCCAATTCCCCAGAGACCAATCACGCCTGCGCAAGACAAGATCATTCCCAAGAGGGCATTTTTGCGCCAGACGGGATGTGCGAAAAGATCCTTGTAGGAACCGGCCTTTTTCCCTTGTGAAATGGCTCGGTCGTTCGCTTGTTGCCAAGCCTCCGGCTCCTTGACTTTCATTTGAATGGTCGCCACCAAAAATGCGGGAAGTGCACCGATCACAAACAACCACATCCAATAATTGGGAGATGCACCAAGAGCGGTAAGCGCAATGGTGAGACCGATCAGACCGGCTGCGACGTTGCCAACTGCTGAAAACGATTGCAATACACCCAAGGCGCGAGGTCTGACATTGCTGGGAACCGTGTCGGCCACCAAGGCAACAGCGAGCCCGAAAACACCGCCGACACCAAGGCCGGTGATGAAACGAAAGATCGTGAAATCAAGATAATGAACTGGCAAATGGCTGAACCATGAAATTTTATTGATCCCTAAGGCCGCGGCAACTGTAGGCAATGTGGGGAAACCTGCGAGCGCTGATAGTCCAGTAGCGAGCGAATAGAGCAGGACAGTTACACCAAGCATCTTAGCACGACCGTAACGATCACCTAGGGAACCGAAAATCATCCCGCCCGTCGCCCAACCAAGGACGAAAATTGCGGTTGCAATACCACCATACTTTTTCGCGTCCATCCCCTGATCAAGGAGTGACAACATGGCTGGGTTACGCGCCAAATTGAAAAGCTGCTGATCAAGGCAATCGAACATCCAGGCCAGAGTTGCAACGGCAAAAACAAGCTTTTGATATTTGTTTAAGTTACTCCACCAGCCGCTTTGATTATCGGAATTAGTCATGAAGGAACAACTATACAGACGAAATCTGTATGACAATCAAAAAAGCAGCATTTTCTCGTCCTCTGCATGTCATACTCGTCAAAAGAAAAACGCGCATACCAGCGAGGCATGCGCGTTAGGGAAATCTAGCAGATTAGACTCATGAAGTCACGCGCATCGGCATGAGCACGTAGAGGAAGGAACCATCAATGCGGATCACGCCAGGGCTCATTTCATCGATCAAATCAAGATAAACGGTCTCGGTTTCGAGGTTGCGCAGCGGAGCCATCATGAACTCAGGATTGAATGCCACTTGGATTTGCTTGGCCTCATACTTGACGAGCATTTCCTCGCGAGCTTCACCGACGTCTGGCGAATTGGCGGAAATTTCGACTTTATTATCGGCAAACACCAATTTCACCGAGCTGGATTTATCCGAAGCCAGCAAAGAAACACGGCGCACAGTGTCGAGCAGAGCTTCACGAGGCAGCTCGACGCGCTCATTGGCATCGCTCGGGATCACCTGGCGGTAGTTCGGGTAGTTGCCTTCAATCAATTTGCTGACCAGCAAAGTATCACCCACGCTGATGGAAACTTGATTGTCACTAAGACGCAGAGAAAGCTCTCCTTCGGTGCCGAGCAGACGTTGCAATTCTTGCACCGCTTTGGTCGGGATGATCACGTCGGTTTCGTGGGATGCAGGAAATTCCAGATCGCTCTCGGCCATAGCCAAACGACGACCATCGGTCGCAACCAAGGTCATTTTGCCGTCGCGGAACGATGTGTAAATGCCGTTGAGAACATAGCGAGTCTCGTCTGAACTGATCGCATACGAGGTCTTTTTCAATCCATCACGCAGGTCGCTTTGTTGGATTTTGAATTCTTTCGCGCCGTCGAAGTCAGGAAATGGAGGAAATTCTGCTTCGCTAAGGCCGTTGACTTTGAAGGTAGCTGAGCCACTGACGATCGTAGCGATGTTTTTGCTATCGACGCTTACCTCTACCTCGCTGGCTGGGAGCTCACGTACGATGTTGACGATTTTCTTCGCTGGAAGGGTGGTAGCACCTTCTTTGTCAACGTTTGCCATCACCGAGCCAGTGATCCCGACATCAAGGTCTGTCGTGGTAAACTGCAAGCGGTCGCCTTTGGCAACAATCAAGACGTTGGATAAAATGGGTAGAGTCGTGCGGCTGCTAACGACGTGCTGGACTTTTTGGAGTCCTTCGAGGAGTGCTTCTTTGGAAATGCGAAACTTCATGATTCGTGGTGTCTGATGTTCAGGCGGGATGAGTTTTCTACCTTTCGTTGCCAATTACAAGCACGCAATTCAGAAAAACGTTTTTTTGTTGAGAATGTTGGAGGATTTTTGGAATATCTTCTCCGCCCATGGCCGTAATTCATCCTAGCATTCCCTTTTCTTTTCCGGGCATCGCCGAAGACATCGATCGTTTGAAACGTCTGTTGGCGCACTCGATTTCCTTGATGAAGTGGGCCGCCCCGCTTGAGCCTCAAGTGCTGAACATTGCTTGCGGACGTGCGGACGAGACCGGGATCCTGCTCGAAACGCTCGCCGCCCATCGTCCTCGTTGCCAATATCTCGGTTTGGATCTGCGCCAAGCCGAAATCCAAGAAGCTCGGCGTCGATGGGGGCGTCCCATTTTCTCTGAGACAAAGCAGGACCTTCAGATCGAATTCCGCGTAGCCGATGCTGCATCGGTCAGCGCCTTGCCCGAGGGTGAGGTGTTTGATTGCGTGTTCATTCGTCACCAAAACTACTGGGATGCACCTGCGGTATGGGATTTGATTTTTCATCACGCTCGAATGCGCCTGAAGCCCCAAGGCTTAATGATTTTCACCTCATACTTTGATCGCGAGCACGAACTCGCCATTGCGGCGCATCGCTCACGCGGCTTTCCTCTTTTGCTAGACATTCCCCATGCGCAAAGCAGAGTGCTGACCGATGCCCCTGGGAAATCTGTAGACCGCAGGCTTGCAATTTTTTCCCACGAATTCCGCGGCTAAGAGATCCGCGCAGCTCTTCAAGATCTCCACGGCATTTTTATAGTAGAACTTGCACAGCGACGACTCCTACTCTAGTCTCCGCACCTGATGTTTCTTCTCAAAAAAATCTTCCAGCTTCGCGATAAGGCGAACAATGATACTGAAAAGCCGTTTTTGGAACACCTTGAAGACCTTCGGGTGATGGTAACGCGCATTGTTGTAACACTGCTCATCACTACAGTTGTGTGTTTTTCCTACCGCGATGAGTTGATGAATCTGCTGCGCAAGCCAATCGTCGAAGTGTGGGAAATCCATTCCGCCAATCGCCTGCCTGCCGAATCAGAACTCGACGCAGATCTATGGGAAATCGCCAAAACGGGCTCGGAAACTCTCGCGCATTTGCCCGAATCACTCCACCAAAATTACCTCGCGCAGCTCACGGAAACCGAGCAAGGCATGGTCACAGTCGCGTCGTGTTATCGCGCAGTCGCCGTTTTACCCGATGCAAAAAAACAACCATTCATCGATAGCCTGAGCAATCTAACAGAAAATCAGAAGTCGCTATTGCAGCAGCTTGTCAAGCTCAAGCCCGATTACAATGCTGGCTCGCGCGATAAATTCAAATTCATGAGCGCGCTCAATCCGACCGAGCCGTTCATGCTCTCGATGAAGCTCGCCTTCTTTGCCGGTGTCGTTTTGGCCTTTCCGTTACTGCTCTACTTCTTGCTTCAATTCGTGATGCCCGGCTTGCACCAACATGAGAAAAAGGCTGTCTTCCCTGCCCTCGCCTTTGGCTTTGGACTCTTCCTCTGCGGCGTGCTTTTCGCCTACCTCAAAGTGCTACCCAGTGTGTTAGAGTTTTTCTACACCTATGGCGAGAGCATGGGCATCGCGAACGAATGGCGGATTGGTTACTACCTGTCCTTTGCGCTACAATTCACGCTGATCTTCGGGCTATGTTTCGAACTTCCCGTAGTTGTTTGGGTCTTGGTAAAAATTGGCCTGCTCGACTACGAACTAATGAGCCGCACTCGCGGTTACGCCATCGTTGCCATCGTCATCATCGCGGCTGTGATCACTCCTACGCCCGATGCTTTCACCCTGTGCCTGCTAGTTGTGCCGATGGTTGCACTTTATGAAATCTCGATCTGGCTGGCTTGGTTCGATGCTCGGAAGCAGAAAAAAGAATTAGAGAAGGAAGAAAACGAGCGTCTTCAGCGTTTGCTCGCGTATGAAAATGACGAGAAAAATGAAGAACCATCTTTAGAGTCCAAAACCGAGGTCGTTTCACCGATGGATCAGACGGAAGAAGACGAGCAGCCTGACACGCACGATTCCTCACCGCACCACGATGCCGAGGACACGGGAAGAAAACCTGAATAAGTTTCACGCTCATAGCGTCCATCCCCTTGTTATGAAACAACTCATCGCATCTGCGCTCGCAGTCGTGGCATCATGCGGCATTTCCGCGTCAGCAGCACCATCATGGTCCAGTGATCTCACCACTGCTATTCCTGGAACTCATCCGGGGATTCGCGCTCAAAAACTCAACTACTCCCTATCCTGGAAAGGCCAGGTGCAGGCTGGACACGTGACTTTTGTCTTTGGGGCGAAGGGATCAAACAACGAAACCATCGCGGCGCAATGCTACGGTGGGAGCCAAGGATTTGCCGCGAAACTTTTTCCCTACAAATTCGACATGTCGGGCAAAATCAATCGCACCAGCTTGCAACCGATCAGCATGCACTGCAATGAGACCGATAAGGAGGAAACACAGGTTACCACCGTGCAATACAAACCTGGGCAAGTTACGGTCAACGAAATCTCGCGCCCACACAGCACCGGAAAAGATGAGATCAAAAACGTCAACTTCGCATTCTCGCCGGTATTTGATGCCTTTTCGGTGATGCTTCTGATTCGCAGTCACGAGTTAGCTACCGGCGACGACATCACCCAAGTAATTCACCCATTCAAATCCCCGTATCTCGCGAAAATCACCGTGCTGGGGCGCGAAAAAATGAATGGAAAAGACGCGATCAAGCTCAATGTCCAAATGACCAAAATCATGAAAGACCTGAGCCTGAAACCCTACAAGAAAATGAAAACCGCGACCTTGTGGATCACCGATGACGAAGACCGTGTCCCACTCGAACTCCGCGTAGCCGCTTTCATCGGCGATGTCCGCATGACTTTAACGGGTCAGCAAAAGCTCTAACAAAAATCAAACCAACTGCGTTTCCACCAGCAGTCGATACGTGCCGTTGAGCGCCATGAGTTCATCATGCGAGCCACTCTCGACAATCTGCCCTTGCTGCACCACCAAGATGCGATCGGCATTGCGCACGGTCGAAAGTCGATGAGCGATCACCAAGGCCGTCCGACCTTCTAACAAGCGCTCCAAGGCCTCGTTGACCAAGCGTTCGCTCTCGGCATCCAATGCACTCGTTGCTTCATCTAACAACAAAATCCTTGGATTGGCCAATACCGCGCGTGCGATGGCGATTCGCTGGCGTTGACCGCCCGAAAGCTTTACCCCACGTGGACCGACCGCGGTTTCGTAGCCCTCAGACATGCCAGTGATGAATTCGTGCGCATTCGCGACAGTTGCTGCGGCCTCGATTTCGGCACGACTTGCTCCCGGCTTGCCGTAGGCGATGTTGTCGGAGATGGTACCACCAAAGAGCATGACCTCCTGGGGCACCACGGCCATTTGCTTGCGCAATTTCGTGAGATCCAA
>JBIIAI010000296.1:0-2854 GCA_044239965.1 Akkermansiaceae bacterium
GAGACAATCGCGAAAGGCGCGTAATCGAGGAAAAACAGCTCGCGTTTGACATGCTCGGTCGCTTCCTCGATGCGCGATTTTTTCTTCGCACCGGGATGATAGAGGTCGAACTTGTTGAGCACGATCAAGCAAGGTTTGTTCTCTTCGAGAATCAATTGCGCGATCTTGCGGTCCTGCGCGGTGATGCCGGAAGCGAGGTCGATGACCAATAAAGTAAGGTCCGCGCGGCGAATGGCTTTTTCGGTGCGTATCGCCGAGAACACTTCGACCGAGGTATCGCGCTTCGCCCGAGGACGCAGCCCAGCGGTGTCGATCAAGGTGAAGTGTTCGTTTTTGAAGGTGCAGGGAAGATCGACGGCATCGCGTGTGGTGCCAGCGATGTCCGAAACAATGGTGCGCTGGTCCTTGAGAATGGCGTTGGCGAGCGAAGATTTTCCAGCGTTTGGTTTGCCGACAATCGCAATGCGAATGCCCTCGGGTTGGCGCATTTCTGGCGTTTCACCTTCGGCAGGAGAGATCGGCTCAAGAACCGCGTCAATTTCGTCGATCAATTCACCAAAATTCCGCCCGTGTTCTGCGGAGACGGCAATGCCTTCGCCGAGACCGAGTTTGGCAAAGTCGCTGAAAGAGGACTCATGCTTGTCGTGATCGACCTTGTTCATCACCAACAACACTTTGGCCTTGGCTTTGCGGAGTTTTTGTCCGAGTGCGGAGTCGATCGCGGTGATACCATCGTGCGCATCGACGACGAAAAGAATCAAATCTGCGGTGGAAATGGCGATGTCTACCTCGAAGGCGACCTGTTCGGCAAATCCATCATCGAGCGTGGCACCGATGCCGCCGGTATCGACGATTTCGCAAGGAAACTTCGTCACCTTCGACGGCGCAGACAGACGATCCCGGGTGATCCCGGCTTGGTCGTGTACAATCGCAATTTTCCGTCCTACGATACGGTTAAACAGCGCGGATTTCCCCACGTTCGGGCGACCAACAATAGCAACAGTGGGCATGGCGCGGAGTATGCCTGAAGAAATGTCAATCACCAAGCGCGAAAAATCGCAAAAATCGGAATTGCACAGGAAATACTGGTTTCCTCGCCGATTTTGCCTACATTTCCCGCCATGACACCTCAACAATCCACTCTCGCAGTGCTAAAACAATACTACGCTCACTTCAATGCCGGTGATACCGATGCCATGCTCGGCTTGCTCGATGAGGATGTGGTGCACGATATCAATCAAGGAAGCGCGGAGATCGGAGTCGAGGCATTTCGGGCGTTTTTCGTGCGAATGAACCGCAGTTACCGCGAGAATTTGCAAGAGATCCAGCTTTTTGCCAGCGAAGACGGCACGCGGGCGGCGGCCGAGTTTGTGGTGCATGGCGCGTATTTGGCTACCGACGAAGGACTGCCCGAAGCCACTGGGCAAACCTACGTGCTGCCTGCCGGGGCATTTTTTTCCGTGAAAAACGGAAAGATCACCCGCGTGACGATGTATTACAACTTGGAGGATTGGCTCCAACAAGTTCATGCGTAAATTCATCACTCTCTTCGCTCTGATCATCAGCAGTGCCTGCGCGGCTCCGATGAATGTGGTTTACATCATTTCCGATGACCATGCCTGGACCGACTATTCGTTCATGGGGCACCAGCAGGTCCAAACACCGCACATCGATCAACTCGCAAAGGAGGGCCTGACCTTTCGGCGGGGCTACGTGCCCTCAAGTCTTTGCTGTCCCAGCCTTGCCACGATTCTCACCGGAAAATATCCAAGCCAGCACAAAATCACCTCGAACGATCCGCCGATGCCGGCAGACGTCGCAAAAGCGAAATTTTATCAAAGCAAAGCCTTTCTTGAAGGGCGCGAACGCATCAACAAGCACATGGATGCCCAGCGCACCTTGCCGCGCATTCTTACCGAAAATGGCTACCTCGCCATGCAAACAGGCAAGTGGTGGCAGGGTGAATTTTCTCGTGGGGGCTTTACGCATGGCATGACTAAGGGTGGTCGACATGGTGATGCAGGTCTCGACATCGGCCGCAAAACCATGAAACCGATTGACGATTTCCTTGACCTTTCCGTCGCTCAGAAGAAGCCCTTTTTCTTGTGGTATGCCCCGCTGATGCCGCACGACCCGCACACGCCACCACAGCGCTTGTTAGAAAAATATCGCAAACTCACGCCATCGATCCATCAAGCACGTTACTGGGCGATGATCGAGTGGTTCGATGAAAGCATCGGCCAACTCCGCGATAGCCTCAAGCAACGCGGACTCGCCGAAAACACCCTGATTGTTTACGTTGCGGACAACGGCTGGGTCCAGAGTCTCGACAATCCAAAATACGCACCCAAGTCCAAACAATCACCCTATGACGGCGGCCTGCGCACGCCGATTTTCTTCCATCTTCCGGGAAAAGTTCCCGCCCAACAAGCGGAGGAATTTGCCATTTCCGTCGATATCATGCCTACGGTGCTTTCGATCCTCGGTATCACCGAAAAGGAAAAATATCCCGGCATCGATCTGACCAAAACGGAACTACGAAAAGGCCGCAATGCCATCCATGGAGCCTGCTACACGCACAACGCACGAGACATCGACAAGCCATCTGCCAACCTGCGCTGGAACTGGATCATACGCAACGAATGGAAGCTCATCATGCCCGATCCCTCGGAAGCTGATGCCGTCATCGAACTCTATCAGATTCTAGATGACCCGAAAGAAATCAAAAATCTTGCGGCAGAAAAACCAGAATTGGTGAAATCACTGACTGAGGAATGGCAAACGATCTCAGAGCCTACGCGATGATTTTTACGGCCGAAAAATCCTAACAGAAAATGTTAGCTTCACGGTTCCC
>JBIIAI010000016.1:0-31583 GCA_044239965.1 Akkermansiaceae bacterium
CACGTGATGGCGGAGAATTTCGCTCCGGCCAAGCCGTTGCCCTACGCGTCGGCAAAGTGGACTTTGCGCGCAAATTTGTCGACTTCACCATCGCCGGCGAGAGCAAGCGTGCATCACGCAGAGACGGGAATAACACACCTGGCGGCAAAAGAAATGACACAGGTGCCAAGACTACAAAAGGCAAAAAAAGCACTACGTTTTCTAGCAAAAGCCCGCAAAAATCGGACAACAAAAAATCGACTTTGAAGGCAACCAGCAAAGATACTTCGCCCAAATCCAGTGCTCCTCAGAAGCAACGCGATCAACCGAACGGTGATCGACGCGGCCGCAGAAAGTAACGCGAAACGAAACGATATCACCCTAACTTTTCCAATGCCTCTAAGCGTTGGCTAAGTGGTGGGTGGCTGTAATCAAGCAGAACACGCAAGGAATGCGGCGTGGGGTGCGATAGATTATCGGTGGTCAGTTTTTTCAATGCCGCGATCAGAGGCGCTGGTGAACCAGTGTGCTTGGCGGCGTAGGCATCGGCTTCGAATTCATGACGGCGTGACCATTTGTTCGAGAAAATTCCTAACATGCGAGAGACGGGTGAAAACAACAAACCGAAGAGTACGAGACCGACGTGAGGGCTAATGGTTTTCACACCAAAGGCATCAAACAGCATGCGGGCAAAGGCACCTTGCGGATCGGTGGCGAGGCCGATGAGGAAGAAAATCACTGCCGATTGCAGCATCGATGCCACGAGTCGTTGGGGAATGTGTTTGCAACGGAAATGTCCGATTTCATGCGCCAGAATCGCGACGAGTTCTTCGGTGCTGTGCTTGGCGATGAGGGTATCGAACAATGCAATTTTTTTCGTTTTGCCAAAACCAGTGAAAAAGGCATTCGCCTTGGTCGAACGCTTCGAGCCATCCATCACGAAGAGGCCAACAATCGGAAAGTCACAACGCTTGGCCATGGCTTCGATCGCTGTGCGCAATTCGCCTTCGGGCATGGGCTCGAATTTATTGAACAAGGGCAAAATGACGGCAGGGGCAAGCCACATCATCAGCAATTGAAACGCGGAGACGCAGGCCCAGGCCCAGAGCCACGCATTGGGCACATGCTGAAAGATCCAAAGCACAGCAGCCATCAAAGGCAGCCCGATGATGCCAGCGAGCAAGATTCCCTTCAACTGATCGATGATGTAGAGCTTGGGCGTCGTTTGATTGAAGCCGAATTTTTCTTCTATGACAAAGGTATCGTAGATTGCCAGCGGCAGGGAAATGAGATGTTGTGCCGCAAAGAGCACACCCAAAAAGAACAATCCCATGGCAATCGGAGAATCAGGAAACACTGAGCGCGACCATTGATCGAGCCATCCAAATCCACCGATCATCCAAAAGGCAAGTAGGAGAAACAGTGAGAAGGTTGACTCGATGACGCTGAATTTCGCCGAGGTGGTCGAGTAGGCACGCGCCTTGTCATAGGCTTCGTCGGTCCAGAGATCGCGCAATTTCGCGGGCACTTCAGGCTTGAATGCCTTGATGTTGAGAATGGTGGCGAAAAATTCCAGTTTCCACATCAGGAAAAATACGATAAGAATTCCCACCCCCATGAGTGAGACATTGATAGCTGCCAAAAAAGGCATTTCTGTGAGTTCGATCATCATAGCGCGCGGCACTATCATCGCCATGGCGTTGATTTTGTCAAACTGTGCGAGCTTGATCGCAAAAAAGAATACATATGCCGCCGCCGGCCCATCGGCCAAGGTAAACGGTGCAGCCGTTCGCATGCAGGTGAACCCGCAAGGAACAGCCAACGGAGCCATGGCCTTCAGCGCGATGGTGGTATCCACCGCTGTGGCGACAATGGAGGGACCATTTCGTTGGCGCATCGAGGCAACAGGAACATCAGGAGAGCATCAATCGCTGCAAGTCCATCGCATCCACACCAGCACCGAGAAATCCGGTCGAAATGAATGGTATCCAAGGGAGAAACTTCCACGCGCGGTGGCATTCAAAGCCGATCGTGAAAACCCAAGCGTTACTTATGCGCGTTACGAAATTCCCGGGCTGCTGCAAGTCACCTCCGCGAACGATGGTAAACTGCGCGTCACAGCAGATGTGACCATCACCAGCAGCAAAGGCCGCGAACGCAAGACCGTGCGGTTTTTGTTAGACCCAGCACAAAAGCGTGCCGACGAATTTATTTTCCTGCCCGTCGAGATTGTGAAAACATTTGGCAAATCTTGGGAAGAAATCGAAAATCCGAGTTGGGACTAACGCCCTAACACATTCTCATGACTTCACTAAACTCGCGAGCAGTTTTTCTGCTGCAGGCGTGAGTCGAGAGCGGCGTAGCTTGAGCAAATGCACGGGCCGCTCCATCCCCTTGCCTGCAAATGCTCGGCATACGATGTTTCCGTGAGGGATCGCGCGCGATGCAAGTTTTGGCACGATGGTCACGCCCATCCCCGCAGAAACCATCGCCAATGCCGTGGAGATTTGATCGCACTGCAAGCGATAGTCCTGCTTGCATCCACGCCAGATTTTTCGCGTGCGATCCGCCAAGCAATGCCCTTCGCTCAGGTGGATCAATTCGCTCGGATCAATCTCCTCAGGATGCGGCAAGGTTTTTTTCAAGGTCAGGGGATGCCCCACTGGCGCGGCTAAAAGCAAAGGTTCGCGAAACAACTCACGCAATTGCAGCGAGGCTTTCCGTCGATCTTCTGCCGACGCCCCGCTCAAAATCGCAAACTCAATCTCGCCCGCTACCACCATCGGAATCAATTGGTCCGTGCGCGATTCCCTTACCGATACCATTACTCCTGGATGGAATTTACGAAATGGCCCCAGCAACTGCGGCAATAAATACGGTGCCAATGTGGGAATGATGCCAAAGGAAAAACTTCCACTTTCCAGCTCGCGGCGACCTTGAAATTCCCCTTGTAGGCGCTCGGCCTGAGCGAGCATTACTCTTGCATGTTCCAGCAACAATTCGCCCGCAGCAGTTGGCTCGATGCCTCGCGGATGCCGATGCAGCAGAGTTTCTCCCAACTCCTGCTCCAGTGCTTGCAATTGCTGACTTAGCGCTGGCTGCGAAAGATGATGGCGCTTGGATGCAGCACTCAATGAGCCCTCCTCTACGATCGCTACGAACGATTCCAATTGACGCAATTCCATGAACTCAAGTTACCAATTTTCCGCTATAAGTCAAACCAATAGCTCCAATCGCAAAATGCAGCTTTGCAAATAGCTAGTCGTGGATTACGCTAGGAGCGTGAATGCACCGCATTCCCCCAACAACAACTAGAACACACACACTATGCAAGGAATGGAACACAGCTCTGCCGGAAAATGCCCGGTCATGCACGGAGGTCACACCTCTGTCGGAAAATCAAACATGGATTGGTGGCCGAACGCGCTAAATTTGGACATCCTCCATCAGCACGACACCAAGACCAACCCGATGGCCGTCGATTTCAATTATCGCGAAGCCGTCAAAACCATCGACGTCGAGGCCCTGAAAAAAGACCTGCACGTAGTCATGCACGATAGCCAAGAATGGTGGCCCGCCGATTGGGGAACCTACGCAGGTTTCATGATCCGCATGGCGTGGCACTCCGCTGGCTCCTACCGCAGCGCCGATGGTCGCGGCGGTGCCAATACCGGCAACCAACGCTTCGCACCACTCAACTCATGGCCCGATAACGTCAGCCTCGACAAAGCCCGCCGTCTGCTCTGGCCGATCAAGAAAAAATACGGCAACAAGCTCAGCTGGGCCGACCTTTTCATCCTCGCCGGCAACATCGCCTACGAATCCACAGGCCTCAAAACCTTCGGCTTTGGCTTCGGTCGGGAAGACATCTGGCATCCCGAAAAAGACACCTATTGGGGCAGTGAAAAACAATGGCTCGCTCCGAGCGATGGCCGATACGCCAGCTTAGAAAATCCCGCGACCATGGAAAACCCCCTCGCCGCTGTGCAGATGGGACTCATTTATGTCAATCCACAAGGCGTCAACGATCAACCAGATCCCGTGCGCACCGCCGCGCACATCCGCGAGACCTTTGCCCGCATGGCGATGAACGATGAAGAAACCGTAGCCCTCACTGCTGGTGGCCACACCATCGGCAAGTGCCACGGCAACGGCGATGCCAGCAAACTCGGCCCCGATCCCGAAGGTGCAGACATTCATGAGCAAGGCCTCGGATGGCACAATCCCGATGGCAAAGGTTGTGGCCGTCAGACCGTATCCAGCGGCATCGAAGGTGCTTGGACCACCCATCCAACGAAGTGGGACAATGGTTATTTCACCATGCTTTTCAACCACGAATGGGAACTCAAAAAATCCCCCGCTGGTGCCTGGCAGTGGGAGCCTGTGAGCATCAAAGAAGAAGACAAACCCGTCGATGTCGAAGATCCTTCCATCCGCTACAATCCGATCATGACCGATGCCGATATGGCGATGATCAAAGATCCGATCTATCGAGAAATTTCCGAGCGTTTTCACAACGACCAAGCATATTTCTCGGAAGTTTTTGCTCGCGCATGGTTCAAGCTTACCCACCGCGACATGGGACCGAAGGTTCGCTACATCGGCCCTGAAGTTCCCGCCGAAGACCTCATCTGGCAAGACCCCGTTCCTGCTGGTTCGACATCTTACGACGTCGCCGCACTCAAGGCAAACATCGCAGCCTCTGGTCTCAACGCCAGCGATCTCATTGCTACCGCATGGGACAGCGCCCGCACCTTCCGTCACTCCGACATGCGCGGTGGAGCCAACGGAGCCCGCATTCGCCTTGCTCCGCAAAAAGACTGGGTCGGCAATGAACCCGTGCGCCTCGCTCGCGTGCTCGCAGCCCTCGAACCCATCGCTGCTGCCGCTGGTGCTAGCATCGCTGATACCATCGTCTTGGCCGGTAACCTCGGCATCGAGAAAGCCGCTGCTGCCGCTGGAGTATCGGTCAACGTTCCTTTCACTGCTGGTCGCGGTGATGCCACCGCAGCACAGACCGATGCTGAATCGTTCGATGTGTTAGAACCAATTCACGATGGCTTCCGCAACTGGTTGAAAAAAGACTACGCCACCAGCGCCGAAGAACTGCTGCTTGATCGCGCGCAACTCATGGGCCTCAGTGCTCGTGAAATGACCTGCCTACTCGGCGGCCTGCGCATGCTCGGCACCAACCACGGCGGCACCAAGTATGGTGTCTTTACCGATCGCGAAGGCACACTCAGCACCGACTTTTTTGTCAACCTGACAGACATGGCAAACCGCTGGGAACCCGTAGGACGCAACCTCTACGAAGTCCGCGACCGCAAGACTGGCAATGTCAAATGGATGGCCACCCGCGTCGATCTCGTCTTCGGCTCCAACTCGATCCTCCGCGCCTACGCCGAGGTCTATGCCCAAGATGACAACCAAGAGAAATTCGTCCACGACTTCGTCGCCGCTTGGAGCAAAGTCATGAACGCCGATCGCTTCGACGTCATCGCCTAACAAATCACCCACAGCCCTTCATAGGCAACGGGAGGAGTCCGCATCCATAGCCGCGGCTCCTCCCGTTTTTGCATGGTCCGTTTCACTTGCCACAAGGTCATTTGCTCGCTATCTATCGCTCATGTTGCTTGCGCGTCATAACCGAAAATGTGTATTGGGTGCCATGGGCTGGCTGTTATTGTCCCCTGTCGGCTGGATTGCGGCGTGGTGGTTTTTCCGCTATGTTCCCGCATGGTCGCTTGCACAATTTGGGGTAACGCTTTCCACTACGACGGTGGTCGGCATCGCAGTTGCCTGCATGCTAGCACTGTGTGCATCGGCATGGAAGGTATGGAAACAACAAACGAGTCTGTTAGATGACATGGTGCAATGGGATCACCGCGGCCTCACCGAAGAAACGGCTGGGGCTATCGCTGTGGGTTACTATGCATCGCAGGTCACGGCTCCCGCCCTTCTGGTCAGTCGATTTTTTCTCCTCGGGCCACTTTCTTTACTCCGAGCATTCCAAAGCTGGAAACGACGCCTACCAAGCGATGCGGAAAGCGAACGCCGTATTCACGGCAAATGGGAGGAACTGCAAAAAATCGGAAAATGGCAGGGCATGTCCGATCATGGAGGCGATGAAATCCAAATCCTGCAATTGGCGATGATGGGCTTGATTGATTTCAGCACGAAACCCACGGTTCGATTCAAAGCAAAAACTCTATGATTTCACACCTGCTTCTCTTTATCAGTTTACGCAGTCCAGGTACGCTCTTGGCGATAGGACTCCTTTGCACCATAGTCGGCATTCGCCAATTTTACAAAGTCTATCATGGCGACACCTTGATGCCTGGCACCAATTTCACCTACCTGCCCCATTGGTTTTTCTATGTGACTGGAGCGTTGCTGCAAATTCCCCTGCCCCTCGCGTGGTGGTTTTTGCACTCGATGGGCAGAATTTGAGGTGAGCCTCGCAGTTTTTGTTAGACGAAAAATACGAGGCTTGCGTCTAATCCTTTTTTGAAGACTGTTGTGCGGGAAGCATTTGCTGAATCTCTGCTTCCGTATGTCCAAGTCGTTGGAGTATGGGGGTGTAGAATTTTCGCTTGCTCTCTGAGAGATTGCGATCTTGAGCAAAGACACTCATGCGCTCAGCCGGACTCATTTGCGAAACAAGAATACTTCTAGAAACGTCAAAATAACTACCAAAGCTATTATTGCTTACCTCATACAAATAATTCAATTTTTCTTGATGATTACCAGGTGCTGCGTGGATAAATTGCGAAATTAGTTCTGGATTTTGCTTTTCTGCTATAACTCTCCATCCCAATCTAAAATAAGCATCAGGTTCTTCGAATTTTTCTCCTACTTGTTTAAAAATCTGAATGATTTGCGCATTAGTCGCAGCCCCGCAATATCCCTCCAAAAATTCATTTACGTCATTAAAGGGAACTTTTTTATCCTCACCTAACCATTCCCAAGCAGCATCAGGATCAGCCTTCGCCCACTCTGTAAGTAGGTTAGATGGCAGTAGAGATGGCGACTCGCCTTGCTTCAACGACGACTGGAGCGCTGCGAGTCCGTCCAACGCTTTACGAAAATCATAGTTGGGAGGAAATACCCCACTTTGACCGCTATTGCCGTTTTTTATTGATACGAACTGCGCTGTCAGCCTGAGCATCTGGTCAGCATCTGCTGACACAATCTTTCTAGAAATGTTGTAAGGTATGTCCCAGCCCCCTTCGTTGTTGCGACAATACTGATGAACAAGATCAATGCATTTATCAAAGTCTTTCTCTGCAATATGGCTGATGACTTTATCCAAAAGCTCTTTTCGGTCTTTCGGGTTTTTTATCCCATCAGCCCATGCAACAACAGCGTCAGGATCTCGAACGCACCACTCGACGAGCAATTCTTCGAGTCGAATTTTCTCCGTGTAGTCCAAACCTGTAACTCCCGCACTCTGGGAAATCCTTTCGATCAAAAGCAGCAATTCTGAAGTTTCGATTTCTTCCAATACAGCGGATTTTCCTTCATCATCGTATTCGGCTTCGGCAAATTTCTCCAGCAAATCATCTACACGAGCATTCCTTGAAGCAACTTCCGACGTAGATTTTTCGCGTTGAGAACTTCGATGTTGCGATGTCGTAGCAACCTGTTGCTTCTCTTCAACAACAATCACGGGCTTTTTCGCGAACCAGGACACAGCAAGCCCCGCGAGGAAAACCACCAGATAAGAAAGGAGCGTTCGGATTTTCATGTGACTGGTTTGTTGTGTTAGAGTTATTGTTAGCAGTTATCCCAAGGCACAAGTAAGAGCTTTTTTATCTAACTGGTTTTTTTATCTACCATTACTCAGCTTTTAGCAAGTCCATTTTCGACCCACACGAAACACTCTTGTTGCGTGTATAAAAGCACGATGACCATATGCAAAAATAGGCATCATTTGTGGACGTTTCGCCGCGTCAATCATGCCATCCGCATTGCCTTCATAAAAAGACATAACGCGTCAGGGCTTTGTCTCCGGATTTTACGAGTATTTTCTCATGAACACCTTGTTTGAGATCGCGGCTTGCAGTGGCGGTGGAAATCGTTTTGTAAAGATTGCGATAGTCTTTCCGCGTAAAATCCTCTGCACCAAAATGCTGACGAGCATGTTCAAGTCGGTCACTGGCAGAGAGTGATGCAGGCTGAAAATTTTCCAGAAACTCATCGAGAGCACGATGAATCATGCCTAACGAAAACTCAACAAATATCGTGGAATTGCCCGTTTTGTCTGATTTTTCCAATGCTTCATAGTAGGCATGCTGATGCTGTTGAATGATCGATTCAACGGGGATGAACTCGAATGCTGGGTGATACTGATAGAGAAGCAGACTATGCCAAAATCGACCGATTCGACCATTTCCATCTTGAAATGGGTGGATGAACTCAAGTTCGTAATGAAAAACACAGGAACGAATCAAGGGATGAATTTCGCTATTTTTCAGGAAAGAAAAGAGATCATCCATGAGGTAAGGAACTCGAGCGACAGGCGGTGCAATGTGCGCGACTTGAGAGCCTTTCACAATGCCGACATTTTTCGTTCGCCATTTTCCCGCATCGGTCATGAGTCCATCCATCATCAATCGATGAGCTTTCAGAAGGGACTTAGATGAGAGCGCCTGAAATGTTCCGATTTGATCATACACGCGGATCGCATTCACAATTTCCAGGACTTCCGAACTGGGACCGATCACGCGTTTCCCTTCGAGCAGAGCCGTAACATGTTCGAGTCCGAGAGTATTGCCTTCAATGGCGAGACTCCCCTGAATGGTTCGGACACGATTGGTTTTCCGCAAATGAGGCTGCGGCTTGGGATGATCAAGCCCCTCGATGCGCCCAATCAAACGCTCAATTTTACTGATCCAGTCGAGAATTTTCGGGGTGATGGAAAAAGGCGGATGCACGGCCATGATAGTATCGTTTGATACTATCACGGTCAAGATCATTTATGCCCCCTTCCTTTCCTTTGCTCCCTTCTGTCCAATTTTCTCCAGAAGCAAAGTGAGGTAACGAAGGGGTTATCAATCGCTCTGTTTCCCAGAGGAATTAAGTGAAAGCAGCGCTGAGCTTGGTAAGGAATGCGGATTCATCAGTGGAGGTGCCGTCGCTGGCGAAAAGTCCGCGAAGGAGTTCGAGAGCTTGCTGTTGGGAGTCAGCGGTGTCGAACTGCGCAGCGCGGGTTTTGAGGAAATCATCGCTCGTTTCTGCGGTATCGATGGCACGACGTGCCTTGCTGCCGCTGGTGAGAATGTAAATTTCACGCGGTTGAGTGGACTCCCAGCCGAGTGAGGTAATGGCGGAGGCTAGGCCTTCGTCTTCTTTTAAGGAAATATGGGCATCGGCGAGAATGGCCAAATGCAAGAGGTCGATCAGTGCTTCACGTTGTACTTGTGTCATAGGTATGGTAATTTGGTATTGGAAAAAATCGTTAGTTTTATGGAATTACACGGAATGCCCCGCGCTGCCATTTCATGGTATTCGTGGCTTTGCCGACAGCATAACTTTTTGTGACTCCACCCGCTGAATTTCCGAAAGTATAATCTCCAAAGGCGATGGTGGAACCTAATTGATCAAAGCGGAAAAACGATAGCATGGAGATATCTTTTGCAAATGCCGAAGCCGTGATATCGCGCCATTTTCGATTTTCTAGGCGATAAACTTTGGTGAATTTCGCTGATGGGGCCGATTGATCGGCATGTGGACGAGCAGCATGCGAGGCGGCAATGGTCCGGCCTTGTTCGTCTTCAAACAAACGCAGATAAAGCATCGACTTGGCATCGATGCCGTAATTCGGATTGTCGTTATAAAGATGCATGCGGCGATTAGCCTTGTCGAAGTCTCCACATGGATGCGCGAGAAAATTCCGTCTACCATCCCATGACATATCAGCGAGGGCATCGGCGGGCAATGTCAGGACAGCGGTGCGCAAATCAACAGGTGACTGAGGCACAGGAACTTTGATGGGCGGCAAAGTAGCGGCAACTTCCGAAGCTGTTGGCGGGGCTAGATCTGAGGCATGGCGCACCGTGCTACACGAAGTATCAGCCAAGATCATCATCAGCGCGACCAAATGGATTTGTTTCATAGGGGAAATTCTGTCACGCTTCGTGCGATAATCAGAACGACCGTACCCCAGCAGAAATTCTCTAACGAGTCAAGCGAAATCGGCTTGATCGCAGGACCTTGCTATCATCGGAGGGTTGACGGCAGATGATCCATGACACAAGCAAGCCGCCTTACACCTGAATCTTTTTCATGCATTCCCCCTACTCTGGCACGGGGCTTGCTTGGAATCACTCGCTCACTCCATTTTATGCCGATTCATGTCTCCCTCCATCATGTCACTCATTATCGCTATGATAAGGAGATTGCTCTAGGTCCGCACACCGTACGCCTGCGCCCTGCACCGCACTCACGTAGCAAAGTCCTCGCCTACTCGCTGCGCATCACGCCGGCCGAGCATTTCCTGAATTGGCAGCAAGACCCTCAATCGAACTACCTTGCGCGTCTGGTTTTTCCTGAGAAAACCAAGGATTTCCGGGTTGAAGTCGATTTGGTGGTCGAGATGACAGTGTTCAATCCATTCGATTTCTTTCTCGAAGCTGATGCCGAGCATGTGCCCATCCGCTATGATGCGTCACTCGACCATGAACTGGAACCCTTTCGCAAACGACTGCCACGCTCACCGCGCCTGAGCAGCTACGTCGAAGAGATCGTAGGCGAGATTCACAAGAAAAACTTGCTTGCGCGATTGAAGCAAGAGGAGGAGTCCAAAAAAATGGCTGCCAGCGGAAAATGCGCGGACGCGGAGCCTGAGAAAGTTGGTTACCGAACGATTGATTTTTTGGTCGATCTGAATGCACGCTTGAACCGCGACATTTCCTACTGCATTCGCATGGAGCCGGGCGTGCAGACACCCGAAGAGACACTGGAAAAAGCCACTGGTTCGTGCCGCGACAGTGCATGGTTGATGTGTCAAATCCTGCGCTCACTCGGCATGGCATCCCGTTTTGTCAGCGGCTACCTGATTCAGCTCAAAGCAGACCAAAAATCGTTGGATGGACCAAGCGGACCGGAACAAGATTTCACCGATCTGCACGCATGGTGTGAGGTATTTTTGCCTGGTGCAGGATGGGTTGGACTGGACCCGACATCGGGACTTTTTGCCAGCGAAGGACACATTCCGTTAGCAGCCACACCTGATCCTTCCAGCGCCGCGCCGATCAGTGGTTCGCTGGAACCGTGCGAGACGGAATTTTCCTTCGACATGAGTGTGGAGCGTGTGCGTGAAACACCACGTGTGACACTTCCTTACACCGATGAGCAATGGACCGCGATTGATTCGTTAGGCGAAGCGATCGATCGCGAACTGCGTGCGCATGATGTGCGATTGACCATGGGTGGTGAACCGACTTTTGTGAGCATCGATGACATGGACGGCGACGAGTGGAACACCGCCGCGATGGGACCGACCAAACGACTGCTCGCAGGGCAACTTGTGAAGCGTCTGCGTGAACGTTTTGCCCCAGGAGGATTTCTGCATTATGGACAGGGCAAATGGTATCCTGGTGAACCACTGCCACGCTGAGCTCTCGGATGTTGGTGGCGCAAAGATGGTGAACCGATCTGGCGCGATGATCAATGGATTGCCAACGAGGAAAAAAACTACCATCACGGCGAAGAAGAAGCGCAGAAATTTGCCATTTTGTTAGCCCATGTGCTAGGCGTCGATCCAGGCCACTTGATCCCCGCCTACGAAGATGTTTACTACTACTTGTGGCGCGAAAAACGACTACCAGCAAACGTCGATCCATTGAAAAACAATCTCGCCGATCCACTGGAGCGCGCTCGTGTGGCGCGGATTTTTCACAATGGTCTCGGCACCTGCATCGGCTATGCACTGCCCTTGCAAGGGAGCTTTGAAGAAGGCAAAGTAAGCTGGCGCACCGGGCGTTGGTTCTTGCGTGATGAGCACATGTTTCTGGTTCCAGGTGACTCGCCGATGGGGTATCGACTGCCACTCGATTCCTTGCCGTGGGTCAAAGAAGAAGAGTTTCCATTTTTCGTGCCAGAGGACCCGATGCGCGATGCTCGTCCGCTGCCACCACGTCCCAAAACGCAGCAAATGGCTTTGCAGAAAATCGCGCAAAGTATCCCCTTCACGCAAACATCTTTTTCGTTAGATAATGACACCAAAGGCACAGCGAACACTCTGACGGAGTGGTCGAAAAAAATCAGTGCATCACTTGCGGCAACACAACCTTCTCAAACAACTTCTGAACCTGCCGCGAATCAAACAGCGGATCGTGAACCTGATGAGGGAGAGTCAGCGCCGTGGATTGTGCGTCGAGCCATGTGCTTCGAGCCACGCGATGGAAGATTGCATTTATTCCTTCCGCCGTTGCAAACAGTGGAGGAGTTTCTCGAACTTGCTCATGCGATCGAAGAAGTCGCCAAGGCGCTCGAAATCCCTGTTGTGATCGAAGGTGAAGCCCCGCCCTTTGACCCGCGCTTGCAAAATTTCAAGATTACACCTGATCCTGGCGTGATCGAGGTCAACCTGCAACCCGCAGCGAGCTGGAAGGATCTTGCCGCCAACACCAACACGCTCTACGAAGAGGCTCGGCAGTGCAGACTGGGTACCGAAAAATTTCTGTTAGACGGAAGACATGCAGGCACAGGTGGAGGCAATCACATCGTGCTTGGTGGCGAAACACCATCGGATTCCCCTTTCCTACGCAGACCTGATGTGTTGCGTTCCATTCTTGGCTTCTGGCACAATCATCCTTCGCTGAGTTATCTTTTCAGCGGCCTTTTCATTGGTCCTACAAGTCAACACCCGCGGGTGGATGAAGCGCGCGATGACGCCTTATATGAACTGGAGATTGCCTTCAGCCAAATCCCCGATCATGGCCAAGTGCCGCCATGGATGGTGGATCGTGTGTTTCGCCATTTGCTCGTGGACCTCACGGGCAACACGCACCGCGCGGAATTTTGCATCGACAAAATGTTTTCGCCCGACAGCAGTACCGGGCGCTTGGGCTTGGTCGAACTGCGATCCTTCGAGATGCCGCCGCATGAGCGCATGAGTCTCGCTCAGCAATTGCTGATCCGCGCGGCGGTGGCCCGTTTCTGGAAAGAACCGAGTCATTTGCCCTTGGTGCGCTGGGGAACCGAATTGCATGATCGCTTCATGCTGCCGCACTTCGTTTGGCAAGATTTCTGCGAGGTCATCGATGATCTGCAACATCATGGATACGCGCTCAAGCCTGAGTGGTTTGCACCGCATGCCGAGTTCCGTTTTCCTTTGATCGGATCATTTGCCCAGCATGGCATCGAGGTCGAACTCCGCACTGCGCTGGAGCCTTGGCATGTGCTCGGCGAAGAAGCCACCGGCGGCGGCACCGCACGTTATGTTGATAGCTCCCTAGAACGGATGCAGGTGAAAGTGACAGGCTGGACTGATCAACGATATGCCGTGACCTGCAATGGCAGACGCTTACCGCTTCAGCCCTCTGGCATCGCGGGAGAATACGTTGCCGGCGTTCGCTATCGCGCATGGCAGCCACCGAGTTGCTTGCAGCCGATGATCGGAGTGCATGCGCCGTTGACTTTTGATTTGATCGATACCTGGACGCAACGAAGCATGGGTGGATGTGTCTACCACGTCACCCACCAAGGCGGACTCAGTCATGAACGATTTCCGGTCAATGCTGCGGAGGCGGAGAGTCGTCGCATGGCTCGCTACTTTTCCTTTGGTCATACCCCTGGCCGTATGGAGTCGGCGGCCGAGCAACGCAATCCCGTGTTTCCTTTCACACTGGATTTGCGCACCGAAGGCGAGCGAAATAAGATTGCGCATCCTCATTGATTGGGACACAACTGTCGTCCGCCACACCCATGGAATTTACCCAAAGCCAACATACCCAGAGCCAACAAATGCCGGGCATGCAGATGGCGCGTCGCTCACCATTCACCTACCAAGCGCAAGCGGGTGTGTGGGACGAGATGATCGCGCCCGATGGGCAAGTGCGCCCGCATTGGCAGGCTTTTCATCGCATGTTGTGCGAACAAGGACATGCGGGCCTGCAGGGCTCCAGCGATGCGATTGCTCGACTGCTGCGTGATCATGGCGTGACCTACAATGCGTATCAGGATACGGGTGCTGTGGGGCGACCATGGAACTTGGATTGCGTGCCCGTGTTGCTCGCGCCTGCGGATTTTCGAGCGATTGAAAATGGTCTCACGCAGCGCATGCGCTTGTTTCAGGCCATGTTGCAGGACATTTATGGACCGCAGCAAATGTTGCAACAAGGCTGGATCCCACCACGTTTGCTATTTGCCAACCCTGGCTATTTACGCCAAGTGTTAGAGATCCCAGCTCAGGCGAACATGTTAGGAAATGCGGCAACTGATCTCGTACGGCGGCCCGATGGCAGTTGGCAGGCACGGGGGGATCGATGCCAAATGCCCAGCGGTCTCGGCAACTCGTTAGAGAATCGCATCATCGTGGCCCAAGCATTTGCCCGCGAGTTCAAGGACTGCCGCGTGCAGCGATTGGCCGGATTTTTCGAGCATGAGCGTGAGCACTTTCGCGCGCGCGCACCGCATGGCAAGCATGCGCCGTATGTTGTCATGGTCACGGCAGGACCGTATCACAGAGGTTACTTCGAACACGCCTTCAAGGCCCGATATTTGGGAATTCCGTTAGTCGAAGGTGCCGACCTGACAGTGCGCGATACTCGATTGTTTTTGAAAACTCTCGAAGGGTTGCGTCAAGTGGATGTGCTCGTGCGTCGCATCGAAGATCGTTTTTGTGATTCGCTCGAACTCGATCCAGATTCATGGTCGGGGGTTCCGGGGCTTTTGGAATCATGGCGCAATGGCAAAATTTCCATCGTCAATGGCATTGGCACTAGCGTGCTCGATGCACCTGCGTGGTTGCCATTTTTGCCTAATCTCTGCCGCCAATTGCTCCAAGAGGAACTCATCATTCCCTCAGTGCCCACGTGGTGGTGTGGTCAAGAAAATGAACGGCGTGAAGTGCTCTCAAATCCTCGACGTTGGGTCTTCAAGCGCGCCTATTGTGGTGCCGACGGACCCGCGCAGTCTGCGGCTGCACTTTCCGAAAATGACCTCGCCAAGTTGCTCCAGCAAATCCACGCCAATCCCGAACAATGGGTAGCACAAGAGCCTCAAGTGCTTTCCACCGCTCCAGTATGGACCGGCACCCAACTCGCACCACGCGCCTTCGTGATGCGTGCCTTTTCCTGCGGCTCCGAAGAACAAATCCAAGTGATGCCCGGCGGACTCGGCCGCGTTTGCCCTGACGCCGGAGGATTTCTCGTGACCATGAATGCTGGCGCGCTGAGCAAAGACATTTGGGTCACCTCCGATGCAGAAGTGGAGCAAAAAACTCTGCTAGGCGGGCAAACGGAGCAGTTGCGCGTGCACCGTGCTCCCGGCGAAGTGCCCAGCCGGATTGCTGATCATCTTTTTTGGTTAGGACGCTATGCAGAACGTATGGAGCAGACAGTGCGCCTGCTACGGATGCTCAATCATCGCCTCGGCGGTGAGGGAACTGTCGAGCAAATGCGTGAAATCAAGATTGGACTGCAACTCGCACAAGAAATCCATCTTCTCGATCAAAACTTCGATGTTTCCAGTCCTCATGCCATCGTGCAAGAAGAAGTGCGACAACTAATCGAGAACCCCAAACGCGAGGGCGGCATCCCTGATTTGTTAGGCCGACTTCGCTACAATGCCGCAGCAGCCCGCGACCGACTCTCCGACGACACCTGGCGTTTGTTCAATCGATTGATCGAAGACACCGCCGCGCCAATCAGCCAGGCCTCGCCCTCCTTGATGCGCGCAAAGTTGGATCGCATCATTCTCGACCTTGCGGCCTTCAGCGGCATGCAATCCGAAAACATGGTCCAAGGTCACGGCTGGCGCTTTTTGGAAATTGGCCGCCGCATCGAACGTGGCACCGCGATTACTGCATTTTCCCAAGCCGCGATCGCCCTATCAGAAAAGGACGACGCTGTTCTTGCGCCGATGTTAGAAATTTTCGATAGCACCATGACGTATCGACGCGATCACTTCGCGCGACCGAAATTGCGACCCGTGCTTGGCCTACTGCTTCTTCATCAAGCAAACCCGCGCGCGCTTGCCTTTCAGCTCGCAGCTCTGCAAAGACAAGTCATGCGACTACCGCTCGGCACCTCCATTGGTGGCGAACAAAAATCGCGCGAGGACGTGGAAACCATGCAGCAAATTCTTCAAAACATGTCCCTGCAAGACATGAGCGCAGAGGAGCTCATCCAAGTCTGCGAATCCATCACGGCTTCGTTAGAAAATTTCTCGCAACATCTCACCGAAGATTACTTCAGCCACATCAAACGCCGCTCTCGTTGACATGCGCTACCACATCATCCACAGCACCATTTGCCAGTATGACAGTCCGGTGAGCGTCTGCCACTACCATGCCAAGCTGATCCCACGACGTCTGCCATACCAACAGTGCCCATGGCATGAGATGACGATTCGGCCCGAGCCGCTTCATCGCTACGTGCGGCAAGATGCTTATGGCAATGCAACGATGTACTTCGAGATCGAGGGCTCACACGTCGAGCTCGAAGTTATTTCTAGCAGTTTTGTCAGCGTCGAACCCTACACGCATCCCGATGCCTCGACCTCACCGCCGTGGGAGAGCATTCGCGATGCCTGCGCAGCGGCAGAATGGTCCACCGCTTCCGCTGCTGGCGAATTTTGCTGCGACTCTCCGCTCATCCGTGCGAACCCGACCTTGCGCGACTACGCCCAGCGCAGTTTCCCTCCCGGCGGCTCGATCCTCGTGGGCGCGCTTGATCTCAACCATCGCATCTGCACGGATTTCACCTTCGATCCCCAAGCCACCAATGCCGCCACGCCCATTGAAGAAGCTTGGGAAAAAAAACGCGGTGTGTGCCAAGATTACGCGCAAGTCATGATCGCCTGCCTACGCAGCATCGGACTGCCCGCCCGCTACATCAGTGGCTACCTCGAAACATTGCCACCTCCCGATAAGCAAAAACTCATCGGCGCTGATGCCTCACACGCATGGCTTTCACTGTGGTGCGGCGAGGAATTTGGCTGGATCGATCTCGACCCGACCAACGACATGATTCCCAGCACGAGCCACATCACCCTAGCATGGGGTCGCGACTTCAGCGACGTCAGTCCCTTGCGCGGCGTGACACTAGGCGCGGGAAATCAAAAAATTCTCGTTGCCGTGGATGTCATGCCGCAGGGCTGATCGCCAAGAAAAATCTTACTTCTCAAGGAATGCGGAAAATTTTCCCGCATGAAGGATCTTTGGCTAGAGAACCAGAGCGCAGCCCACGCACATCAATCACGTTGTAAGGAGTATAAGGACTCAATACTTCACCTCGTGTGCTCGTTGGCTCGGCATAAGGATAATCGCTTCCACCAGGCGTGCCAAGATTTTGCTGCGGCTTAGGATTTCCGTAGCGATCATAGCTCTGCTGATTTTGCGCACTGTTGCGGCGGTTCTGCTCCTGCATCGAAGCAATGCCTGCTCCCAGACCTGCACCGATCGCAGCACCTTTCAGTGTGGAGTTGCTATCACCACCTGCGATGGCGCCCAGAGCTCCACCAGCCACGCCACCTACGGCCGCGCCTTGTTGTTGATAGGGGGTGCAAGACACCAGAAAAAGGGTCAACGCCATTCCAGCAGAGATCGTGTATTTCATACGCTGTCTATGACGCACCAAATGCCCAAAAGATTCAAGAAAAGATTCCGCGCCAAGCACGATTCTTTTCCCCATGTCCTGATCGGTGAAAAAATCACCATTCGATGGCCGCAGCCGCCCAGGTGAGACCTGCGCCAAAGACAACCAGAACGATGTTTTCTCCACGTTGGAAAGCGCCACCACGGTGAGCTTCGTCAAGCGCGATTGCCACTGCTGCTGCTGAGGTGTTGCCATACTTGTGAAGATTGACGAAAACTTTTTCGTTAGGAACAGTGAGGCGGTCAGCAATTGCGTCAATGATTCGCAAATTCGCTTGGTGAGGAATCACACACGCAATATCTGAGGACTGAAGCCCTGCTTGCGTAATCACTGACTCCGCAGCTGCTTTCATATGATTGACCGCGTGCTTGAAAACTTCCTTGCCGAGCATCGCCAGAGTGGCAAGATGTTCATCGGCATTTTCTTTGGTAATCGGCTTCGCGGAACCACCTCCGGGAATGTTGAGCAAATGGGTCAAACCACCATCCGTCCCAAGATCCATCGCCAAAATGCGACCTTCACCCGGTTCGGACTTGCGCAGCACGGCAGCACCAGCGCCATCACCAAAAAGAATGCACGTGCCACGATCGTTCCAATTCACAAAGGCCGAAAGTTTTTCTGCGCCGATGATCACCGCATTTTTCACGGTGCCTCCCGAGATCAACTTGCGAGCGATTTCCATCGCATAGAGAAAGCCCGAGCATGCAGCGGAAATGTCAAAAGCAATCGCACGCCGCGCACCGATGTTGTCTTGCACATAACAAGCCGTGGCTGGAGTAAGAGTATCCGGCGTGATCGTTGCCACGATGATCAACTCGACATCCTCAGCTGCTAGTCCAGCCTGCTCCAACGCACGCTGCGCCGCCTTCGTCGCCATGTGCGAGGTGAATTCATCATCTGCCGCAATCCGCCGCTCCTTAATTCCCGTGCGGGTCGTGATCCACTCGTCCGATGTCTCAATGCGTTTTTCCAGTTCCGCATTGGTCAAAACTTTATCGGGCACGTAGCTGCCAGTTCCGGCAATCGTCACAGCGGGTTCGCTCATGCGCGGGAGCATGGAGACAAAATCCACCAATGTGAAGCCTGAAAATCAGGGCGGGAAAGAAATTTCCGACACGAAAAATCTCGCCTGTTCTCACGAGATCACTCATACATCGGCGCGTGATGAAAGCCTTTTTACTCGGTGCCGGACTCGGCACGCGCCTGCGCCCGCTCACCTCTCGGGTGCC
Organism: Akkermansiaceae bacterium; assembly: GCA_044239965.1. Classification (GTDB taxonomy): domain Bacteria; phylum Verrucomicrobiota; class Verrucomicrobiia; order Verrucomicrobiales; family Akkermansiaceae; genus UBA956. The sequence goes on from JBIIAI010000016.1 coordinate 19,034, forward strand.
CAAGCCGCTCGTGCCCTTTTTTCATCGCCCGCTCATCCTCCATGCTTGGCAGGCTTGCCGCGATCTTGGCTGCACCGATTTCGCCATCAATACCCACCACTTACCAGAAGTTTGGCAAGACTCAACGCTCGGCCTCGGTGCCAGCAATTGGCATGACCTCGATGAATGCGGCGGCAATGGCCATGTGGCGAAACAAGGCACGCTCGATGGCTCGCAGATTCGTTTATTTGAAGAACCCACCTTACTTGAAACAGGCGGTGGACTGCGCAACATACGCAAGTGGATTGGTTCCGAATCCGTGCTTGTTCACAATGGCGACATCTACTCGACCATGGACCTTAGCGCTCTCATCAATGCACATCAACGATCGGGCCTTCCCGTCACTCTTGGTTTGCGCAGCGATGGCGTAGCCAAACACATCGCACTGGATGAAACGGGCGAACGCGTGATCGACATCCGCAACAAACTCGGCAAGGCCGAGGGCACTCATGTTTTTAGCGGCGTTTATTGCGTCAACGCCGAGCTATTTGACTACTTGCCAGAAGAAGAAATTGTCTCCGTCATCCCCGCCTTCCTGCGCCTTGCAGAACTCGGCAAACTAGGTGCCGTTTTGCTCGACGAAGGCCATTGGTTTGACCTCGGTGAACGCGAAAGCTACCTCGCCGCTCATCAACTTGTCGGCATTGGCCCGATGATCCATCTTGAAGCAAAAATTGCTGCTGGAGCCATCGTCGAAAACAGCGCCGTAGGACCGGGAGCCATCATCGAAGCAGGTGCCATCGTCCGCAACAGCGTCGTCTGGCCCCATGCACGTATCGGAGCCGATGCCGTTCTCGACCGCTGCATCGTTTATTCTGCGAATGTAGCCACAGGCACCCATCAAAACGCGGATCTTTGAGAGAGACTCAAGATGATCAGACATAAGACATAAGACTTGAAACGCAATTCTGAAGCGCTTCTCCTCTTCTAAGCGATTTTTGCGTTTTTTTGTGGCTAAAAAACGAACCGCCGCCACATCCTCACTCTTTAGTCCACAGTCGCGTATTCAGATCGAGCTGATTGACTACATTCAGCATCGCGATCAACTGCGAGGCGAAGCACTCAATTTGTGCGCGATCTGCCGCTCTGACTTTGCTGCTGCACTCAAACCAATTTTCTTGATTCGGTATCGCAAGATAAAGATTCGATCTCAGCAAGGACATGCGAATTTTTCCACCCCAAAACTTGCGCATTTCCATCAAGCGATCCTGAAACGCTGGCGTCAACAGATAGCGAGCCTCCACTTGATCTGTTGCGCGAACCTTGAAGGCCTTCTCGAATTCGGGATTTTCCAAGCGCACCAAATTGCTCGACATTCCTTGCAATTTCCTCCCGAGCCATCCGAACGTTGCCTCGGCCACATCGGGCTCAATGATCACCTGTCCTTGAAAATGTTTCGGAAAATCTGCCATGAAAAAGATCCCCTTAAACACCGTCACCCAATACGTCTGACGGTTGCCTTTCGAATCCGTGCGCGATTCCTCACGCTCTGCATGGATCTCGGAAAAAATCAAATGCGTGCCCCCCACATACCCCTCAAAATAATCCTGTCCCGAGTATCGATCGATCCGTGACGTGGATAATCCACAACCCGTGAAATAGCTTTCAGCAATAAAATGTTGAGGATGGTACGACATCCCTGGTGCCAGTGTCGATGTCACCCGCGCGAAGACATCCTGCTTGTAGCGCGAGCGATAGTAATTCGCAAAACCCGAGGACTTGGACGAAAACACTGCGGCAGTAATCACCGCAGCTACGCATAGGATCATAAAGAAAATCAACGTGTTATGCGTAAAAAACAGAACAGCAAGCGCACCAAGCAAAGCCACCGCCATGCAAAACAAGCAATTCCGCAGCGTCCGCGCTTTTTCCTCCTCCTGCTTGAGTTGCAATTCATCGAATGCCGCGAACACGGGCTGCAAGCTTTGTTGTAGCGCTTGGATGTCCGGATTCCATTGCACCGGATGATTTTCAGAAGCGGACATGGACGTTGTTTCTTTCTTGGACAGCAATTTCAAACGAGGGCATATCGCGGAAATGGAACAGCGAGGCAATGATCGAGGACGGGAACATCCCAATCGAATTCTGATAATCCATCACTGAGGCATTGTAGGCACGGCGCGCGGCAGAAATTTGCTCCTCACACTCCGCCAAATGCCGCTGCAACAGCAAAAAGTTTTGGTTCGATCGCAGCTCTGGATACTCCTCGGCCCGCGCTACAAGCACCTGCACTTGCTGCTGCATCATTTCCTGTGTGGCCCACGAGGCCCCCGGCTGAGCGGCACGAGCCCGCGCTTGCGTCACTGACTCTAACAAATCCTTTTCGTGCGCGGCAAATGCCTTCACCGTTTCCACCAAGTTCGGGATCAAATCAAAGCGCTTTTTCAATTGCACATCGATGCAGGAAAACGCGTATTTCACTTGGTTTCGTCGATTCACCAATGAGTTATACATGACCGCCACCACGATCACTAAAATCACAGCGATCATCAACACAGGCACGAGCAATTCTTTCATGGATGCGCAAAGAAAAACAGAATCTGCTCTGTTTGACCATTCCAAGAATGAGAAAATTTTCCCATCACTTGCAAAATCCTCTGTCATCATGAAAAAAGCGCAGCTTTTCTGCGTAATCTCAGTTGCGATTCTCCCCACATCGCGTAACTTCAACCTGTAACGTCATGCACTCACGCCGCACCTTTCTCAAAAGCATCGCCTCCACCATCGCGCTGCCGATGCTCGAACCTCTTCGCGCCGCCACAGCTTCCGCTGGAGCCAGTGCCGCGCCCCTGCGCCTCGCTTACGTATATATGCCGAACGGCGTGAATACCAAACTCTGGTTCCCTCAAGGTTCGGGGACAAATTACAAGCTCTCCTCCTCACTGCAACCGCTCGAAAGCATGCGCGAGCATTTTCAGGTGGTTCGTGGCCTCGCGCTCGATAAAGCTCGTGGCAATGGCGATGGTGCCGGCGACCACGCACGTGCCAATGCCAGCTTCCTCACCGGTTGCCAAGCGCGCAAAACGGCAGGCGCTGACATCCGCATCGGTGTTTCCGCCGACCAAATTGCCGCCAAGCAAATCGGCCACCTCACGCGTCTGCCATCGCTCGAACTCTCCACTGATGAACCACGCCGATCGGGCAATTGCGATTCCGGCTACTCCTGCGCCTACCAGTTTAACCTGGCATGGCGCTCGGAAACCACACCCGCACCGCCCATTCGCGACCCACGCATGGTGTTTGAAGCCCTTTTTGGCTCGAAAGATACCTCAGGAAATGCAGAACGCATGGCTCGCAAAAAATCGGTGCTCGACTTCGTGATGCAAGATGCCAAGCGCCTCCAATCCCGCGCCACTGGTGCCGACCGCAACAAAATGGACGAGTATTTCACCTCCGTCCGCGAGATCGAGCAACGCATCGAGCGTGCCGAGCAACACCGCCGCGTGCAGCCCGAGATCGATGTCCCCAATGGTGTGCCCGAGAGCTACCGCGAGCACATTCGCGCCATGTATGACCTCATGCTCGTCGCTTTCCAAACCGATTCGACTCGCGTCGCATCGTTTTTGTTAGCTCATGATGGATCGAATCGCACCTTTCCCGAAATCGGCGTCAATGAATCCCATCACAACCTCTCCCACCACCAACGCGACGAACGCCGACTTTCTCTTATTGCAAAAATCGACGAATACTACGCTGCCGAATTCGCCCGCTTCCTGCAAAATCTCAAGAATACCAAAGATGGTGACGGAACCCTGCTCGATCACTCGATGATCGTCTATGGCGCAGGCATTTGCGATGGCGATCGCCACAACCACGAAGACCTTCCCATCATCCTCGCCGGCCATGGCAATGGCACCCTGCAAGCCGGTCGCCTCTTCGAAGCCAAAGGCGAAGCCCCACTCACCAATCTTCACTTGTCACTACTCGATCGCATGGGCGTCAAAGCCGAGCGCATCGGCGACTCCACAGGTAAACTGGACATTTGATCGTGCAGTTTTCCTAAGTTTCATAATTTGGAATCATTGCATAAAAAAACGCGACCCAGTATGGATCGCGTTTTTTGTTTGGGAGATTTGATCAAAGGATCAACCGCGGGCGGCGCGGCCTTTTTCTACGCGGCGGCGCTCGTTCGGATCGAGGATGCGCTTGCGCAGGCGGATGTTCTGTGGAGTCGCCTCCACAAGCTCATCGGCGTCGATGTATTCGATCGCACGCTCTAGCGAGAAACGCAGTGGCGGCGAGAGTTTCGAGGTCTTGTCTTTGCCGGAGGAACGCATGTTGTCGAGGTGTTTTTCCTTCACGGGATTGACGGGAAGGTCACCCAGACGTGGATTTTCGCCAACAAGCATGCCGGTGTAGATGGAGTCACCCGCGCCAACGAACAGCACGCCACGATCTTCGAGAGCTTGGAGCGAGTAGTTGGTGGCAACGCCATTGTCCATAGATACCAAAGTGCCCGTGCTGCGGTTTTGGATCTCGCCAGCGTGTGGACCGTATTCCTTGAAAAGGTGGGACATGATGCCGTGACCGGATGTCAAGTTGACGATCTCCGTTTCCAGACCGATGATGCCACGAGTGGGGATCACGGCTTGGATGAGCGTGCGTCCGCTGGCTTCGGTGTCCATGTTTTCCATGATGCCTTTGCGGTTGACGAGTGCCTTCAAGATACCTTGGGTGTAGTCGCCAGGAGCCTCGATGTAGAGTGTTTCGAAGGGCTCAAGAAGTGTGCCGTGGTCATCGCGACGGAAAATCACCATCGGACGGGATACGCAGACTTCGAAGCCTTCGCGGCGCATGGTTTCGACGATAACGGCGATTTGCATCGCGCCACGAGCAGAAACGAGGAAAATACCCGAGGTTTCGGTGTCTTCAACCTGAATCGAGATGTTGGTTTTCAACTCGCGCATCAGACGATCACGAATTGCACGGGAAGTGACGTGCTTGCCTTCGCGGCCAGCGAGTGGTCCATCGTTGATGGAAAACTGCATCTGCACGGTCGGTGGGTCGATTTCCACGAAAGGAAGCGGGTCGGCATCTGGTGTGCCGGAGAGAGTTTCGCCGATGTCGATGTTTTCGATGCCAGCTGCAATGCCGACGATGCCGCCTGCGCCGCAACCTTCGGAGTCTTGTGTCGCCAAACCAGAGTAGGTGAATGTTTTCATCACCTTGGAAGCAACTTTGCTGCCGTCCTTGCGGATCAGCCAGATGTTGTCGCCTTTTTTGACGGAGCCGCCGAGTACTTTGCCGACGCCAACACGACCAACATAGTCGTCCCACTCGATGTTGGAAACCAGCATGGAGAATGGAGCTTCAGGATCGGCTTTTGGCTCGGGGATGTATTCGATGATCTTGTCGAGCAGCGGGGCGCAATCGACGCGCTCGTCGTCGGGATGATTCATGAAGTAACCATCGCGAGCGGAACCGTAGAGGAAAGGAGCATTAAACTGCTCTTCGGTGGCATCGAGGTCGAGGAAAAGTTCCAACACCATGTCGCGCACTTTCAGAGGAGTGGCGAGTGGACGGTCGACTTTGTTCACTACGACGATCGGCGTGAGGCCTTCTTGGAGAGCTTTGCGCAGCACGAAGCGAGTTTGTGCTTGCGGACCACCGGAGGCATCAACGACGAGCAGAACGCCGTCGACCATTTTCATGACCCGCTCTACTTCAGCACCGAAGTCGGCGTGGCCTGGGGTATCGACGATGTTCACCGTGTAGCCTTTCCAGAGAACGGCGGTGTTTTTTGCCTTAATGGTAATGCCTTTTTCCTTCTCCAGGTCCATGGAGTCCATGGCGCGCTCGGTGACGGCTTGGTTCTCGCGATAAGTGCCTCCGGCTTGCAGAAGTTGGTCAACGAGAGTGGTTTTGCCGTGGTCAACGTGGGCGATGATGGCAAGGTTGCGGATATTGATGGACATAAACGAATGGAGTCAGTGGACGTGAATCGAGGGGATTGGGGGCGGGGCTATGCACTGATTTTCCGCTGATGGCAAGGAAAAGTACACGATTTCGAAAAAAAACGTCGGAAATTTTGCATTTCCGTCACACAAGAGCATTTTTTTTCATTGTTAGATTGCAGAAATCGCAAATTAGGCTCATATTACTACTAGATTCTCACGTCCCCCTCGCCGAAACATCGATTAATCCAACAAATCCATGAAAAACAAACTCCTCACAGCTTTGGCGCTACTTGCTAGCGCAACCTTTTCCACAGCCGCCACTGGTATATACGGTGGCTATCTCACCATCGGAGGCACTAAATACAAGAGCAGCAGTAGCTATGGCGGCACAGAAGCAACCTTCAATGGTGCCAACCTTGGCACACAAAGCGCTGGAGGCACGCTAAACTTAACGCAATTTGAGACACTCGCTTTTGCCGATAGTGGTCACTCAACATTCGAATTCGCGTTCGCCTACCGCATCCGACTGAATTCCCTGCCCACCTCAACCAACCCGGCTGACTATGCATTTGTATCAGCCAACAATGGCGGCTCACCGCACGGCGTTTCGATTGGCGGGAACAATGAAAAAGCCGAGTGGACAGGCAGCGTCAATCTCCTCACGGGCTTATCGAACGGAAACTATGCTATCGATATCGTGCACAAAGCAGGAGCCTGGGAAGGTGGCTCAAATTTCGAGCGACTTGCCAACATCAATAGCACCCAACCAGGATCTAGTTCTTGGGGATCGATTTCGCCTTTTTCTGCAAATTTTACTGTAGTCCCTGAGACAACCACATCGTTGCTTGGTGCTTTAGGGACGCTGATTCTGCTGCGTCGCCGCCGCTGATCGGATAACGTAAATTGAGTCTTTTGTTGCCATCGGGGAATTTCTCCGATGGCTTTTTTTGGGACATATCTAGTATGCAATGAAAGATCGAATGACTAAACGCGTAAGAATCAGCCATGATTCGATTCTTTAGCAAATTGTCCGCCGTTTTGCTCATCGCCTGCCACCCTCTGCCCGCTGAGGGACTCTCTTGGATTTGGAGCTCCAATCAACCGGGCAATGATGAAAAGGTATTTTTCCGCCGTGATTTCGAGGTTCCAGAAAACCTCACCAAAGCTGCGGTTTCATCCAGCTGTGATAACATTCACCGCGTGTGGGTAAATGGTCAACTTCTTGGCGAGTACAATGAGTGGCAACAAGTTGCCGTGACTGACGTCATGAAACACTTAAAGCCTGGCCAACGCAATGTGATTGCTGCAGAAGCCCGCAACCAAGGTGGAGCTGCTGGTTTTGCACTCCAGCTCAGCATGACCCTCAACAATGGTCGAAATGTTCGCATCAACTCCGACACCACTTGGTCCATGGCCAAAGAAGCCCCACAAGGCTGGGAAACTCCTACATTTGATAGCAAATCATGGGCTAAAGCGACATTGATTGCCCCCATGGGTCAGGGACCTTGGGGTGATTTGATTGATCAACAAGTGCCCTTAACACCCAAGTCACTCGCCGAGAAATTCAAAATTGCTCCGGGATTCCAACTCGAGTCACTCTATCAAATTCCCAACGAGCAAGGTAGCTGGGTGGCGATCACCCTCGCTGAAAATGGCAATTTCATCTGCGCGGATCAATACGGCAAGCTCTACTACGTGAAACCACCTACCTATGGCAAACCCGATGAAGTTGCTCAGGTTAAACAAATCGACGCCCCCATCGGTGGCGCTCATGGATTGCTCTGGTTCCAAGGCTCGCTTTACGTGACTGTCAACGAGGCCGTAGGCAACAATGCCGGCGTCTATCGCCTGCCTGATGAAAACAAAGACGGCGTCTTTGAAGCGCCGATCTTACTGAAGGAAATGCAAGGCCGTGGCGAACACGGACCGCATTCGTTGGTGGCTTCTCCTGATGGCAAATGGATTTATTTCGTCGCCGGCAATCACACGGATCTGGCCACTATGGATGCGAGTATGCCGCTCACCAATTGGCAGGAAGACCAATTGCTTCCTCGTCAAACCGACCCAAATGGTCACGCCCGCGACCGCATGGCACCCGGTGGCTGGATTGCCCGTTTCACACCCGATGGCAAACGCTGGGAACTCGTCAGCATGGGCTACCGTAACACCTATGACATTAGCTTCAATCTCGACGGAGAACTCTTTGCTTACGATTCTGACATGGAATGGGATATCGGATTGCCCTGGTATCGCCCCACCCGCATCAATCATACCATTCCCGGCAGCGATTTCGGCTGGCGCACTGGATCAGGCGTACAACCTACATACTTGGAAGACAGTCTCGGCACCGTAGTTGACATCGGTCCTGGCTGTCCCACAGGTCTGCTCTCGGGTAAAGGCGCGAAGTTTCCGGCAAAATACCAACGCGCGATTTACGCGTTCGATTGGACATTTGCGACCCTTTACGCGATACATTTACAAGCCGATGTTTCTGGCTACAAAGGCACCACAGAAGAATTGATCGCAGGCCAAGGATTGCCGCTGAGTGACGGCGCGATCGGTGCCGATGGTCACATGTATTTCACCACCGGGGGACGCCGCACCAAGTCCGCCATGTGGCGCTTGAGTTACGTGGGTAAGGAGTCAACCGCACCCGTTTCCTCGCTGCCAGTCAGTGCAGAAGTAACGCAACGCCGCGCCTTCGGTGATATCACCCTGAGCGGCGATGCCTCCACGCTAGACGCCGTCTGGAAGCAACTCGGCTCCGAAGACCGCACGATGCGCTACGCCGCACGCGTAGCACTCGAAAAAATTCCGGTCGCCGCATGGAGTGACCGATTGGCTAAAGAAACAAACACCTGGAGCATCATTCACGGCAGCATGGCTCTCGCTCGACTGGATGCCAAAGACCAACGCGCGGGCGGACTCACCGCGCTCGATCGACTCGATTGGGCCAAGCTCACTCTGCCACAACAATTGAATTGGTTGCGTGCCAGCGGACTCTGGGCCATCCGCACGGGAGAATTTTCAGCCGATGAGCGCGCCAAAATCCTAGCAAAAGTCGATGCTGCTTTCCCCTCCCAAAATGATGAACTCAACCGTGAGCTCTGCCGATTGCTTAGCTTCCTGCAAGCACCAAACATTGTTGCCCGCACCCTGACTCAAATGGATCAGGCCAAACCGACACCTCTCCCCAATTGGGCAGAACTTGCCAACCGCAACAGCAACTACGGCGCAAGCATCAAAAATATGTTAGCCAATTGCCCACCACTTCAAAACACTTTCTATGCTTACTGTCTGCGCGTTGTAAAAGGTCCGTGGAAAGCAGGCGAACGCGAGCGCTATTTTTCTTGGATCGGCGAAGCGGCCAAACGCAGTGGAGGAAATTCCTATCTCGGCTACATCAAGGCGATCCGCGCCGATGCCATTGCCAGTGCAACACCCGAAGAGCAACAGCGATTTGGCAATGACTCGCAGTTGAAAAGCGCCGACTTCTTCACCAATCTTCCTGAAATCAAAGGGCCAGGCCGAAACTGGACGATCGCTGAAGTAGAAAAAATCGCTGCCTCCGGACTCAACGGACGCAATCTCGAAAATGGCAAGAAGATGTATCAAGCTGCCCTCTGCGCAGCCTGTCACGTCATCGGCACGGAAGGTGGTGCCGCTGGTCCACAACTGAATGCCTTAGGCGGACGATTCTCCGTGCGCGACATCGCTGAAGCAGTCATCGATCCCGGTAAAGTAGTTTCTGATCAGTATGCTTTCTCAACGATTGAGAAGAATGATGGCAGCTCCATCGTCGCCAAAATTATCGATGAAAAAGACGGCAAGCTCATCGTCGCTATGAACCCTTTCGACATGCAACAACATACGGAAATTGCCAAGGTCGACGTAAAAGCCACCAAAGCCTCCGCCACATCGCCGATGCCACCTGCTCTCATCAACCGACTCAACGAAGACGAGCTCAAAGACCTCCTCGCTTATCTGCTAGGAAATTAATTGAGCACACACCTTACGGCAGCCATTGCCCGCAGCGACCATCACGCCGCGGACATCAGGCTGCCGAATTCGTTTCGTAGGAAATTGTGAGCCGATGGCATCACCATCATTCATATCAAACGTTCCCATGAAACCCATCATCGCCATCTTTTTCGCCCTCGCTGTGACACTAACAGCTGCGCCCGTTCTTGACGCCCGCAAGATTCTCGAAAAACAGGATTTTCTGATCAATCGCGACTTCGATTGGTATGAGAAAAACATCCCATTTTTCGATAGCCCCGATGAGGAAATCAACAAGACCTACTACTACCGTTGGGAGCTCGTCACGCGACACATCGTCTATGGCAATCCGAACAGCGGCTACGCCTTCACCGAGTTTGCCAATCGCCCTTTTTGGTCTGGAGCCTATGGCACAATCTCCTGCCCTTCTGGTCACCAGATTTATGAAGTTCGCTGGTTGCAAAACCCTCGCTACGTCCGCGATTATTTACGGTTTTGGATGCGACACCCCGGTGCCCAACCTCGCAATTATTCCTCATGGCTTGCCGACTCTGCATGGGCCACTCACCAAGTGCATCCTCACAACGAGTTCATCACCGACCTCCTGCCCGACCTCGTCCGCAACTTCCAAGAATGGGAAAAAAAACACTGGGTCGAAGACGTCGGACTTTTCTGGCAGACTGGTCACGATGACGGCATGGAATTTGACATCAATGCCCAACAAACCAAGGACATCTTGCGCGGTGGACAATCGCTCAGACCCAGCTTCAATGCCTACATGTGGGCCGATGCCACGGCCATCTCACAGATCGCCAAACTAAAAGGTGAAACCGCCACCGCAGAACTGCATGCAGCCAAAGCCAAACGCATCAAGGAAAACGTGCAAAGCAAACTGTGGGACCCCTCGCGCATGTTTTTCTTTCCCATGAGCAATCAGGAACACGAAAAGGATGGCTTCATCGTCAAAAAACACACACTCACCTATGAGACAGGAAAGTTTGCCGGCAGCATTTTTGGTAGAGAGCTCCACGGCTATGTGCCCTGGGCCTTTAATATGTTAGATCCCGGCCACGAAGATGCATGGCAGTTTCTCAACGATGATGCATTTTTTCAAGCACCCTTTGGGCCAACGAGTATCGAGCGCAACGATCCTCAATTCGTCTTGAAGGATAGCTGCTGTTGGTGGAGCGGTCAGTCTTGGCCCTTTGCCACCACGCAGACACTCAAAGCGATGGCGAACCTCCTGCACAACTACCCACAAAAACACGTCAATCGCGATGACTACGCTAAGCTCCTGCACACCTTTGCCATCACCCATCGCAAAGACGGCAAACCCTACATCGCCGAGGCCGCCAATCCTTTCAATGGCTCTTGGAAAGGCCACGATATGGAGAACCGCAGCGAGCATTATTTTCACTCTGGCTTTACCGACCTGATCATCACAGGGCTCGCCGGGCTCAAGACATCGGCCGACGACAACCTAGAAGTCGAGCCCCTGGCCCCTGACTCCTGGGATTACTTCGCGGTCGATCGCATCCCTTATCACGGTCACCAACTCGCCATCGTCTGGGATCGCAGCGGTGAGCGATACAAGATCGGCAAAGGATTGCAGATTTTGTTAGATGGAAAAACAATCGCGAGCTCTCCGAAGCTCAGCAAGCTCCGCGTAAAACTTCCAGCCGCGAAAGTCATCGCCATCGAAAAAAATCCCGACATGAACTTCGCCGTCAACAATGATGGCGACTACTTCCCGCGCTACGAAGCCTCGTTCGTTCACCCATCCAGTTCCCTCGCCAAACTCAGTGATGGCCAAGCGGTCTATGACATCATGCCGAGCAATCGCTGGAGCTGTCTCGACTCTCCGAATGCCCAAGATTGGGTGCAAGTAAATTTCGGTAGCGAGCGTGCGATCCACCAAGTGAAGCTATACGTCATCGATGATGCTGGCACGCGCGAATCCAAAATCAAAGCGCCGAGCAGCATTCGACTCGAATCTTGGACAGGCTCCGCATGGAAAGAAATTCCTAACATCAAAATCAACAACGACATCATAGCTGGCAATGCTCCTTTCACCGCAACATTTCCACTCCTCAAAACCAGCCGCTTGCGAGCGACACTGACTCATGCCGCTGATGCGCGCTCCAGCCTAACAGAATTTGAAGCCTGGGGCCCCGGCGTCGCACCGTACGAACCACCACCACCACCTGCGGGCAATCTCGCCTTTCATCGCCGCGCCAGCGGATTCCCCAAAGTCTCCGCCTCGCACTCCGATCCCTACGGTGGCGTTCCACCCAGTGCCATTGATGGCAAAATCAACTTCGAGGCCACTCCCACCAACCGCTGGACTTCATATACATCTCCTAATCCGACCGATTGGTTAGAGCTTGAGTGGGAGAAAAAAATCACGGCTGGGAAAGTCGTGCTGCACATCTATGACGATCGCGGAGGAGTCCAAGCACCGCAGAGTTACCGCATCGAAGGCTGGACAGGCACGGAATGGAAAGCGGTTAGCCAACAAGTCAACAACCCTGCCAACCCCACGGGTGGTATGGCAAACATCGCCACCTTCACACCAATCCAAGTGCAAAAACTCCGCGTCGTCTTCACTCACAAAA
>JBIIAI010000300.1:0-2778 GCA_044239965.1 Akkermansiaceae bacterium
CCGTATTCTGCCACCAAGGCAGCCTCGGATCATCTCGTGCGCGCATGGCATCATACGTATGGTCTGCCCGTCATTGTCAGCAATTGCTCGAACAATTACGGCCCACGCCAGTATCCGGAAAAGCTCATTCCACTGGCACTCATGAAAATGCTCCATGGTGAAAACATTCCGCTCTATGGAAATGGTACACAGATTCGCGATTGGTTGCACGTCGATGACCATTGCTCAGCTCTCTGGGAAATTGCTTGCCGCGGTCGCATCGGCGAAAGTTATGTCATTGGCAGTGGTCGTGAGATGAGCAATCGGGCTCTGCTTGATCTGCTCTGCTCGATCATGGATGAATTGGCTCCGCGTGCTGATGCCGCATGTCATCAGGAGTCGATCGTTTCCGTGACGGATCGTCCCGGCCACGATGCTCGTTACGCGATCAATGCCACCAAGCTCCGTTCCGAGCTCGCGTGGCAGCCGAACATTTCGCTAGAAGAAGGCCTGCGCTCGACCGTTCGCTGGTATCTCGATCACCGTGCTTGGTGGGAACCATTGTGGGAAAATCAAGTCGCGCGCGGCATGTGACGGTTTCGTCACAGAGCATGTCTCATCATTGTTGCCGAGCTGTGCAGGATGTGATGCGCCGTAGGCAAGCACCATGCGAATCGACATCATTACCGACACTTTCGCCCCAGACATCAATGGCGTAGCCATGACCCTAGGCCAACTCAGCAAAGGCCTTTCGCAGCGCGGCCACCGCGTCAAAGTCCTCTGTTCTGGAGCGAAGTCCACAACCGGTGAAAACATCCGCGCGATGCGTCTACCCGGCTACAAAGAGGTGCGCATCGGACTCCCCAGCCCCTTTGTGTTGCGCAAACGCTGGATCAAAAAGCAACCGGACGTGATCTATGTTGCCACAGAGAGTCCCATGGGTGTCTCAGCCGTTAGCGTAGCCAAAGCGCTCGGCATTCCGGTCACCACTGGCTTCCATACCAATTTCCATCAATACATGGAGCAATACAAGCTGCGTAGTCTGCAAAACGTTGCTACCAGCTATCTGCGCAATGTTCACAGCAAGGCATGCACCACGTTTGCGCCAAGCCAAGAAGTGGTCGATTGGCTCAAGTCGGAAGGCATCGCTCACGCAAAACTGTTAGGTCGCGGTGTAGATACCGAGTTGTTTTCTCCGGCCCATCGCGATGATGAACTGCGCGCCTCTTGGGGGGCCGATGCCCAAGATCCTGTGTTCTTGATCGTCGGTCGCATGGCTGCCGAAAAAAACCTCCCGCTGGCATTTACGGCGATGGAAAAAATTTCGCATCTCCATCCACGGGCGCGTTTTGTGATCGTAGGCGATGGTCCCCTTCACTCCGAGTGGCAACGTCACGATTGGATCCATCTCGCTGGAGTTCAGCGTGGCGATGATCTTGCTCGACACTACGCCTCCGCTGACGTGCTGCTATTTCCGAGCGAGACCGAAACCTTTGGCAACGTCGTGCTCGAGGGTATGGCCAGTGGCTTGGTCGTCGTGGCTTACGATTACGCCGCTGCCGCGCACCACATCATCCATGGCGAAAATGGCCTTAAGTCTCCCAAAGGCGATGCCGAAGCATGGACTGCTTGCGCCATCCAAGCTATCGAGGTCGCTGCCCAACTTTCTCTGCGCGAAGCAGCGCGAGATGCGACTGATGGCATTTCTTGGGCCGGCATCGTCCGCGAGTTCGAGTCCGCTTTAGCCGATGCAGCACGCAACCGCAAGCCCTTGCTCGATGACCAAGGCATGAAACGCAAACCCGAAAAACTGCCATTTCGTACGGTCTTCGTATCGGATATTCACCTTGGCACGCCCGAGAGCAAAGCCGATGAAGTCGTGAGTTTTCTCAAACACCTGCGCTGCGAAAAACTTGTGCTCAATGGTGATATCATCGATGGCTGGGCGCTGCGTCGCGGGAGCCGTTGGCAAAATCGCCACAGTCGCGTCATTCGCACCGTGCTGAAAAAAATGGAGAAAGAAAACACTGAGGTCATCTATTTGCGCGGCAATCACGATGACATCCTCGAACGATTTTTACCACTTACTTTCGGCTCGATCCGTATTGTCAAGGAGCACATACACACCGCTTTGAATGGGAAAAAATATCTCGTTATTCACGGCGATGGCTTTGATAGCGTCGCCACCAATCACCGCTGGCTTGCCATGCTCGGAGCATTCGGCTATGACTCGCTGCTCGCTTTCAATCGAGTTTATAACAAGTGGCGCGCCTTCCGCGGCAAGGAGTATTTTTCCATCAGCAAAGCCATTAAGGGCAAGGTCAAGTCCGCGGTTTCCTTCGTCGATCGCTATGAGGAGCAGTTGCAAAAACTCGCCCATCAACGCGAATGCGATGGCATCATTTGTGGGCACATTCATACTCCTGCAGACAAAATCATCGGCGATGTTCATTACCTCAATTCTGGTGATTGGGTGGAGAGCCTCACCGCCATCGTCGAGCACCACGATGGTAGTATGGAGCTCATCACCTATCCCGAATTCATGAAGCGGGTCGCCGAGAATATGACCAGCTTGGACGATTGAGTAGAGGAGGGGGAATTAGAAAATCAGACAATTTGTCTTTTCCTCTCCGCTTTACTCGAACAAGCTATGTCCATGCGCGCGCTCATTTTCGGTCTCGTCACCACACTTTTTGCCCAAGCCCAAATCCCTGGCATTCCCGGTGTGCCAGGCCTGACCGGCGAGCCCAAAAATCCCGATGCTTCAACTTACGCGCTCCTCAGTGAGGTGAAATCGAT
>JBIIAI010000163.1:0-6756 GCA_044239965.1 Akkermansiaceae bacterium
GTGCAGAAGGCGATGTCTTCGTCATCGATCTCAAAACCCGCAAAGAACTTTTCAGTGGCGAGGAGATCATAGCCAGCGAACAACTCTCCGGGATTCTTACATTTTCTGATGCCAGTGGCAAACGCTCGGTGCTCGTGCCATCCACCGCCATCGTAAAGGCTCCTGCACCACCACTTCCTTTCGCAAAATTCCTCCCCGTTCTGTTAGGAATGTTTTTTGGCGGATTGATCCTCAACTTGATGCCCTGCGTGTTTCCGGTGATCGGCATCAAGATCCTCGGCTTCGTGCAGCAGGCAGGTCAGGATAAGAAAAAAATTATCCTTCACGGCTTGTTGTTCACCCTCGGTGTGCTAGTGAGCTTCTGGATTCTCAGCGGCATTCTCTTTGCGGCACGCCAAGCTGCGGGTGGTGAGGAGTTTGGTTGGGGCTACCAACTGCAAAACAAATGGGTCGTGCTCGGCCTGATGATGCTGATGTTCATCATGGCTCTGAATCTTTTCGGTGTTTTTGAAATCGGCACTTCAGCCACGAGCGTCGGGGGCAACCTGCAAAACAAACAAGGCCTCAGCGGTAGCTTCTTCTCAGGCTTCCTCGCAACGGTTGTTGCCACACCTTGCTCGGGCCCCTTTCTCGGTGCTGCCATTGGTGCCGCCATCGTATTGCCGCCAGTGCAGTTTTTCACCGCCTTCACGGTGATGGCGCTAGGTCTCTCAGTGCCGTATTTGCTGATGTCGATCTTTCCAAAATTGGTCGATTACTTGCCTCGTCCGGGAGCATGGATGGAAACCTTCAAGCAAGGCATGTCGTTTTTGCTCTTTGCCACCGCTGGTTACTTGCTGTGGATTTATGCAGGCATCGTCGACTTGGATCACGCGCTTAAGCCGATTCTCGGTCTCTCGATCGTCGCGCTCGCGTGCTGGATTTATGGACGCTGGACGGGTTTTGCCAAACCCAAAAGAACGCGCATCATCGCCTCTGTTCTCGCTCTTGCGCTTCTCGTTTTTGGCATTTTCTTCTCGGGCCACATCAAGCAAGGTGTTACTTGGGAAACATGGTCAGAAGAACGTGTTGAGGAATTGTTAGAAGAAGATACTCCAGTTTTCGTGGACTTCACTGCCAAGTGGTGTGCATTGTGCCAAGTGAACAAAGGCAATGCCTATAGCGACGAGGTAGTGCAGTTGATGAAGGAGCGCGGCATTGTGGCATTGAAAGCTGATAAAACCAAAGCAGATCCGAAGATCGAAGAGGCACTCGCCAAGCTTGATCGTACAGCCATCCCTGTCAATGTGTTCTATGTTCCTGGCAAGGATTTGATCATTACGCCCGAAGTTCTAACAAGTGATTATTTGCTCAAACTCTTCCGCGAAAATACCGAAGAGCTCAAAGAAGAAAAGTAACGCTGTAGCATTCGTAGCTTTTTTCTAACAGAATTTCAAAATTTTGCAGAATTAACAGAATTTTGATTGGGTGGGTTTTCCATGGGAAAATGAAATTCTGAAAATTCTGTAATTCTGTCAAAACTTGTCCCAATGGCCAAGGGGCTTGCTTTGCTCGACAGTTCACTTGATGATTTTTCCATGGAAGATTTTCCGATTGCACACCGTAATCAACTGATGATGAAACGCTCACTACTTTTTCTTGCTCCTCTCCTTTTAGCAAATCTCCTTCACGGCCAAGCGACTCCTCTTTTTGATGGCAAGTCGATGTCAGGTTGGTATGTCTTTCTCAAGGACGGTGGAAAAAATCCCGCTGCGCAGAGTGAAGTGAGCATCAAGGATTCGTGTTTTCACTTTCAAGGCAAATCGCTCGGCTATTTGTCCACGGAGAAAGAATATGGCGACTACAAGTTGACCGTCAGCTATCGTTGGGCCGATACCACCAAAGCCGATGTCAAACGCAACTCGGGATTGATTTATCATGCCATCGGTGAGGATCGCATGTGGTGCAATGGCATGGAATTTCAAATGCAACAAGATGACGCGGGTGATCTCTGGTTGATCCCAGGGACCGAAGCGAATGCTCGCATCAAAGTTGATGCCAAAGAAATCGGCGGCACGCAACGTGGCGAGCGAGTGCTCAAGCGCGAGGCAAATGAAAAACCGTTAGGCGAATGGAACACCTTGGTTCTCATCTGCAAGGGCAACACGTTCGGGCATTGGGTCAATGGCAAAAAAGTTCTCGATGGAACGGTCGTGGATCGCCAAAAAGGCCGCATCCAGTTTCAGGCCGAGGGCCATGAAGTTTGGATCAAGGACATCAGCATCGAAGACCTTGTGAGCGCCAAATAATTTCTGGCGCTGAGCGAGGAAATCTACTTTTTGTTCTGCGTGCGATAGCCTTTCAGCACCAGACCTGCGCCACCTGCGATCATCGCGAGCATGAGCAACACGTGGCTGGTTTTGGAGTTCATCACAAACTGAATGCGGCTGAGAATTTCGATGATGACGACCAAGAGTCCGATGATCGTCAACCACCAAGCCCACTTAGCTTTTGCATCAAAGAACAGGATAAAAATGCCCGCGAGGAACGGCACAAAGATGATGCCCATTGAAGTCGTTGTCCATAAGCCGCCGCGTCCCGCGCCAAGCATGCCGCTGAACCAACCGCTCATGCCTGTCACCATTTGCACCGAATCAAACAACAACCATGCGCCCATCGCCATCAAGGCGATGCCGCCAAAAAACGCTCCTGTTCCTCCTTGTGTGCCTCCAGGTTCCATGCGTCTAGCGTAACAAAGCTAGCAATGTTGTCCACTGGGAATTTGTCGATGTCGCTCTGCCATCACTCTGCTTTGTGGAACTTTGCTGGATCGACTTCTTCCATTGATTTAAGATGCCCCGCGTTCACTGGTTGAGCAGTCAACTCGGGCAAGGTTTCGATGTTTTCGAGAATTTCGCGCACGATGGGTCCGCCAATCTTTCCTCCACTTTTTCCGCCGATCACTACAACCGTGACCACATAGCGAGGTTCATCACTAGGAGCAAATGCGGTGCACCATGCGTTGTTGGATCTCTGACCACGATCGATTGACTGTGCTGTGCCCGTTTTGGCTGAGATCTGAATCTGATCCGATTTTGCGTGGCCTGCCGTGCCACCTACTTCTTGCACTGCTCGCCGCATGCCTTCGCGGATCAGCGCGATGCCCTCGGGCTGAACTCCTTGATCGATCAAATCCGTTTTCAACATAATGGGGCTAGCGGCATCGATGCGCGGTATGAAGACCTTGCCGCCATTGGCAATCGTGCTGGTGAGTTGTGCGATGTGGAGAGGCGAGGCGCTGGAAATTCCTTGGCCTATGGAAATCATAGCAAGATCAAGAGGTGTGCATGGGTATTCAGTTTGTTCTGTCACTAAACTAGGAGGTCTTTCGCCACGCAACCCCAATGATGGCTGATCCCAGCCGAGTGATTTCGTGGTTTTGCGAAAACCCTCGACGCCAATTTCCATGCTGAGCTTGTAAAAATAGGGATTGCATGAGCATTCAATCGCTGATGGCAGATCGAGGTCGCCATGTTTTCCTTTCGATTGATTCCAGATCCAACACCCCGCTCTGTGATTGCCGAATTGCACGTAGCCATCGCAAGAATGCTGATGATTGATAATGTCTTGTTTCGCAGCAGCGAGTGCCGCAAAGAGCAAAAAGGTACCACCAGGATCAGTCTTTGTAATAGCTCGATTCATCAGAGGAAAGGTCTCGGATCTCGATAATTTATCCCACTGCTCCTTCTCGATTTTTTGATGCAGCAGCTGAGGCTCGTAGTTCGGTACTGATGCCATGCTGAGAATGTCACCCGTGTGCGGGTCCATCACCACCACAGCGCCGCGACCAATTTCGCTTTCACGCAGCACTTGTTCGCACATCGCTTGCATGCGGGCATCAATGGTCAAGTTGACATGTTTTCCTTCACTCAATTCCACGTTTAACATTGCCTCAACGCCACCATATCCTTTTCCATCATGCGAATAGCCTAACACATGAGCTGCAAGCGCACCATAAGGGTGCTGGCGTTTGTTGTCTTGCGTGGTAACCAGCGTTACACCATGACGGTCTTTGATGCTACCGCGTGGGATGATTTTTTTCGGCGCGGCGGCAAGCGAAGCCACGATGAGACAAAGGACCAATGAACTAGCAGCAAGCATTTGCAAAGTGCGGCGTGCGGGTCCTTTGCGCTGGCGATTTTCGTCGAGAATTTCATCAATGCGTGATTCCATGTCGGAGTTGCGCGCCATGTTCAGTTGCATCGGCATTGATGTGCTCACACAAAATGACTGCGCGATGTCTAACATATCTGCCGCGTAATCGCTCGATTTCACACCGTGGGTCAAAACGAGGTCGTCACAGGCCCGTTCTTGTTCCTTGCGAATGGTGCTCCAGGCAAGCCAAAAAAAAGGATTGAACCATTGCAGGGACAGAGCAGTAAAGGCGATCATCAGGAACATCGGATCGCGGCGCTTAATGTGTGCGACTTCGTGGAGCATCACACTGCGCAAGCGTTGTGGGCTCCATGTTTCAGATTCGCTCGGCAGCATGATGGTGGGTTGCCAAACACCCCAGCACGATGGCATCTGGCTGCGCGGATCAAGACAGAGCGCAATCTTTCCTGCATAAGCAAGCTCGCGTTTGCTGTGCTCCATGCTATCGAACAACGGCCCCGATGTTACAATGTGACTGTGCCGTTTTCTCATGCGCAAACGATAGCCGCAGGCGAGGGCAAAGAATATCATCGCCATGCTGACAACACCCCAAACGCGCAAGGTGCTTGCGGCGCGAAGTCGCAACGTTGCGGTGGGTTCCTCCGTTTTGCGGATCACGGTTGTCGCTCTCACTGGCTGATCGACGTTCTGCATCACCTGCGATTGAGGTATCGTCAATGCCGTATCTTGTGTTTCTTTTTTTGGCTTTGTTGGCGATGAAGTAAACCAGACCACGGGGATTTCTTTCACACTCAGCCAACTGGGCAACAAACTCCAACGCGGAGCAAACCAACATAAGGCCGGTAAAATAAGAGTGATGCAGAGCGCACCTGCGAGTATGGCGTGTCGCAGTGCTGCGGAGGATTTTCGCAGCAACGCTAATAAAATCAGTGCCGCCAGTAGCAGCAACGATGCTTTCAAGGTGGCGTCTAACAGGGTGACAAAAGCACTGGTTACCGCAAAACCACCAACGAGAATGGGGCGAGTGATCATGACTACTTGCCCTCCTTTCTCGCTTGCTCGATCCGCTTGCGCAGAGAAGCCACCTGCTTGGTATTGAGCTTTCCTTTCTCACCAAAATGCGCGGCGAGAGCATCATCCATCGATCCGCCGAAGAACGTATCCAGCACTGACTTTAAAGCGCTCAGGCCTGCGCGGGATTTTGCCACCAAGGGTCGATACACCATTTCCCGCCCCTCCGGTCGTCGCTTGACGTATCCTTTTTCCTCCAAAATGTGAAGCATCCGGCGAACCGCCATCGGTGTCGGCGGTTCGGGAATGGTATCGACAATCTGGTTCACTGTGGCTTCTTCATGAACATACAACGCGTTCATAATCTGCCGCTCTCTGCGACTGAGTTCCTGGGGATCTGACATAACAATAGGCTGCGTGCGTTACGATTTTAACGGACGCAGCAATTTTCGCAAGAATAAAGTTAAAAAATTAACGGTTGAGAAAATAGCGTGTATTACCAATGCTGTTAGCTTGATGAGGTGCTCATGAGTAGAGAGACATACCCAAACTCTAAGCGGAAAATCTAATGCGGTATCTTACACTAAATTGTTGTAATTCGATTAAAGCAGCGCTCGGATCAAGTAAAATTCAAAATTCTTCCTTGCCTCGCCAAGTAGACACGATAAATTCTTGCCATGACTGATGAGATAATCGCCGCCCAAGCACGTTCTGCCGAATTGGACAAGGTGCGGCGGGCGCGTGCCATGACGGCATTTGAGAAATTTGATGCTGGAGCATCACTCTTCGAGGAAGCCTGCGCATGGAGCCTCGCGGGAATCGCTCATCAACATCCCGATTGGGACATTACCCGCCGACATAAGGAACTCCGCAGAAGGCTACAATTCGCAACACAATCCGCCCAATGAATGGCACCGATGCTCTTATCAGTCTGATCCGCACACTGGAAAAGGCAGAAGTGCCTTACATGATTGTAGGCTCCTATTCATCCAACTTCTACGGCATTCCACGGTCCACAAAAGATGCCGACCTTGTGGTAAGCCTCGACCATGAGTATTGGCAAAAGATACTCTCCCTGCTTCCCGCTAATCTGGCACTAGAACAGCAATCAAGCTTTGAAATGGTCACATCCACTCGCAAGGAGTTGATTAAGGTAAAGGGCAGCCCCTTTGAGATCGAGCTATTTCACCTAAGTAAAGATGCTCACGACTGCGCCCGCTTCGACAGGCGTCAAAAAGTTGAGATTGCGCCAGGTGTGAATGCTTGCCTGCCCACCGTAGAAGACGTCATCATCCAAAAACTGCGCTGGAGCCACGTGGCCAAGAGGACTAAAGATTTCGCCGATGTTGTTGCCGTATTACAAGTTCAAGGACCGGCCCGACTCGACTGGACCTACATTGAGAA
Source organism: Akkermansiaceae bacterium (assembly GCA_044239965.1). Classification (GTDB taxonomy): domain Bacteria; phylum Verrucomicrobiota; class Verrucomicrobiia; order Verrucomicrobiales; family Akkermansiaceae; genus UBA956. The sequence goes on from JBIIAI010000163.1 coordinate 6,571, forward strand.
CTGGTGCGCCAAACACCAAACTCTCGACCTCCTTGTCGCAGCGAAATCCAAAGCCGCTTCCGCCTGGGGAGACACGTGAGCGAGTCCCTCGTAGCATCATGTGAATGATTATCTTCCCCTTTTTTCGACTACTCTCTGTAATGTCAGACAAAAAAATCCCCGCCGTGTTGGGCGGGGATTTTTGTT
>JBIIAI010000119.1:0-9568 GCA_044239965.1 Akkermansiaceae bacterium
TCGTCTGCTAGGGCGAGGGCCCGGAGTTTTTGCGAAATGCGCTGGTGACCACGCTCGCTCAAGGCTGCGGGCATCAAGGCATGCAGAGATTTTTCCATTTCTTCAGGCGATTTCATGGCGACCCTCCTTCACGGTTTGTAGTTCTTGAGAAAGTTGTTCCAATGCGTAACGGTAACGTGAGGCACAAGTGTTCGCTGGAATGGCGAGTGTTTGCGCAATTTCCTGAAAAGTGAGGCCACCCCAGATTTTCATGACGATGACATCGCGCAATTTCGGGGCAAGTCGTTGCACAGCCTCGCGAAGCATCACCGCCTCTTCATCATCCTCTAAGGTTGGATCAAGCCACACATCCTCGAAGTCATTGAGATAAATGATCGACTCCTCGCGTTTTTTGCGCCGCGTATCGGTCCGTTTTTGATTCATCCCGGCGAAACGCAGAGTCGAGAAGGCCAATGCCAAATCGGGAGGCTCACCACCGCGCTCGGCTTGGTAATGCCACATCCGCACCATCGTTTCCTGCACCAAGTCCTCGGCGCCCTCGCGCGAAACGCTCCAGCCACGCGCAAAAAGCAGCAAGCGAGGTCCGTTTTCATCGAACCAAGTTTGCCATTTGTCTGCAATGATCGTTGCCATCTAAACAAAGAATGCCACAAAGCCGCCCCGTTGTCTCTAAAATCTGATAATTTTTCAAAAAATTTCCATGCACCAATTCCTTCTTGGCGTTTCCCGAAATTGCGCTAGCTTGCGCATATGCAACGCCGCTCCTTTCTCCGCCACTCCATCGTCACCGCAGCAGCCATTGGCGCGGGTCGCCCGCTATTCGCTCAAGCGGCAAAATCCCCTTACCTTTCCGACTTGGGAATCCAACTTTACACACTGAGAAATGAAATCGCCAAAGACGTCAATGCTACGATCAAAGCCGTAGCCGCCGCGGGATACAAGCAAGTCGAAATGTATGGATTTCCCAACTGCGATGCCATGGTCAAGGCCGCGCGCGATTCAGGACTAGCATTGAATTCCTCTCACTTCGAGTGGGACAGCGTAGTCAATCCCAAGGATGACTCCTATTCCGATTTCTCCAAAATCCTCGACAAGGCCAAAGAAGTCGGGCTCAAGCATTTGGTCATCCCTTACCTCGCTGATGGCAATCGCAAAACTCTCGACGATTACAAAAAAGTCGCCGCACATGCCAACAAAGCTGCGGCTCTCGCAAAATCGGCGGGAATTCAGCTATCCTATCACAACCACAATTTCGAATTCGAGCCCAAGGAAAACGGTGTCTCTGGCTTTGATGTGTTTGTCAAAGAATTCTCAGCCGACATGAAGTTTGAGCTCGATGTATTCTGGGTTAAAGCCGGTGGACTCGATCCAGTGGAGCTCGTGAACAAGCTGAAAGGCCGGGTCACCCAACTCCACCTGAAAGATCTGAAAAAAGACATTCCCATCCCCTCTTACTCGAGTGTCCCAGCCGATGCCTTTCAAGAAGTCGGAGATGGCATCATCGCAATGGCACCCCTTCTCGCTGCGGCGCAAGAAGCAGGCGTGGAGCACTGCCACGTCGAGCAAGATCAATCACCCGATGCCCTAGCAAGCATCAAGCAAAGCATCGATTTCTTGAATAAGCTGTAATTGGAAGTTGAAATATGGAGCAGGGATTTCAAATCCCTGTCATAGCACCAGCGATCGCAACGGATTCCCCCTCATGATGAAACACGGGATTACAAATCCCTTCTCCACAGCATACTTACAGCACCCGCGCCCAGATGACCTTGAGATACTGGGATTCGGGATAGTTCGAGAGCACAGGGTGATCACTTCCTGCGCCTGTGCGATCGAGAATTTGTAGGCGTCGGTTCTGACGGTGTGCCGCCGAAATGATGATGCGTTCGAAGTCTTCGGGACTCAACATGCCCGAGCACGAGCAGGTGACAAAAATCCCGCCGGGTTTGACCAACTTGAGCACCAAGGCATTGAGATCACAGTATTTATTCCAGCCCAGTCGATCTTCATCTTTGCCGTGAATGAACTTCGGCGGATCTGCGAGAACGACATCCCACTGACGACCGTTTTCAATCATCGTGCGAACCCAGGTAAAGGCATCGGCATGGGTGAATTTCACTCGCGCCTGATTGATGTTCGCATTGCGTTTGGCCATTTCCACAGCGCGTTCATCGAGATCAACAGCAATGACTTCTTTTGCCCCAGCCAACGCGGCATTCACCGAAAATCCACCAGTGTAGCAGCAGAGATCCAGCACCTCGCGGTCCTTGCAAAAAGCCGCAAATTTCCGACGGTTCTCACGTTGGTCACAGAAAAATCCGGTCTTATGCGACTCCGCAAAATTGATTTCAAACGGCACTCCATGCTCGCGCACTTTGAGCGGCTTGATCGACTCGGAAAGCGGATGATTGCCGAAAGGAATCGACTCCACTCGCGCCAACTCGGGATCAACTTGAACGCGTGCACGCTTGGTGCCAAAGGCCTCATGCATCAGCGGAATCCAGGCGGAAAGCCGTTGCCACACCGCTAACGATGAAGCTTCAATCGACAACACGTCGGCAAATTTATCAACCACCAGACCCGGCATCTGATCGGCATCGCCATGAATCGCCCGATACGTCTCGGTGCAATCATCGAGCTTGAGCACTCCACGGCGCAGTTCCGCAGCACGCGCGATGGCAGCATGAAAAAAGGCTTCATTAGGTTCAACATCGCCGTGAACAGCAATGCGCAGCGGAATTTTCGCACGAGGATTCCAGAATCCCATGCCAAAAGGCTCGCCCTTTTTATCTAGGACTTTCACCAAGTCACCCGCTTCACAAGAAGCAGAGACATCACCAATCATGCGTCCCCAAATGTTGGGGTGATACGACAAATACTTAAGTTGAACAGTTTTCACAAAGTTGATCGAGACAGGAAAAAATCTAGCGGAAAACACCGAGCACGGCGCGGTGGTCCGAGGCATCATTCCAGTTTTTCGGATCGAGAATCCCGCACTCTTGGAAATTCACATCCTTTTTGAGCGCTTGGCTGAAGTGGATGTAATCGAAGCGCGAGTAAACATCTTCACGCGCCCAAAAATGCGTCCAATACTCTCCACGCGAATCGTGCGCGCCAATCGGAGACATGCCACGAGGGCTATTGTAAGGCCCTTGTACGATGCGCAACGGGCTGGTGCGACGAGTGTCATTGAAGTCTCCATAGGCGATCAAGCGCGCCTGTGGATTGGCACTGAGAATGCCATCAATGTGCTTGCGGAGCAATTGAGCTTCATTGATGCGCATTAGATTTTGATCACCATCTTCGACATCGCGTTTGGACTTCAAATGCACCCCAAGGAAACGCCATTCACGGCCATCTGGTGTCTTCACCGTTGCATCAAGAATGCCACGTTGCATGCCATATTCCTTGCCGTTCATACGATAATTCAAATCCGCGGGAACAGCCGTTGAGGAAATAGGATGACGCGACAGCAAGCCAAGATGACGAGTGCGATCCATACCACCAGCGAAGTGCGAGTGGGGTAAATCCAATCCCGCAGCCTTCAAGCGCGCTTGAATGTCGGCCAAATCTTCTTTCGTGCCAATTTCGCAAACACCTAGCACATCGGGCTGAGCTGATTTCACGATCTCAACCACAGCAGCCTTCTCCTTGTCTGGCTTGCTAGCGTTTTTCTCAGTAACACGAGTATCGAAATCATAACGCTCCTCCATCACCAACCAGTTCTCGACATTGTAAGCGAGGAAGCGCAAACCTGCTCCAGCAGCTTGCGATGAGGCTGGAGCAGAAACTGCATCTTCAGCAACATTCTCCACCGCAACAGGCTCCGTGACCGCTACCGTTTTCGCAGAGGGAACCGTGGCTGCTTGCTCATTTTGTGATTCTTCGACGGTCTTCATGCCAGTAGAAGAAACATCAGTTCCTTTCTTTTGACAGGAAACCAAAAGGGAAGCAATCAACAAAAAAAGCGCTCCGCCTTTGATCGAGCGAGTCAGCGGAGCAAACTTGAGAAGTGGAGATAATGTCATAAATTTCAGCTGTCGCGAGGTTCTTTGCCGGAAGCCTCACGGATTTTCACTTCATCCTCAGCTTTCACGATCTCGCGCTCAAATTCTTCACGGGCTTTTTTGAATTCGCCCATGCTCTTGCCGAGTCCACGTGCGAGCTCAGGGATTTTCTTGGCTCCGAAAAGCAAAAGAATCACCACAAAAATAACTGCGATCTCTGGACCACCTAAACCTCCGATAAATGCTAACGTTGTATTCATGCGCGTATTGTAGGCGGATAACTACGCAGTAGCAACACTTGATTTTACAGAAATCGTGGCAAGTCCGACACCCATGCATTTTTCGCATCGAATTCTTGATTATTCGCTTCGCTCCTACCATGCTCCGCCCATGCGCATCCTCACGGGACTCCAACCATCGGGCAAACTTCACATCGGCAACTACTTCGGCGCCATGGAGCCAGCCATTCGCCTGCAATCGCAAGGCGACGCCTATTATTTCATCGCCAACTACCACGCCATGACTTCGCTGCATGATGGCCCGGCCCTGCGCGCCAACACGCATGAGCTTGCCATCGATTTTCTTGCATGCGGCCTCGATCCCGCCAAAGCCGTATTTTTTCGCCAAAGCGATGTGCCCGAGGTCAACGAACTCGCTTGGATCCTCTCGACCGTCTGTCCGATGAGCCTCCTCGAAAAATGCCATTCCTACAAAGACAAAGTCGCCAAAGGCATTGCGTCCAATCATGCCCTTTTCGCCTACCCAGTTTTGATGGCTGCAGATATTTTGCTTTATGACTCGAATCTGGTGCCCGTCGGTAAGGACCAGAAACAACACCTCGAAGTCACCCGCGATCTCGCGGTGAAAATTAACGAAGCTCTCGGTGATGCTGTGCTCACAATTCCTGATGTTTTGATCAAAGAAGAGTCCGCGATTGTTCCCGGGCTCGATGGCCAAAAGATGAGCAAATCCTACAACAACACCATCCCGTTGTTTGGAGAAGAAAAACCGCTGCGCAAAACGTTCATGAAAATCGTCTCGGACTCGACAGCAGTCGAGGACCCGAAACCTACCGAGAATTCCACCATCCTAGCGTTGTATAAATTGTTCGCCAGCGAGACCGAGTATCAGGCCATGGTCGAAAGTTTCCAAGCTGGTGGCCTCGGCTACGGCCACTACAAGCAACAACTCTGGGAAGCCTACTGGAACTACTTCGCACCGATGCGCCAGCGTCGTGAAGAGATCCTTGCCGATCCAGACTATGTCAACGAGGTCCTCCGCCAAGGTGCCGAAAAGGCCCGTGCCACGGCGAGCAACGTGCTTGATCGCATTCGCAAAGCGACGGGCTTGATCGCCTAACAGATCAGTGCTTTTATGGATCAATTTTTCATCTATCACTTTAGCAAAGATTTTGGCTATGATGGAATTGAAGTCATCTCCTGCATGAACCTCTGCTAGGCTACTTTGGGAAATGCTCCGTGTATGAGAAAATACGTTCCCTGTTAGGAAAAGTAGTAGCGTTAGGAAAATACGGAGATGCATGGTCTCCTTTTTCGCGCGTGGCTTTGGTTTGGGCGCCTTCTTCGGTCGGTGGTTTGGGCGGTGTGGTGCGGTAGCCACGGATTTTATCGGCGATGGCTTTGATTGTTGGCACGTGTTTGGCCCAGCTTGGGTTGCTTTTTACGCGGGCACTGGCGCGTAGGACGCGTGCTTTGATGTCGGCTAGTAGGTTGCTGCGGGTGCTTACGGTGTCTTTCCAGTCGGCTAGTTTGTTGGCGATGGCAAGGTTTGCCGCTTCGATGTTATCGAGGAATGCGAGGAAGTCATCACCTGTGAGCGTTTGATCAGCAGGTGCGAATGGAGGTATGAAACCTTGTGTGGCTGCGTGTATTTGACGGGCGCGTTGAAGGCGATCTGAGTATGTGTTTCTGATTGTGCCATGGTAGTGTGCAATTTTTGTTTTTGATTGCAATGAGTAAGCTAGCAGAGTCTGATTTCAGGGCAAGCAGAAATGTGACTGAGTGCGTAAATTTTCCGTTAGTGATTGCGCGCAAAGTCTAGGGGCGAGCGGATAGCATGGTTCAGTGAGCGCGCATTATGATTTAGGGAGCTCAAATGAAGGATATGGTTGTCAATGCAATGAATGAGTTGCCTCATCATGCAAATTAGGAAGGCAATCCAATGAGTTAGTCCACTCATCATGTGAGTCATTTCCAATAAAAACCAAGAAATTCTTACCATAAACCAAGTGAGTTCAAGAATATACCAAGTGACATGGTTCATCTGAAAAGTAAGAATCATTGCCAATGAAGAAGATCGGAGAACCGCAGCGGACAAAATAAATAAAAAAAGCCTCCAGACGAACTGAAGGCTTTTTTTTGATGCAATGGATTTTTAGATCAACGATTCGGCTCAATGTCGATCACCAGCACTTTTTCCCACTTGGGCTTGTGCGTGTTGATGAAGACATGGTGATCCGGATCATCTTGGTAGGCGTTTTGCGCCTCGATGGTCGCAAAGGTCATGGAAAGTGCATAATCCCAAGACAAATCCACCACGGGACGTTGTTCGACCGCGGCAGGGCGTCCCCACAATCCCCGATCCAAACCGGGCAATTTCAGCAGATCTTCGAGACCTTGTTCAAAGGCGGCACGATCCGCAGCATTCTTGTTTTCTTCCTTCAGCCAAAAATAAACATGGTGTTCCATGCCGAACACCTCACGAAAATCCCCCTACTTTGTCGAGTGGAAAAATTCCAATGTTTGTCAACTTCCGCACTAGACGTGACGCGAGAGATTTGCTAGATTCCTAGCATGCACATGAAACATTTCCTTCCCCTTGTTGCCTGCCTTTATACCATTCATGCCGCTGAACCAAAAACGGACGAAGCCGAAGTGCCTCAAGAAGCCGCCGCTGAAGTCGTTCCCGCCCCCGCAGAGCCAATCTCTGTCAGCGATGTCGAAACCCTAAAAAAACACATCGGCCAAGAAATCTCCGTAACAGGCGTTCCGAACGCAAAGTCTACGATTGCACGCAGTGGCCATCTTTTTTTGAACTTCGATAACACCGAATTTGTGGTCTTTTGCTTTGGCCGAAATGTCGGAGCCTTCCCCGATGACAAAAAGCCCGCTGCTCTGATTGGTAAAACGGTCAAGGTCACTGGCAAGGTCGCGCTTTATAAAGAAAAAGTGCAAATCGCCATCACCAAACCCGAGCAGATCGAAGTACTCGCCGCGACAGAGCCCGCCACGCCGGAAGAAAAGCCAGTGGAAGAGAAGGCCGACGGCAGTGAAAAAGAGTAAGAAAATGGCATTCACTCATTCAGCGAATCCACTAACCAAATCCCCCCATCTTCTCTAATTTGCGTTTTTTGCGGCTAAAAAAATCACCCTCAGCTTTAGTTCCCCGCCTCCCCCAAAAAATGTGATGGCGTCCTTTCCGCCACTGCGATAACCTCGCCGCCGATGCCACTTCACTCCATGACCGGCTTTGGCCGCGCCACCTACTCGCTCGATGACACCCACGCCAGCGTAGAAATTTCCTCCGTCAATCGCAAGCAAGCCGAAATGGCCTTGTCATGCGCGCGCGACCTCAATGCGCTCGAATCCGCCATCCGACCGATCGTTTTTCAACACGTCTCACGCGGCAGAATCCAAGTCAACCTCACCGTCACCCGCGCAGCGCAAGAGGCCACACTTCTCGATGTCGACATCGCCATGGCCCAAGCGCTAGAGTCTGCCTTTGCTCGACTTTCCGCAACGCTGCAACGCGATCTCACGCCGAATGCTTCCGATTTTTTGCGTGTTCCCGGCATCATTCGTGCACAAGAGCAAACCATGGATGCCGAACAAGTCTGGCCAGCCATCGAGCCAGCATTGCACGAAGCCTTGCGGATCTTTCAAGAGTCGCGCGCCAGTGAAGGAGCGGCTCTGGAAAAAGATCTGCTTTCTCGACTTGATGCCATCGCAAACATCGTCGCGCAAATTCGAGAAATCGCTCCCACACGTGCCGCACGCCAAGCCGAATTGTTAGGCAAACGACTCACCGAATTAAATTGTCCGATCGACCCGAGCGATGAGCGATTGCTCAAAGAGATTGCGCTTTTTGCCGATCGCTGCGACATCAGCGAGGAAATCACCCGACTCCATGCTCACCTCGAAAAATTCCAGTCCTACCTCATCGGCACAGAACCTCCAGGGCGTGCGCTGGATTTTCTCTGCCAAGAAATTCATCGCGAACTCAACACCATCGGCTCGAAGGCCAGCGATGCGACCATCGCCCAGTCAGTGGTATCTGGCAAAACTGAGCTCGAAAAGATTCGCGAACAGGTCCAGAACATCGAGTGATTTTACAGCATCACAATACCCATTGAATGCCAAGAGCGATCACCCACGGCAAGGTCAAGAGACTGAGTAAGGTGGAAACGACGATGATTTGCGCCGCAATGCCTGGCCTACCGCCATAAAGCTTCGCAATCAATAGCGGTGACATCGCCGCTGGCATCGCCGCCTGCACCACCAGCACCTGCTTCAGTTCTAGCGACAGTGGTAGATACTTCGCCGCCGCCAAAATGATCACCGGAATCAGCATCAAGCGCGTGATTGATCCACCGATCGCAATGCGCGCCGAGGGTTTCTCGACTCGCACCATATCGATCATGATCGCCCCCGTGATCAGCAAGGCTAACGGAAAGGCACCGCTGCCGAGCCACTTCATCATTTCGCGAAACGGTCCGGTGATTTTTTCATCTACGCCAAGTGCGACTAACAACAAACCAACGACAACAGAAAGCGCTGGGCCATTGAGCAATTTTTTCCACGGAATTTTTTTATCGTTCGACATCAACATGACGCCGATGGTCCAGATCGAAAGCTCTACGCCGAGATTGTGCACCATCAGCACGGCCACAGCGGCAGGCCCCCACAACTGCTGCACAATGGGAATGGCGGTGAAGCCGAAATTTTGAATCCCGACCGAAAAGGCAAAGGTGCGCAGCCCGTTGCCTTTTTCCAAACGCAGCAACATGCCAATCGCAAAGCCCACGAGCATGCCGACGCACAGTTCGAGAAATCCGATGCAAAAACTCCACCCCACCACTGAACCATCACGCAGTGCCTCACTACCGAGAATCTTATCCAAAATGAAACACGGATACATCACATGAAACACCACATGCATGATGGGTTCGTCGTGTTCGTGCCGCAAAATCCGCCCCTTACGCAATGCCGCACCCAGCAAGATCAATAGATACGCGGGCAACACCGCAATCACAACTGCGCTCGGAGAATTCACCGCCACAGCATCCACAGTTTCGCCTTGAGTGCAAGCCTTCGTATCAACGGAAAGCAACCAATCAACCCTCAGAAAAAATCATTGCCTCGTGGTAATGAATGCCGATTCAACGGAATTACAGAATTTTTCAGAATTCAATAAACTGAAAAATCTGCGCCATATCCTGCTCTACACAACCGCAACAAAATCTCGCGCAGAGAAGCAGAGACGCAGAGTTTTTTTGATGGGAAAATCATCTCATCTCATCTCATCTCATCTCATCTCATCTC
>JBIIAI010000150.1:0-7412 GCA_044239965.1 Akkermansiaceae bacterium
CTTGTAGAAACGAGGGGAATTCTGTTTTCTCGTATCGTCAACCCCGTGTGATCTATTACTGCGGGATTGTTCGAATACAAACTGCATGCCAGAAAATGACGAATTACGAAGAGCTCATACCTGATATGCAAGGTGGCTGGACAAGTATTGATGGCTGGCTCTATAACCACGGGAACTACGAGCTGCTGATTGCATGTGCGTGGCTTTTCTGGCCAACCTTCTCAGAGTATAAGGATTGCATCATTCGAGTGAATCACAATGACTACGAGGGGAATTTTGATAGGCTGACATCGGGTGGCCCAGTCGAACGCGGATATGTTGAAGAGCGACTTAATCGATTAGTACTAGCCGATATATTCACTGGTGAGAAAAAACTTACCATGGAGCAGGCTCTCCACATAGGAAAGCTTCTTGAGCAGATGTGGCGGGCGAAGCTTTCGGTCGATTATCCGGGCCGTAAGTTTCATTTTTCATTCATCGTGCATGAGGACGACAAAGTGCAAGACTTGGAACTTACATTCTGCCAAGATGAATCCTACTCAATCACAGGTTAACAAGTCATGATTGGTAACGCTGATCGACTTACGTATGATTTAGCTCTTCACGTCGGCACAACACGAAAAGTGACCACAAAAAGGCACAGACCCTTTGCAAACATTCTCTAGAAAATTTATCGCCTCGACAATCCTTCGCGATCGCTTACATTGACTCTATGAAATTGAATCCAAATTTTGTCACTGACGCGACTGGCAAACGCACAGCAGTGCTACTGCCCATAGAAAGCTACGAGGAATTGCTGGAGGATCTGCAAGATCTTGCCGCGATTGCTGATCGACGAGGCGAGCCTACGGTATCTCACGAAAAATTTCTAGCGGAGCTTCGAGCAGATGGACTCTTACAGGATTGAGTGGCGCAACTCCACACGCCGTGATCTTCGGCGAATCGCTCGTGAGCATGTTTCGAGGATCATTGCCGCAGTTGATGCGTTAGCCTATGAACCCCGTCCAGCGGGATGTACGAAGTTGTCGGGTAGCGAACGAGCCTATCGAATTCGCGTAGGAGACTATCGCATCATCTATGAGGTTTTCGATGATACGGTGTATGTGGAGATCGTGAAGGTTGATCATAGACGGGACGTGTATCGATAGAAAAGGATCGGAGAAGCATAAGGTTGTATCGCTATCACTTTTCAGTCCCGCTCAGCGGGAGCATCGCTTATGAGAAACATCCTTACTTCGCCGCTTTAGCCCAGGAGTCTTTGAGGCCGACGCTGCGGTTGAAGACGGGCTTTTGTCCGGGGAGGTGATCTTTGCGATCGGCGACGAAGTAGCCGGTGCGCTCGAATTGGCAAAAGCCGCCGGCTTCCATCGTGGCCAGTGCGGGCTCGATTTTCGCCTGAAGGATGCTGAGCGAATCGGGATTGAGCGCGCTGATGAAGCCTTCTTCTTGGTCGTCGGGGTTTTCGACGAGGAAGAGGCGATCGTAGAGGCGTACTTCGGCATCGTGGCCGGTGGCAGCGTCCACCCAGTGAATGGCGGCGCGGCATTCGACGCCTTCGGGCGCATTGGCTCCGGCGGTGCCTTTGAGCAATTCGCAACGGACTTCGGTGACGATGCCGTCGGCATTTTTCTCGAAGGAGAGGCATTTCATGATGTCGCCGCCGCGCAAGCGCACATGGCGACCAGGGCCGAGGCGGTAGAATTTTTTCGGCGGATCTTCGAGGAAATCGTCTTGCTCGATCCAGATCTCACGACCGTGGGAAAGCGTGCGGGTGCCCCATTCGGCGCGCTCGGGATGCTCTTGCACCTCGGCATCGATTCGCTCATCGGACGCGACATTTTCGAGCACGACTTTGAGCGGATGAAGCACGGCCATGCGGCGGGGTGCCTCGCGATTGAGGTAGCTGCGCACTTCAAATTCTAACAGATCGACGGATGTCGTGCCATTGAATTTGGTGATGCCGATGCGTTTGCAGAATTGGCGGATGGCTTCGGCGGGATAGCCGCGACGACGCAGACCGGAGATCGTCGGGATGCGAGGATCGTCCCAACCGCTGACGAGGCCTTCTTTGACCAGTTGCAGCAGCTTGCGCTTGCTCATCACGGTGTAGGTGAGATTGAGGCGCGCGAATTCGATCTGACGTGGCTTGGCGGGCACGGGGCAATTTTCGATGACCCAGTCGTAGAGCGGACGATGATTTTCGAACTCGAGGGTGCAAAGGGAATGGGTGATGTGTTCGAGGGCGTCTTCGAGCGGATGCGCGTAGTCGTACATCGGGTAAATGCACCAAGCATCACCGGTGTTGTGGTGATGGGCGTGCATGATCCGATAGAGCACGGGATCGCGCAGGTTCATGTTCGAGGAGGCGAGGTCGATTTTGGCACGTAGGACCATGGCGCCATCGGGAAATTCTCCCGCGCGCATGCGACGGAAAAGGTCGAGATTTTCGGAGATCGGACGCTCGCGCCACGGAGAAGGCGTGCCGGGGACATTGAGATTGCCGCGGGTCTCGCGCATTTGCTCTTGCGTTTGCTCATCGACATAGGCGAGGCCTTTTTCGATGAGAGAGATGGCGCAATCGAAGTAAAATTCGAAGTAGTCGCTGGCGAAATGCAGTGCATCCCACTCGAAGCCGAGCCATTTCACGTCCTCGCGAATGCTCTCAACGTATTCGACTTCTTCCTTCGAGGGATTGGTGTCATCGAAGCGTAGGTGGCACTTCGCGCCCACGCCGCGATTTTCCAAAGCGATGCCAAAGTTCAGGCAGATCGACTTGGCGTGGCCGATGTGCAGGTATCCGTTCGGCTCCGGCGGAAATCGGGTGATGATGCTCTGATGTTTGCCACTGGCAAGATCAGTTGCAATGATATCACGGATGAAGTCAGATTTGGTTTCGTCGGCGTCGGACATAGAAAAATTCGGGGTAGTGCCAGAGTGGCGCGGCGCACGATAGTGCCGAATCCTTCTCTTGAAAAGAAATTTCCCGAAAGCATCGCGCAGTTTAAGAATCCATTCTTTTTTTGCATACAGTCACAAAAATCTCTTGCGATGTCATTACATCGTATGATATTGTAATATCGCAAACCCTAAGCAACCTTTCCTATGAAAACCCACCACAAAACTCCCCGGGGATTCACTTTGATCATCACGATTTCCCTGCTCGTGTTGTTGACCATGGTGGCCGTAGGCGTGCTCTCATTGAGCTCTGTGACCTTACGGCAATCCAGCTACCAAAACGATTATGCCACGGCGCGATCCAATGCACGAATGTCATTGATGCTCGCTCTGGGCGCCTTGCAGAAAGATGCTGGAGCAGACACAAGAGTCACGGCCCGCGCCGATATTCTGAACAAAACTAACCCGCCCATCCTCGGCGTGTGGAAAAGCTGGGAAGGCTCCGATCACACCCAGACCGGTTCTTTTCAAGGACGCCCCATTTCCCCAGGAAATTACAAATCGTCGAAAAACCAGCGCTTTCTCCGCTGGCTCACCTCTCACTCACTTGCGGCACCTGGCGATTCGGCTTCCCTACCCGACACGAAAATCTCTCCGCAGAGTGTGCCTCTCATCGGCGAATCCACCGTGGGCAAAGGACCAAACCGCGATCAACTGCAAATCCACATCCCACCCAGCAACATCCGCATCGATGCCTCAAAAAACGGCTGCTACGCATGGTATGTCAGCGGAGAGAATCAAAAAGCCCACATCCCCGCTCCCTATCAACCCACCAACGATAACCCCGCCGGCTGGTCTGGCATCGCCAAATCACACGCCATTGCCGATCCCGAAATTTTTCGCTTGGAGTCCCTCAACAACAACCCGACTCAAGTCGATAAAATTTCCTCGCTCGATCAAATCAACCTCATTGCAGGCTCTGGCGATATCCTCGCATCGAAGGAATTTTTCCACGATCTCAGCCCCTGGTCAAAGGGCTTGCTGACCAACACCGCCACAGGTGGCTGGCGCAAAGATCTCTCGATTTTTACCGAAAATTACGCCTCCGTCGGCAGCAGTTCCCTGCCCCTATTCCGCGCTACCCCGACGCAAGATGTGCTGTGCTCACTGCCTGCTGGATCCAATACACGAGCGAGCAAATCCATGCTTTACCCGTGGGCTGCTTATCGCGGCGGCGGCAGTGAAATGCCCATCTACCAATTCGGTGCCGTATGCTCGTGGGAAAACCTCAAGGAGTATGCCACGATGTACAAACGTCTCAGCGCTACTGGCAATCGCATCCTTCTCTCGAACAGCACGCCGAACTCCTACGCCATTGACGATACCGCAAACACCTACAGCTACATCCACAAAGTGCGAGCCATCCCGGTGATCGCCCGGATTCAGTGGGTGTTTTCTCACTGGGCTGGGCCCGCCACGGCTACTGCAGGCCAGCCAGCACCGCCCGCTGGCAGTCTCGAACCTCGATTATTGCTTACCCCAATCATCACCATGTGGAATCCCTACAACGTCGAGATCACCTCGGCTGCGGCCCTTAGTTTCAGCATTCCCAAACCGCTCCCCGCTGCTCTGCGATACACAGTCAATTCCACCACGAACACCAACTACCAAGCACTCATGGCAGGGGCTACCAACAACACTCCTGCACTTTCCACCACGGCCAGCCTGCGTTACAACATCGCAAGTGCCTTCACACTCAAGCCCGGTGAAACACGCGTATTCAGCCCACAAAACACCTCGCCAATTGCCGCGACTGAAATCAGCGAACTTGCCGTAGGCTACCGAAGCAAAGGTGGTCACTTTTTCCCCGTCGTTAACTCCGCTGGCCAACCAATGGCAGTACCTGCCGGTTCTAGCATCAAGGCCGATGCGAAATTTGATACCTCTTACTCCGATGGAGCACCGGGAGTAGGCATCTATCTGGACATGAGCATCGCAGGACGCCGCCACCTCGTTTACCGCATGGTTTATCCACCTGCTGTCGCAGACAAAGTCTATCCGCCGCTCACACAGATGGCGCAGAGCACATTGAGTGCTTCCGTCGCCAATCCCACCCCGTTTATGTCCACGATGTTTGGTGCGCGCATGGCCAGCAATACGCACATCGCCGCCAAGGGCTTTGTGCAGTCGAGCCCACTCGTCAACTACACGGCGATGGGTGGAAAAGACGTAGTCGAGAGCACCATCGGACGCAAATACAACGGTACGGGCCACCCCGTGAATTCCCCTTTCGACTACAGCTTCGTGAAACACGCGGGAGCAGGAGATAGTTGGCTTCCGAACACCAACGATGCCACCGGGCGCGGCTACATCGTCACAGGATTCAACAAAGCAGATGGACTTTCGCGCTGCGTCATCGCAGAGCTACCCACTCGCCCGCTTTCCTCGCTCGGCGAATTGCAAAACTGGGATCTGCGTTACGAAAATCCGATTCCACCCTACGCCATCAACCTCATTGGCAATAGCGATGCCTCTCCCCTGCTTCCGCCCAATGCCGTATTCAACAGCAACAGCAAAACTGACGACACGGTAAACCTCCAGCACGATGACTCCTACTGCGCCAATCACATCCTCTTCGACGATTGGTTCTTCTCCTCCATCGCGCCCAATCCGACCAACTTCGGCTCCTCCGGCAAATCCATGCAGGTCGTTTATCAGGAATTCGTCACAGGCACCACGCCGCTGCCAAACCGCGCCTACCAAGCCATCGCACTCGATCGTCAAAAGGCTGCCATTTCTGCCACCGAGGCCACCACCTTGTTCAACAAAAATGTCCGCGATCGCAATGGCTGGAAAACCATCGCCTCACGCCTCGAAGTCGAGGGCATGTTCAATGTCAACTCCACCTCAGAGACCGCGTGGCGCGCGCTGCTGCGTCATGCTCGTCAACAAAAGACCGCACACATTACTGAGAGCGGAGCCTCATGGTCGATCGCCACCTCAGGCAAGGAAGATTTCCCCCACAGCCGCTTCACCATCGCTGGTGATGTCGAGGCTCGTCGCCAAGGTTCATCTGGATCTTTTCCTGAGTCCGCAGAATTTGCCGGCTATCGCACCTTTGACGAAGATCAACTGGATGAACTCGCCCTCCTGATCGTCGAGCAAGTCCGCCTGCGTGGTCCGTTTCTCTCCTTGTCCGAATTTGTCAATCGCCAGCTCAGCTCCGGCAATCTCGCCCTCGCTGGCGCGATTCAATCCGCCCTCAATGAGCTATCGAAAAAATCCGCTCTCAACCCCTTCTCGGCCATCCAAGGGCTCTCCAAAGACGCCGGTGCCATGCCCGTGGGTGGTGCCAGCCCCGAATACCAATTCCCCGATGCCGCAGTGGGTGAAAGTGCCTACGGACTCCCAGGCTGGACCCGCCAGGCTGACATCCTACGCCCTCTCGCACCCATTCTCTCCGCCCGCGATGACACCTTCCGCATCCGCGCCTACGGCGATGCACGCGATGCCAACAACAACATCAAAGCCCGCGCTTGGTGCGAAGCCATCGTGCAGCGCACCCGCGATTACACTGACCCCAGCGAAGCGGCCGAACTCGCTACCCCCACGGTCAAAGCCCTCAACAAAGCCTTTGGTCGCCGCTTCACCGTCGTCTCCTTCCGCTGGCTCCGCGAGGAAGAAATCTAAACTGCCGATCCTCTTAGCATGAACCACCGCACCCTCTACCCGCGCCTCGCCGTTCTCATCTGCGCCACACTCATTTCCTGTGCTTCTTCCCTTTTGGCACAGACAGAACGCACGGTCCGCATCCTCTTCCTCAATGGCCCTGCCGAGGCTCCCGAAAAAATCCACCTCCACGCCAGCACGGATCCCGCCCTCGCAGGAGCCGCGCAAGAAGTAGAACTCCCACGCCTCAATCTCTCGCCGCCCTACGTTTTGCCCGCAGGTGACATCACCCTCAGCCTTGCCCCACAGGCACTGCCCGCAGACCAAGCCGCACCCGCCACCAGCCCAAAAATCCAGGTGCCTGCCACCACTAACGAATTCTATCTGCTCCTCGCGCACGATCCCACCAACAAGGCAGTCCCCATGCGCATGCAGATCATCCCCGCCAATCCCGATAGCTTTCAAAAAGGCCAAATGCTCTGGTACAACCTCACCAGCACCCGCGTCGGCGGCCAAGTCGGCTCACAAAAACTCGACATGAAACCGCAAAGCCGTGCCATCCTCGATGCCCCCGCCAGCGGCAACGAAGACTACAACGTCAACCTCAGCTACTACATCGTAGGAAGACAAGATCTCTACCCACTCTGCGAAACCAAGTGGACCCACGATCCACGCTCGCGCAGCATTTACTTCATCATCAACCAGCCCGGCAGCCGCGCCCCCCGCGTCATGGGCTTCCCCGACTACCGCGAAACCGAGAAAAAGCCCGAGTAATCATCACAAGGGGTATGAAAGCAGTTCTTACGCTCAGATCGTTGGATCGACTCATGAAAAACACCAGCGCCTCA
>JBIIAI010000321.1:0-2818 GCA_044239965.1 Akkermansiaceae bacterium
CACCAGGTCTGACTTCGGCCTTTACTCTATCGCCAGAAGGAGTTTGTACACTAAACGGAGCTCAAGGCACATGGAGCGACAAGGGTGGGCTTACCATAGAGGTGATTCTGGGAGATTTGAAGATTCGTCACGATCTACGCTTTTCAGCCGATTTAAAGAGCTTCAAAGGAGTTGTGACCAGCGGCATTAATAAGGGCATACGTTTCGAGGGCAAGAGAGAGCGATGACGGATGCATAACAACGAACTAAGGCGAATAATTGGGTCCCTGGGAGTGATTAGCTCCCGAGTCCCACACCACCCTGCGTACGGCTGCTCCTCACTTACCCCGCATCTTCTTGACCATGGCGATCAGGGACATGGTGCCGACCATGAGGCCGACGATCAAGGATGCCACACGCAGCGTCCACTCGATCTGTTCTTGGAATGAGGTGATGACTCCGACCACGGGAGAAGCAATGCCTACCGTGGCTGTGAGAATGGAATCGCTTTCGAGGTTGGTGCGCATGGTTAGGGAAAGTTGAAGGAGATTTGATTCACGGCCTCTAACGTCTCTGCTTGTTCGATGGCGGCGTGGTATTGTGCTTTCTGCGTCCAGAGGCTTTGGTAGGTGTTGCCATAGGCGAGTAGCAGCAGGCGCAGGTCTGGCACGCTGAGTAGGTGCATTTGTCCGCTGCGATCCGTGATGGGAATCGTGGTGGGCAGTTGCCCGAGGCGCTCAGCTTCGGCTAACATGACGAGCAATTGGCTGAATGCATTACGGTCAGATTCTTCGCAACGCAGCGTTCTTTCGCCTACGGTGATCCCATGGGCAAGACGCCTCTTCCAAGTAGATTCCAGTAGGCTGCGACGTGCGATTCGGGCGTTACGCAAAGCAAGATTGTTGGTTGTGGTTTGGCTCATGGCAATGGAGTGATGGTGACGGTGAAGGAAACTTCCAACCCAGAGGTGTAGTAACCAAAGATGCAGTAGCCCGCCCAATTGAAGCTCGAATCGGCAGTGAATGTGAACTCGGCAAAAATATCGCTGGCACTCGTTGGTTCCTCGGTGAGTTCCGCTGTGAAGTCGGCCGTATTGCTAATGCTCGCACTGATGAACGCATAATCCACCAACTGCACATTAGAGACTGAAGCTGATCCGTTGCTCACGTAGGTGATTCCAAAGATCCCGCCGTTTGGAACCGAATCGAAGTTGTCGAACCTGACACGGTAGTTCATTCCCGCTTCCAATATGCCGAATGATGTCAAACTCTCGTAGCTGTTGATGAGAACAACCGTCACCTGTGGTGGTCCCAGAATCGTATACCAAAGTTTGCGCCAACCGTCATTGGCTTCCGTCATGTCATCTTTGATGCAGATCCAACTGAGCTCGTTGTAGCAGGCGATCCTACCGCGCCATCCAGGCGTGCCTCCGGTCATCGCATCACTGCTATTGGATGGTTGGTAATCCAGCACGCTCACATGCCAAACGCCATCGATGAACTGCATGGGCAAGTTCAGATACGGTGGTGCTTCAGGCGCGTTGATGGCTGCCCGCACATTCGTTTGTTCTTCGGCACTCAAGGTCTCTTGCTCATCGTGACGCAAGTAGTTCGGATGCGGGTCGGCGGCATTGCTGTGATTGGCCAGAGCTTCGGTAATTGCAGCGGTGGTCACGATGTTCTCAGGTGCTGGATACGGAGGCTCCGCACTGGTGGGAACGCCTTCCGTGCCGCGATTCACGTCATTCTCCACTACGACCAAAAACGTGCGTGTGGAAGTCGGCTCCGCAGATCCTTCGCGCCAAGTGATTTCTCCCATCAGAGTGATTTCCGCAAGCTCTGAGCCCGTGGCCGATCCCACGCCGAGAGCGGAATTGAGCTCTATGGTATTGAACGATGGCGAGCAGCGATAGATGGGTGGCTCGGTAGTGGGCATGATCCAGCTTGCCGAGCGAACGAGGTAGCCGATGTCGTAGCGATTGCGGGGCTTGATGCCGAACTGGATTTCCAGGTTGAGCGGATCGCCAATCGCCACAGGGGTCGTGCCTCCCGCAAGAAACATCACCTCGATCTGTGCGGCATCCCCACGCTTGAATCGCAGAGACGAAGTTGGATTGCGGAATCCTGGTCCTTCAATCAGTTGTAGTGTTTCCAGATCAACGTAGAGCTTCACGCTGTTGCTAGCCTGTCAACTGATGGCCACGGAGGCCTTCCAAAACACATCATTGTTGGCATTGCCATCGCCCGTCGATCCGGTGATCTCAAAGATGTGACCACACGGCCGATCCTCCAATTCTAACGTAACGGCAAAGGGACCAACGGCAACGGCATCATCGGGGTCCTCGCTGGTTTGAGTGCTTTCGTGGAAAAACACCTCGATGCCATTGTGCAAGACGCGGATCCAGTCATAGCTATCGTTGAGTGTTTCAATTTCGCCTTCGAGAGTGATGACGATTTGTTTGGCGCAGCAGACGCCGAATTTCACCGCACCCGTCTTGATGGTGTTATCTTGGGCGGCGCGGTAAATTTCCCACTGGTTTGGTGATAACTCCGTCGCGGCATCGCTGAGGATGGCAGCCGTGCGGCGGGTGGCAGGTTGGCAGCAGTATGCTTCGCCGTCGAGTATGATGGGCGTGATGAGGTGTGCCATGGTTAATCGAGTGTGATAAATTTTACTGTGCGAGCTGAGCCGTATTCGCAAATCATGAATTCGCGGACGAATAACTTCTTCTCTCCCTCCGTAATCATGAGTCCGTCCTTCCATTCCAAAAAGGGTTCACTGGAGCTGGAGTCTCCTTCGATCGCGAGAGTGCCATCCTTGTCATTCCCTTGCACTCGAA